>CAMKSZ010000008.1 GCA_946415525.1 uncultured Prevotellaceae bacterium | reverse complement strand
CCTGTTCGCCCGTCTGCTGATAAGCCCGTCGGATGAGACCAGAGAATAGGGCACCAGCGGTCTTTTCCGAAGGATTACTACCATATTGCTCCATGTATGGCTCCAACTGCCTCCACAGAGCATTAGAAAGCATGTCCTCGTCTTTCTGCCCTTTTGCCATACTCACATCGATGTGCAGCACAGGATACGATATCCACTCTTTCTCCAACTCCATCACCTTCAACCCCTCGAAGAGGTCGCGCCGACCTTGGAAAAACGAGCACAGCGTGGTGGTGAGCAGCGACTTGCCGAAACGACGCGGACGACTCAGGAAGATGTACTTGCTCAGTTGTTGCATCTGCCACATCAAATCGGTCTTGTCGATATACACATAGCCTCCCCGGATGATTTCCGAGAATGTTTGGATGCCCACAGGGTATCTTCTTCTTTTTTCCATTATGCAGCATTTATTTTCGGTGGCTAAATTAGCAAAAAAAAAGAGAACGACAAAACTATTGGGGCATTTTGTAACAGTTCTGCGAATGGAGGGAATGCGTTTTGATATTTTGTGCCACCCTTTCATCCTATAGACACCACGATGTAACATCTCCACACCGCTTAGCCTGTTTTTAGCCATAAAACAGAGCCCCTATCACCGTTCTGAAAAACCCCGAAATGTAACAAAAACATAATCAAAGATGACCAGCACCCTGTGGATACTGCTTTTTGTCCACCTTTTGCCCTCACCATACCAAGAAAAATTTGTACCTTTGCCTACACCTATTCCACTCGTCCAATATTATTTACCACAATACCTTTAATAAAGATGAAACAACGTCACATCCTCACCCTCGCACTGGCCATGACATTGACCACCGCCAGCGCCCAGACAGAGCTTTATCCCAAGCACTTCGACCTCGAAGAGGTGACCCTGCTCGACGGTCCCATGAAAACAGCCATGGAACTCAATTTCAAGGTGCTGCTCGACTATGACGTCGACCGCCTGCTCACCCCTTATGTGCGCCAATCGGGACTGAGTGCCACCACCGACGCGCAAAACAAATACTATCAGTGGACCACCCGCCACCCATCGTTCACCAACTGGGGCGACAACAGTTTCAACCTTGAAGGACACGTGGGCGGGCACTATCTCTCCGCCCTCGCCCTCGCCTACGCCGCCTGCCACGACAGCAACATGAAACAGCGGCTCTACGAGCGCATGGAATACATGATTGGGGTGATGAAAGACTGCCAAGACCAATACGACAACAACAAAGAGGGACTTTACGGGTTCATCGGCGGACAGCCCATCAACAACGACTGGAAGGCTCTCTTCACGGGCAATACCGGTCCCCTACGCTCCCACGGCGGATGGGTTCCTTTCTATTGTGAACATAAAATCCTTGCCGGTCTGCGCGACGCCTTCCTCTACGGCAATAGCGCCACCGCCAAGAAGATGTTCATCAAACTTGCCGAATGGAGCGTCAACGTGGTGGACAAGGTTAGCGCCACCGACATGGAAGCCCTTTTGGGCATCGAGCACGGAGGCATGAACGAGTCGATGCTCGACGCCTACCAACTCTCTGGCGACAGCAAATTCCTCACCGCTGCCAAGAAATTCACCCACAAGACGATGCTCAACGGCATGCAGACGCTCAACCCCACTTTCCTTGACGGCAAGCACGCCAACACACAGGTGCCCAAATACATCGGCATGGAACGTATCTTCGAGGCCGACCCCGCCGCCACAGGCTATCAGAAGGCAGCCGACAACTTCTTCACCGACGTTGCCGAGCACCGCACCGTCTGCATAGGCGGCAACAGCGTTGGCGAGCACTTTCTCTCCATCGCCAACTCCAACCGTTACATCAACCACCTCGACGGCCCGGAATCTTGCAACTCCAACAACATGCTCAAGATGGCCGAAATGATGGGCGACCGCACTGGCGATGCACGCTTTGTCGATTTCTACGAGAACACCATGTGGAACCACATCCTCACCACACAAGACCCGAAAACTGGCGGCTACGTCTATTTCACCACCCTCCGTCCCCAAGGCTACCGCATCTACTCGCAGGTGAACCAAGGCATGTGGTGCTGCGTGGGCACCGGCATGGAGAATCACTCCAAATACGGGCATTTCATCTACACTCACGACGGCGACAAGACACTCTACGTCAACCTCTTCACCCCCAGCGAACTCAACAGCAAGAACTTCGGTGTCCGTCAGGAAACCCTCTTCCCCTGCATCGACGCTGCCAAGTCGAACACCCCCAACACAGCAACCACCACACTCACCATCACGAAGGGCGGCAACTACCAAGTGGCAGTGCGCCATCCGGCTTGGGCGGGTGCTGAATATGCCGTCACCGTCAACGGCACTGCCGTCAACGCATCAGTGACGAAAGGCACTGCCAGTTACGTCACCATCGACCGGAAATGGAAAGCCGGCGACCAAATCGTCGTCTATCTGCCCATGCAACTCACCTACGAGGAATGCCCCAATTACACCGACTATATCGCCTTTAAGTTTGGCCCCATCCTCTTGGGTGCCCCCACCACCGCCACCTCTGCTGAAGAAGCCTCTGCCACCGGACTTACTTACGAAACACTGAAGAACGAATATGCCGGTGCCGGGCGTATGGACCACGCCCCTGGCAGCATGGGCACGTCGAAGAGCCTCGTCTCTGCCCCGTTGCTCATCGGCCCACGCAGCGAGGTGCTCAACCGCATTGAGCGGAAAGCAGGAAACGACCTCCGCTTCACCATCGACGCCAGCCGTAGCGACGTGGAATCGTATGCCTGGAGCCAACTCGAACTGCGCCCCTTCTACCAGATTCAACATGCCCGCTATATGTGCTACTGGTATCAGCAGACCGCCGAAAACTATGCCAAGAGCGACATGGCAATGAGCGAAGCCGCCAATGAGGCTCTGGCAGCGCGCACCCTCGACTTCGTAGCACCTGGCGAACAGCAAAGCGAGGCAGGACATGAATACAACTACTCCTCCGACTCCAACACAGGAGAATACAACACCGAGCGTTATCGCGACGCAAGGGCCAACGGCCACATACAATACACCTTATATAATAAGAATCAAGTAGCCGACGGACTCAGTGTCATGTTACGCTTCAACCTCGCCGACAAGGGCCGCAAGGCCACGCTCACCATCGACGGCACGCAAGTGGCCGACATCACCATCCCCACTTCTGCCAAGGGAAGCGACAGCAACGGTTTCTATAATGCCGAATATCCCATCCCCGCAGCACTTGTCAGGGATGCCAATGGTGCCGTGAAACGGCAGTTCACCGTCAGGCTCACCGCCTCTTCCACCACCCTCTGCCCAGGCATCTACTACGTCAGGCTGATGAAGGACTACAAAGACCAAGCCTACCAATTCAACGCCAGCGACTGGACCACAGGCGACCCCAACCGCGTGCAAGCCTCCAACATCACTTACGACACAGAGAAGAACATCATCCACGTCAAGGCCTCCGGCAACAACAACGTGGCACTGATGCTCCGCTACCAAGACCTCGACTATACCATTAGCGATGCCCAAACTTTCCTTGTGGTTCGCGGCACCAACCTCAGTTCTGGCACTGGCAGTTCCTATCTCTGGTGGCTCAACGGTGTCAACCGCGGCACGCAAGTGGCTCCCACACAAACATCCACCATCACCATTGACGGCACCGAACAAAAAGTCATCGCCTGGGACATGACAAAGAGCGGCATCTACGACAATTTCAGCGGCGACCATCCCAACGTGTGCATGGGGCAGACCATCTTCGGTCTCACCTCGACCACGGGACAGAGCGACATCCACGACATCAACTTCGCGACGAGCGTCGATAACTATCTCAGTGGTACGTTGGGCATCAGGAAACCATATATCGACAGAAAAGCGAAAATGTCGAGCACCTACAATACCGACGGGACCCCCTCAAGGGGATCCCGCGGCATCGTTGTCACCAAGGGCAAGAAATACGTGGTAAAATAAAATGGATAGAAAATTCCGCTTTCCCGCAGAATGGGAACCACAGCGCATGATACAACTCACGTGGCCTCATGCCGCCACCGACTGGGCCTACTGCCTCGACGAGATTACCGCCACGTTTCTCGACTTGGCCGAAGCCATCACGCGCTATGAGCGGCTTCTCGTCGTCACACCCGACATAGCGGGCACCTACCAACAACTCGCCCAACGACTCTCCGTCGAGGCACTGCGGCAAACGACGCTCTTCGAATGCCCCACCAACGACACCTGGGCCCGCGACCACGGAGCACTGACATTGCTCGCCAACGACGGCAGCCAAGAATTGCTTGACTTCCAGTTCAATGGCTGGGGCGAGAAATTTCCTGCCGACCTTGACAACGCCATCAATCGACGGCTTGCCGACGCCAACCTTCTTGGCGCCCCCCTCTCCGACCACAACGACTTCGTACTTGAAGGAGGTTCGGTGGAAACCGACGGCTGCGGCACTGTGTTCACCACGGCCCAATGCCTGCTCGCCCCCCACCGCAACCAACCCCTCACCCTCGAAGGCATCGAGACACAACTCAAGGAACGGCTCCACGCACGACGCATCGTCTGGCTGCATCATGGCCACCTCGTCGGCGACGACACCGACGGCCATATCGACACCATCGTGCGCTGTGCCCCTAACGACACCCTGCTCTACACCGCCTGCAGCGACACCGCCGATGAGCAATATACCGACTTCAAGGCCTTGGAAGCCGAATTGCAAACCCTCCGCACCGACAACGGCACTCCCTACCGTCTGCTCTCCCTCCCCATGCCCAATGCCATCTTCGAGGACGGACAACGACTACCAGCCACCTATGCCAACTTCCTCGTCGTCAACGGAGCGGTCATCGTGCCGACCTACGGCCAGCCCGACAACGACGCCCAGGCTGCCGACACCATCCGACAAGCCTACCCCAACCGCGACATCGTGTGCATCGATGCCACCACCATCGTCCGGCAGCACGGTTCCATCCACTGCCTCACCATGCAATACCATTAAGGCGAAAGCCCACTACACCTATAAAAATAAGAACAAAAACTACAAAACATGAGAGAACTGAAAATAGGCTTCCTGCAGCAGCACAACGTCGCTGACAGAGAAGACAACATGCGTCGGCTCTACGAAGGCATCATCGACCTCGCACAGCGTGGCGCACAACTCATCGTGCTTCAGGAACTCCACAACTCACTCTACTTCTGCCAAGTGGAGAGTGTGGACAATTTCGACCTCGCAGAACCCATCCCCGGGCCATCGACCGAGTTTTTCGGCGAACTCGCCCGCCAACTGGGAGTGGTCATCGTCACGTCGCTATTCGAGCGACGCGCCCCCGGCCTCTACCATAACACCGCCGTCGTCATCGAGCGCGACGGCACCATCGCCGGCAAATACCGCAAGATGCACATCCCCGACGACCCCGCCTACTATGAGAAATTCTACTTCACCCCGGGCGACATCGGCTTCCACCCCATCGACACCAGCGTAGGACGCCTCGGCGTGCTCGTTTGTTGGGACCAATGGTATCCCGAAGCCGCGCGCCTTATGGCCCTCGCAGGTGCCGAACTGCTCATCTATCCCACCGCCATTGGATATGAGAGCAGCGACACACCCGAAGAGCAAGAGCGCCAGCGCGAAGCATGGACCACCGTACAGCGCGGCCATGCCGTCGCCAACGGGCTGCCCGTCGTGACAGTCAACCGCGTGGGCTACGAGCCCGACCCCTCTGGACAAACCCGCGGCATCCAGTTCTGGGGAAGCAGTTTTGTGGCAGGACCACAGGGAGAATTCCACTACCGTGCCAGCACCACAGACGAAGAGTCGATTGTCGTCGCCATCGACCTCGACCATAGCGAACAGGTGCGCCGCTGGTGGCCCTTCCTTCGCGACCGCCGTATCGACCAATATTCAGAGATCCTTCGCAGATTTAGAGACTGAGAGTCTTTCATACTGCCATTTCCCAATAGGAGCAGCCCCCTCGCATTAGCGAAGGGGCTGCTCCTATTGTTTCCACACTGTCTATTTCAAAAAATCAGGCATCAACTCCTGTGCATGCTCGAAATCCTCTGGAGTGTCGAGTTCATAAGAGAAGTAATCGGTGGTATCGACGACACGGAAGGTGAAACCTTGAGGGATGAGCCGCTCGAAAGCCCGCTCGTAGAAAATATCCACAAGGCCTTCGTCAACTATCATCCGGTCGAGTTCGCGGAAGAGAGCCTCGCTGTAATCCGCCGTCACCCGTTCGATGCCCACCGACTCGCCCAAGGCTTGTGTCGGGTCGCACGTCTTGCTGATTTCGGTGATGTGCCCCCCTTCGTCCACCACCACCTTCATCTCCTCATCACCCATCTCGTGACGGTTGAGCGCCAAGGCATTCTCCTTTTCCTGGGCGATATGCACCACGGCGGCAGGGTCGCAAAGGATGTCGCTGTCCATCAGCAGGAAGTCGCATCCGCGCACCACCCTGCCCGCCATCCACAGCGAGTAGATGTTGTTGTTGTGCGCATAGTCGGCATTGTGCAGGAAATGGATGGTGAGCGCAGGATAATGCTCCGACAAGTAATCTTGGACCATCTCATGGAGATAGCCCGTGACGACCACCAGTTCACTGACGCCAGCCTGCAACATGGCATCGACAGTGCGCTCCAGCAAAGTTCGGTCACCCACTTTCAGCAGGCATTTCGGTTGGTGGTCGGTGAGCGGACGCAACCGTTTGGCCATGCCCGCAGCCAAAATCACTCCAATCATCCCTTTACGATGCTAAGGATGGTATCGACGACTGTCTGGGTCTGCTCCTTTCGCCCGAGCGTGATGCGCAGGCACGATTCCAAACCCTTGTCCGCCATGAACTTGATTTTATATTCCTCGGCAGCCAACGCCTTCATCAAAGGTTCCTTGATTTCAATAGGATACTTGATGAGGATGAAATTCGCCACCGACTTATAGACCTTGAATCCCGGCAGGTGCCCAAGGGCTTTCTTGTAGAGTTGGCGCCCCCATTCCATGTCGTCCGCCACATGGCGATAGTGCTCGTCGCTGTCGAGTGCTGCGAGTGCCACGGCCTCGGAGAATCGGTTGTAACCCAGATACTTGTTGACATAACTGACAAATTCATCATGACCGGCCCCGATGAAAGCGAACCCGACACGCAAGCCTGGCAGTCCATAAAATTTCGACAAAGTGCGCGAGATGATGATGTTGGCATATTTCTGCACCAGCGGGGCGATGTATGCCGTATCGGTGTTGATGAAACTGGCATAAGCCTCATCTACAAGCACCATCGTGTCACTGGGGATGTTCTCCATGATGCGGCCCAATTCCTCCGGCGAAAGGCTGTTGCCGGTGGGGTTGTTGGGCGATGCGAGCAGCAACATGCGCGGATGCACCCGGCAAGTATATGCTATCACCTCATCGACATCGTAGGCGAAGGTGTCTTCCTGCTCATGCAGGGGGTACATTTCATAGGTGCCGCCACACTCGTCGGCCACCTTGCTATAATACCACCACGAATATTCCGGGATGAGGATTTTCTTGTTGTCACCCTTCATGAGGAAATAGTGGATGGCATTCTTCAGCATGTCCTCACCGCCGTATGTGAGCAGCACCTGGGCTTCGGGGACACAATAAATTTCACTCAGCCTGACGCTGATGACGCTTTTCTTGCCCTGATCATAGATGCGGGTATAGAAGCACAAGGTTTTCGGGTCGAAATTCTTGATGGCGTCAACCACCTTTTGACTCGGCTCGAAATTGAATTCATTTCTGTCAAGATAGTTCATTCTATATATTTTTTAGTCTTTCAATTTCATGAGTAATAGTCCAATCACAATCCACACAATCTCGCGTACCCGGCAGATGATGCTCACGAAAATGCCGACAGCCGGCGACAGTCCCATGGCGGCGATGGAGATGAGGAAGCCACCCTCCTGGACACCCAGTTGCATGGGCAGAAACCCGATGAGATTGGCAAAAAGTGTGGTGAACGAGAGGATGAGGATAGAGTGGAGGAAGTTGAGCGCCAACCCAGAAGCACCTCCGCCACAATCTACTCCAAATAGCAGCAACATAAAGAGAATCTCAAGGCTTTGGACGATGCGCGAAAGGTATTCGAGCAACAGACTGCTATAGAAAGCCCTTTTGTCCTGTTGATGCAAGGCAGCGATTTGCTCGTCTATCTTCCGCAGCGAGTCGGCATGCCGTTCCGAGAAGCGTCGGCTCCACCCAGCCAGACCGGGAATCTTGCCTACCCATCGGATGAGTTTGACGACAAGCCCTTGGCTATAGCCTTTATAGAACAGATAGAAGGCAAAGAGGAAGAAAATGGCAATGGCGCTGAGCGCGACAGCCACCACAGGGGTGAGTGGCAGGTCGCCGAACGCCGCGAGTGCCAAATAGAGGAAAATCGACGTGAACCACAACCAAAAGTGGGCGAAAAAGTGCATCATGGCATAGAGGATGACCGAAGATGTGGCATGTTGCTTGTCGATGTCCTTAGAGAGTTCCAAGATGCGGTAAGGTTCTCCGCCGAGGCCACCCACGGGAGTGGCATAGTTGAGTGCATACCCAGTGATGGTGAGCCGGTAGATGCGCCAAAAACTCACGCGCCGCCCTTCAGGATTGTTGGACCGTATGATGCTCCGCCAAGCCAGCGCGTTGATGCCATAGACGACGAGCCAAATGCCGATGATGGGGACGAGCCAGTAGCCGGCATGGCAAAGATGCTCCCACAGTTCGACAAAACTGACATCGAAACTGACAAGCATCACCACCACTGCGACGACACCGCAGAGGAAGAACAAGTTGTTCAGCCGTTGTTTCGTCCACTTCATAGTCGGTGTTTATTTCAGTTGACTGGCCATCTCACGGCAGAAATTCTCATGACGGTGGTTGACATAGTACGCCAATAGCCCCATGAAGACAATCTCAAAGATGAAATTGGCCACAGGGATGTCGAGCAGACAAAAGAGGAACATCCATGCAGAGCGGAAATTGAAAGTCAACAAACCGCTCCATTTCAGCACCGGCAGCGAGCGACGACGAAATTCATCCCTCACCTCCTGCGGAATGTTGTTGCCATATTTCTCGCGCAGTCTTGCCATCAGTTGTTGGAACATGGGCGTGGCGGCCTCCTGTTTCTTGGTGTAGCCGACATACGATTTCTGGAACCATCTCTCTACAAGGTGTCCCTCTTTCGGCAGTTGGTCGTAGAGTTCCTGCTGACGGGCAGAATTGTCCAGTTCGCTGTTATCGGCACCTTTCTGAAAGAAAAGGTGCACTTGGATGTAGTAGTCGGCCAACCGCGATTGGGCGGCCATTCCTGCGAACCCAGAAATGGTTCCCAGCACAAGAACCAAGATAGTGAAAATGATTGTGTTCTGTGGTGTGTCGGCGATACCCAAAAAGCCAAACTCAATCGAGTGATGGTGGTAGAAACGCCACACGAAAGACGAATAGATGGGGGTAAACCACACAAAGCCCGCCATGCCGTCGAGGATGCGCCCCATACGGCTTTTCTGTCCTGTCATACGCGCCAACTGACCGTCGGTGCAATCGAGGATGTCGGCCACGACGAGCAGAAGGATGGCAATTATATTGGCCGTCAGACCGGCAGCACCCTCGTAATACCAGCAACCATGGGCGAAGAGGAAGCAACTTCCTGCGCCGAAAAACATCGACAAGATGGTGACGGTATTGGGGTGGATATGTAGAAAGGCGAAGACACGGGCACAATAGTAGCAGAGCGGCCTAACCACATGGAGGTCAAGCCAGTCTTCTGTCTCTGTGGATTTCAATGTCTGCTTATATTTCTCATTCATCTTTTCCTTTGGTAAGAATTTATAAGTTCAATTTGCAAAGGTAATACTTTTATATGGATTTTCGGTAGCAGACAGACATATTTCGACATTTGTCGACTTTTTTTCCTCCTAATATTTCCGTAATAGACAAAAATCGGGGTTTTTCTTGTTAAAATCGGAATATTCGGGGGAAACCGGATATTCCGAAAAAAGTTGACTAATTTATTGCAACTTACTCACTTTCAGTTCAAACTTGGCGTGTGTGGCATGGTGCAGCAAGAAGATGGCGATTACCTCGACGAGATACGCCACCAAATAACTGTACCAAAGGTAGGAAGGTGCCCATCGAGCCATCAGCCAGAGCACGGGGATGACCGTGAGCGACAAGGCGAACGAGATGAAAAGTGCCATGCGGTGCTGTGAATAAAGTTTGTAAACAATCATCAGCACATAAATGTAGCAGAAAGGGATGAAACTCAAGGCGAAGATGCGGAGGGCAAGGCAACCCTCGCTGACAAAAGCCGCGTCCGAGGCACCAAAGAGACGGACGATGCCCTCCGGCCACACCCACACGAGCACACAAGTGACAATCATCGCCACAGTGATGAAACGGAAAGCCTTGCGCAGCACCATGCGCAGTCCGTCGGCATCTCCCTTCCCCACCTGGATGGCCCCCAACGACTGGAGAGTCTGGCAAGTGCCCGAGAGGAAAAGGTTGTAAACCTGTAGTAGGTTCATGCAGACAGCGAAGGCAAAGATGCCCGTGCGCCCCAAAATGGAAAGCACGATGGTGTTGGCAGAGAGCAACAAAAGCGTGAGGCTGATGGAGGCGATAGCCAATGGCGCCCCCTGCGAGACGATGCGGCGCCAAGAGTCAAGGATGGCGTTGAAGGAAAACACAGGCACGAGTCTCCTGTTCTCTGGTTGCCGCCAATGAGTAAGCAAAATGGCGATGCCCACGAGATGCCCCACTACTGTGGCGGCCGACGAACCTGTGATGCCCCACCCCATCCACTGAATGAACACGATGTCGAGCAACAAGTTGACCACATTATCGACAATCACCGCCAATGAGACAAGTTTTGGCTTGCCATCGACACCAACCATCGTGGAGAGCCCCCACATGAGGATGAAGGCGGGGTTGCCTAAGAGCAGCACCTGCATATAGTCGCGCGCCAACGGCAAAATCTGCTCATTGCTACAAAGCATCCGGGCGGTGGCATTGGGGAAGAGAAGTCCACCCACAACCGCCAAGACGAGTCCAAGACCGAGGCTCAGCACAAGGGCACGGGTGAAAAAGCGCCGTGCCTCAGCCAAATCGCCCTTGCCCAAGGCGTAGGCCACCAACATGCCCGCACCTGCGTTGATAAGCAGGTGCAGGGTGAAGATGAACTGGTTGATGGGCTTGGAGAGGTTGATGGCACTGACACCATCCTCGCCGACGAGGTTGCCGACAATGATGCCATCGACCACGTTGCCCAGACAACCAGACAGGGCGACGAGGATATAGGCCCACAAGTAGTTGTAGAACTGCTTGTTGATATTGTCGTTAGCCTTCATCACCCCTCCTATTCAAAAAATCCGAAGCCATCGATGGTCGTCAGCATCCGCTCCACATAGTCCCATGAGGTGGGCGACCACGAGAAACCGAGGCGGTAAAGCACTTGCGTGGTGTAGTCGTTGTCGCGACTGACGTCCGACGTCTTTTGCCCATGAGCCATGTCTTGATATGCCAAGAGCGACGACATTTGACTGGCCTTCCTCGGGTCGTTCTGAGCCGCTTCCATGGTCTCGGCAAACTCCTCCTGCTCTACAAAGCGGATGCCTTCGCCGACAGCACTCAGTCCAGTGAGTACATCGCCAAGGAACTGTGTGTGAATGTTGTAGGGATGGAAGACGGTACACTCGTCGGGCGTGGTGGCGAGAAGCACTATCGCCTTCGACACTTCGTTGACGGGCGAGAATTCCACCCGCTTGTTGCGCATGCCGTAAGGACAGCAACCGAGCATGTTGTAAACCCTGATGCGCCCCATGAATGAATTGGTGGAGAAATTGGCTTGGAACTCTCCGTCGGTAGAACGTGCGGCGAGATTGCCCACACGCATGATTTTGGCTTTCAGTCCGTGCAGGCTCACTGCCTCGAGGATAAACCGCTCTGCCATGAACTTGGAGAGGATGTACTTGTTGCCCAGATACTGTCCCATATAGAAGCGCCGTTCGGTGAACACGTCGTCGCGCTTCTCGCCTGCCCACATGCCTCGTACACTGGCGGTGGAAACGTGGACAAGACGGGCGCCCGTGCGCTCGCAGAACTCAATGCACCTGCGGGCACCGCCAATGTTGACGTCCTCGATTTCGGTATCCTCGCTGAAATGCTTCACGATGGCGGCGCAGTTGAAGACGGTATCAACTTCCAACCCCTCGCCGAAGTCGGCAGTGACATCGCCCAGTATGACGTGCAACCGATTGCCGAACAGCGGTTTGAAAGCATTGGAGAAATAATAGTAAAGCAACGTGCGCAAGCGACTCTCGGCAGCCTCCTGTGTCTTGCCCCTGACAAGGCAGTAGATTTTGGGGGCATCGGAATCGATGAGTTCTCGCAGGATATGGATGCCAAGGTAACCCGTGGCGCCGGTGAGAAGAACACGTCCCAACGGATGGCGCTCGCCCTTGCGGAAGTTGTCGAGGGTGTTGCGCTGAAGCAGGTTTTCGATGGCCGTATAATCATAGTCGGAGATCTCGTCCATCTCTCCATCTGCGCTGCCACCGGAGACGAGGCATGCCAACTGTCTTGGCGTTGGATTGGCGAAAACGTCGCCGTATGCCACATGCAAGCCAACCTTTTCAGCCTCGATGACGACACGGGTGACGACGAGTGAGGTGCCACCCAGTTCGAAGAAATTGTCGGTGGCACCCACCTTGTCCATTTGCAGGATGCCGGCAAATATTTCGCAGAAGGTGCGTTCCGTTTCGTTGGTTGGTGCCGTATAAGCCGAACTGACCGCCAACTGTGGTTCAGGCAGAGCCTTCACGTCGGTCTTGCCGTTGGGAGTCATCGGCATTTCGGCCAGTTGCAGGTAGGCCGTGGGCACCATGTACTGAGTCAGGCTCTTGGAGATTTCCGCCTTGAGTTGGTCGGGTGCAATCTCTCGATTGGCGGTGTAGTAGGCACAGAGGTGCTCCTTCCCGTTGAGTTGTCGGATGAGGATGACAACCTTTTCCATGCCCTCCACGCGAAGCATCACGTTTTCAATCTCGCCCAGTTCGATGCGCAGTCCACGGAGTTTGATTTGGTGGTCGGTGCGCCCGAGGATGACAACATCGCCGTCGGGTAGCCACTTCGCATAGTCGCCCGACTTGTAGATGCGCTCGCCATGGTAGTCGATGAAGCGCTCGCGCGTCATCTCGTCGAGGTTATTGTAACCCTTCGCCACACCTCGGCCTCCGATATAGAGTTCACCCACCACGCCGACAGGCAGTTCGTTGCCGTCGGTATCGACAATGAACTCGCGCACATTGAGTTGTGGCTTGCCCACCGTGACGATGTCCGCCGTGGTGAGTTCCTTGTTATTGGAAGCGACGGTAATCTCGGTAGGTCCGTAGCAATTGAAGATGCGTGCCTTGGTGGCCTTGCGCATCCGGTAGAGCAACTGGTCGGAAAATTTCTCTCCACCGGCACGGCAGATGGCCACTTGACTGATGGCGCGGCAGAAGTCGTCGCTGGTGAGCCAAGTCTGCCAGCGCGACGGTGTACCCGACACCATGTTGATATGCTGTTCGGCGATGAGCCTCGACAAATCGAGCGGGTTGTTGGCCTGCTCCTCAGTGGCTACGACGAGGGTCTTGCCATTGAAGAGAGCCATGCCGATGTCCTGCAACGCCGCGTCGAAGGAGATGGTGGTGACACTCAACACGCGCTTGGCATCGGTGCTCACGGCATGGGCGAACACGTTGGCTGGATGGCCGTAGAGATAGTTGCAGATACCCTCATGCCGCAACATCACGCCCTTGGGCCGGCCTGTCGAACCGCTGGTGTAGATGAGATAGGCCAGGTCGTCGGGAGTGACATCCGTTGCCACGGGAGCATCATTGCCCTCAGCAATCAATTGCTCCACATCGATGGCACATTCGGCAGAGACGCTGTCGAGCCGGTCGGCCGTGGTGATGACGAAACGGGCCTCGCTGTCGTCGAGGATGAAGCGGATGCGGTCGGCAGGATACTTAGGGTCGCAAGGGATATAGGCAGCACCTGCCTTCAACACGCCGAAGAGGGCGAGAATCAACCTGCTGGTGCGGGGCAGCAACAAAGCCACGCAGTCGCGCTCGCGCACCCCCTTTTGTCGCAGGGCATTGGCAATGCGATTGGTGACGGCGTCCATCTCTTGGTAGGTATATGCGGCATCGATGGCGACGAGCGCCTGATGGTCGGGCTGTGTGGTGGCGAAATGGGTGATGCAATCGTGGAAGAGGCGGAAAGGAGCGTCGCCCGTGGCCGTCTGGCGCAAAGGCTTGAGTTGTTCCTCCTGTGCGGGACCTATGATGGAGAGTTTACGCACGGGAGCACTGGGCTGGCCAATCATGTTGACAGAAACGGCGACGATACTCTCTGCCAATGCAGCAGCCAAACTGGATGAATGGACGGCATCGTCGTATTGGACAACCACGCCACGCGACTCCACCTTGATATTGATTTTGAACTTAGGCACGTTGAGTTCGAGCAGTTCCTGACCGACAGGTTGCCCGCCCAGTTGATACGACGACAGCACCCCCACCTGATAGGCGTAGGCGATGGCCGGGCGGAAAGCAAAATCGGTGGCGATGCGGGCGAAGGGATAGTCCTCATGCCGCAGTGTCTGGTCGAAGGTGTCGCCGATGGTGTGGAGGAAATCGGCGACGCTGACATCGGCGACATTGAGCCCGAGGGCGAGCGTATTGACGAACATGCCCACAGTGTCGGCAAAATTGAGGTTGGAACGCCCACTGCTGACGGTGCAGAGGTAAACCTCGCGGTTGTTGGTGTAACGAGACACGACGTAGGCCGTGGCGGCAAGGAACAGGTGGGCGGGTGTGATATTCTGCTGCCGACAGAAAGCCATGGCGGCATCGAAGTCTATCTTGCACACAGCCTCTCCCATCCATCCCTGTCGGTCGGTCTTGGGCAAGTCGGCGGGTATCTCGCTGGCACCCTCACAAGTCTGGAGCATGTCGGCGAAGAACTGCTGTGAGGCTCTGAATTCCTCTGTCGATTCTGCGGCTTGTTGGTCGGCGACGAAATCGAGGTAGTTATAACGCTCCGGCGTCACATCCCCACCCTCGTAGGCGGCATGTACCTGCTGGATGAACAAGTCGGCGGAACCTCCGTCAAAGACGAGGTGGTGTACATCAATGAGCAGGTGGACTGTGGTGGGGGTCGTCACTACTTCGAAACGGTAGAGAGGTGCTTTCTGAAGGTTGAACGGCCTGACAAAGTCGTGCTTGTAAGCAGCCAACTGTTCGTCGGTCATCTGACTGACCGGCACCTGCACTTCGACGGCTCCCTCAAGGGTCTGGACGATGGTCTCCCCTTCGGTGGTGAAGTGGACCCCCAATTCGGGATGGCACTCAGCCACTCGCTTGACGGCGTCGGCCAACCGCTGCGGGTCGGTGCCGACAGGATATGTGAACAGATAGGGGATATTATAGATGGTGGAAGTGGGCTGTTTCAGGCAATCGAAATAGACGCCAGTCTGGGCGTACGACAAGGGAGCAAAGACCCTCGACTCGGCCTTGGGGGCGGCACCGTCGCCAACAGTTGGTTCGCCAGCCATCAACTTGCGGAGAATATCGTTCTCTATGGACTGTATGGTTCCGCTTTTGACCAATGTCTTGGAGTCGAGTGCCACACCGAAACGCTTGTTCACCAATACTGCCAACCGGATGGCAGAGATGGAAGTGAGGCCAGCGAAACCGAGGACGGTGGTGACGCCAAAATCGGCGTTGCCAACGATGCCGGCCACCAGGTCGTGGAGTTCCTCCTCGAGAACGTTCATGGGCACATTGACATTTTCCACTTCCGCAGCCTTTCGCTCTGGGCAAGGCAATGCACGCTTGTTGACCTTTTGGTTTTGGTTGAGGGGGATGGCATCAATCTGCATGGTGACAGCAGGCACCATATAGGGCGGTTTTTTCTCAAGAATGAAATTGTTCATTGCCTCGATATCGACAGGGGCGTCAGAGACGACGTAAGCGGCAATGAACTTTCCACCTCCCTCCTCGTCGAAAGCCTGGACGGTGGCGTCGTGGATGCCCGGGAACTCCCTGATGATGCTTTCCACCTCTTTCAGTTCAATGCGGAAACCGCGGATTTTCACCTGTCCGTCACGCCTCCCAACAAACTGTATGTCGCCGGAAGGCAGGTAACGCACGATGTCGCCCGTGCGATAGACATGAGCATATTTGGCATCGTCGGTGAATGGGTTGGCGATGAAAGACTCCGCGGTCTTCTCGGGTCGGTTGAGATAGCCCTTGCTCACTTGTGGTCCCGACACCCACAATTCGCCGGCGGCACCGATAGGCAACCGCCGTCCTTGTTGATCGACGACATAAAGGCGCAAGTTATCGAGGGGCTTGCCGATGGGCACCTCCTTCAACTTGTTTTTGAAGGGATATATGGTGGTGAAGATGGTACACTCGGTGGGACCATAGCAGTTGTAGAAGTGGAGGTTTTTGGGCGGAGCGATGGAAAACATCTTCTCGCCGCCTACGGAAAGGTGGAGCAGCGAATGGTTGTCAATATTTGAAACGAACTGATAGCCCACCTGCGTGGTCATGAACGAATGGGTGACGCCGAAGCGCTCGAAATAGTCGTTGAGGGCGATGAGGTCGAGCCGAAGTTCTTCGGGCACGATGCAAACGGCTGCACCGCTGGTAAGGGCGGGATACATGTCCATCATGCAGGCATCGAAGCCGTAACTGGCATAGGCAGCCACACGGCTGTCGTACTGCAAGTTGTAGAATTTCTGATACCAGTTACAGAAAGCCACCAAGTTGGAATGGAGGAGTTGGCATCCCTTGGGTATGCCGGTGGAACCAGAGGTGTAAAGAAGGACGAACAGGCTGTCGGGAGTGGGACCGGCAGGCAACGGGCCAGGCGCGCACTGCTCGAGTTCGCTGGTGAGCATCACTTCTCCTTGGTATTCATCGACAAGGGGCCGCAGAGTGGCATCGGCGATGAGCAGTCGAGCGCCTGCATCCTGCACCATGAAGTTGAGCCGCTCCGTGGGATAGGAAGGGTCGAGCGGTTGATAGGCACATCCTGCCTTCAACACTCCGAGTGAAGCGGTGACCATCCATTCGCCGCGAGGGATGAGCACCGACACCACGTCGCCCTCGCCCAAGCCTTTGGCGGCGATGGTGGCGGCAATGCGGTCGCTCATGTCATCGACTTGGGCATAGGTGTACGTTTTTTCGGCAAAGATGACGGCAATGTTGTCGGGGGTGGCTTGGGCCTGCCGACGGAAAAGTGACACGATGGTCTGGGTATCGTCGTAGTCGGCATCGTTACGGTTGAAACCGTCAAGTTTCTCCACCTGCTGGGGGGTGGTGATGTCGATGTCGCGGAGTAGCGTAGCCGACAACATCCCCTCGATGACGGCCTCATAACTCTCGACGAAGGCTGCCACGAGCGGTTGAGAGTATTCGTTGGCATTGTATTCTGCCTTCACCTGATAATGGCCGCTACGGATGAATGCCTTAAGATAGAAGGAGGCGGATAGCGTGCTGTTGCCAATACGGACTATCTCAAGGGGCAATCCACCCAACAGACTATCGGAAAACAAATTGCCGTGCCACGCAAACATGGAGTTGCTTTGCACCTGCAAGTCGCGCATGATGTCGGCGAAGGAATAGATGCTGTGCTCGCGGCATCCACGCATCTGCTCCTGAATGGCACGGAGGAAATCGAGCACGGTAGTTTCGGCATCGAACTTGGCATAGACAGGCAATGTCTTGATAAACATTCCTATGGTACGACCCAACCGCTTGTCGTCGCGCCCATTATAGATTGTGGTGAAGAGTGATTCCGACTCATTGTTGTAACGAGCAAGCAAGTAGGAATAGGCTGCCGTGAAAAATGTGCTCCTGAACACACCATTGTCACGGCAGAATGCATCGACACGGTCCATGCTTACGCCAAGTGTGCGCAGGAAGTGGGCCTCTTTATGTTCAGGCTCCTCAAGGTCGGGCATCAGTTGCGTATAGGTGTCGCTGCAATCAAAGTTTGTCGCATACCACTGCTTTGCTTCCTCGAAGGCTGGCGACTTCCGTTCTTCCTGTTCCTCGACAGCCATCTCTGCCAATGAGACTTGTTCGGCATCGACGACCTCGCCACGATAGAAACTGTCGATTTCGCGCAGCATGACTTTTTGTGAGAAGCCATCGGCGATGATGTGGAGGAAGTCGGCGAAAAAATAATAATGGTCAGTCCCTCGGAAAAGGCGTACATTAAACAGGCGGCCGCCGATGATGTCGAAAGGCTCGACAAGACATTGCAAACCGGTTAATGTAGAAAGCGAAGATTGCATTTCGCCAGCGTCCTCGACAACGAGATTCCATTCCTCGCTGTCGATTGTCTGCACGGGCTCCCCGTTGTCGTCAATGGAGATGCGGGTAAAGAATGTTGGGTGTGACAGAATGAAAGACTCGATGGCGTGACGAAGCCGCTCTTCATCGAGTTTCCTATCCAATATATATATATAAGGCAAATTGTATAGTGCCTCACCGGTATGGCCGACGCATTCGACATAGATGCCATATTGTGCACTGGATAAAGGTGCAGATTGCTTCATGAATGAAGAAGAAGAGAATTGCAAAGTAAAATGATATCAAGAATGCATTTCACCATTTGGCAGAGAAGAGTTTGGGCGTGACGACTAACGAGAGCCATCCCCAACGAAGACTTCCGTTGGTTTCCACACGCTTCAGAAATTCCATCGTATCCGAGCCTTTCATGTAGGAGAATCCCAAGGAGAGACGTGCCTCGGGCATCAAGGCGTAGGAAGCCTCAATGTCGATATCGTGGCCCAAGGTCATATCTACATCGCTGAGTTTGGTGGCAGTCGCCAAATAATGGTAGCGCAACTGTACATCAAGATTTTTAATTGGCTTGCACGACGTGCCGACAAAGAAGTTTTGCAGTCCTGGGGTGAAGCCATGGACATAGGTGCTGACATAGAAGAAATCCATCATGCCGTAGAATTTGTGGTGGGAACCGTAAATGGGGTTGAATCCTTGGATCTTCTCATGCCGGGTAACGCCTATCATTCCACCTTGTGGAACGGCAAAGTACTTGTCGCCGCTCAGGTAGTCGAATCCCACCGTAAAGCCCAGTTGAGGAATAAACTGCCAGTTGGCCTTGGCACTGGCCATCCAAGCATCTATCTTGATGCCTGTTTCATCTTTCCCGAGTTGGTGGTAGTAGGAAACTTCCGCCTTAAACGGGTTGGGTTGGTAGCATACGTATCCTCCCAACAACTGCTGGTATTCCGTGCGTGGGGCATTGCTGGCGATTCCATCTATTTCACCAGCCTGCATGCCGATGTTCATGAAAAGCAACGACACGCCAAGAGGGACCTTGGGCACATCATAGTGATACCATGCCGTGTGCATTGTCTTATAAGGCTGCGAACCATCCTTGTAATAGGTACCGCCACTGATGTTTTCGGCATTCTGATTGTAAGCCAGAATGGCATGGACCTTGTGCCCATGACCTTCGTAGCCCACCCTAAGCACGTCATGGGAGAGAGAGGCCATGGCCCAGTCGTTGGGACCGATGATGCGCTCGTCGTCATACGACAACGCCTGTCTTCCAAATTGGGCGAAAAGTCCGTTGCGCATCGACAGTTTCGCCCATGCCTCAAAGAGGTTGAAATTACCTTGCCCTTTCTGCCCCCATACGCCGCCATGCTGTGCTGTCACCTTGGCTTCAAGACCTGTTTTCTTGTAGTCCACCGTCAGGCGCGAGCGGTTCATGAGGAAATTGGCATAATTGTCGGACTCTTCTGAGGAAGAAGATTCGGAGGAGTTTAATCCACCATTGCGCATCTCGCCATGACCGAGCAAGAAAAGGCCAATGCTAAGTTGATTGTCCTTTTCTTGCTCCTGTTGTGCATGGACTGGGGCGATGGCAGTCATTGCCATCGCCGTGCAGACAAGCACGCTGAAAGATTTCCTTGAAAGCGTCATTGTCATGGGGTAGGTAGGAAAAAATTATTCGAAATCAAACAAACTGATGAAGCCCGTGATTTTGAATACGTTCTTGATGTCGTCGTTCAAGTTTTTCATCACCACCTTCGACCCAGCGGCCTTGGCGCCCTTGAGGATGCTGATGAGAATGCGCAGACCGCTTGAGGCAATGTAATCGAGTCGTGTGCAATCGATGATAACATCGCGTCCGTCGCTCTTGTAAAGCGGTTTCAACACTTGTTCCACCTCTTCTGCTGCTGCAGTGTCGAGTTCTCCTTCCAATGTGGCAACATACTTGCCTTCCAATTCTTGAATAGTTGCTTTCATAATTTAAAAATATGATTTTAATGATTGTTTATTTTGTATAGTCTTTTCTCAATGTAAGGACATTGCGGCCATTCAGCCGCTCATAGTTGATGGAGTCCATCAATTCACGGACAAGCAAGATTCCGAGGCCGCCCACCGGCCTTTCCTCTGCCGAGAGCGTCGTGTCGGCCCTTGCCTTCTGGGTGGGGTCGAAAGCGGTGCCTGCATCGCTGATGACGATTTTCAGGCGCTTTCCGTTGGAGTCGGCTTCTACGGTCACCTCTCCCTCCACGCCTGGCAGATAGGCGTAATCGATAACATTGACCACGGCCTCTTCCACCGCCAACTTGATATTGCCTGCCAGCGAAGGTTTCAGTCCGAGTCTGTCGGTGACCGACTTGATGAAGGCATTGAGCCGTTTCACCTCGCTGACTTTGTTGGTGAGCACCAACTTGTCGCTGAAAGTCGATTCGTCGGCATTTGGCGTGTAGCAGATAGCCATCATCGTAAGATCGTCGCTCTGTTCTGCCCCACCGGCAAACTTGTGTGCGCTGTCAACCATCGAGCGTACAATCTTTTCTGCTTTCAGCATATCACACTTCCTGAGAGCCTTTACCACGCGCTCCAATCCCATCTGTTGGTGCTGTTCATTCTGCGCTTCGGTCAGTCCGTCGGTATAGAGGAAGAGCACGGCACCGTCCGACAAGTCCACCTCCTGCATGGTATATTGGAAGTCGTTGAAAAGGGCGATGGGGATATGCGATTTCACGTCGAGTTTTTGCCAAGAGCCGTCATCCTTTCGGATAAAGGGGGCGTCGTGACCGGCATTGCAGTAGCGGAACCGGCCTGTGGGCAGGTCGAGAACACCCACGAAGAAGGTGACGAAGAGGTTGGACTCGTTGCCTTCGCACGTTGACGTGTTAAGTGTCTGGACAATGCGGGCCGGGTTGTTCTCATGGGCAGCAACCATGCAGAATTGCGAATGAACCACCGCCATGCCCAAAGCCGCCGGCACGCCTTTGCCACTGACATCGCCAATACAGAAGAACAATTTCTCATCGCGGAGCAAGAAGTCGAAGAGGTCGCCGCCCACTTCCCAGGCCGGCTCGATATTGCCAAAGATGTCAATGTCTTCGCGCTCGGGGAAGGCAGGGAATTTCTTGGGGAGCATCTCCATCTGTATGGACTGGGCTATATGCAATTCGTTGCTGATGCGCTCGCGCTCACCATCGGCCGCCCGAAGACGGCTCATGCTTCTGATATTGCGCCAAACGATATAGCCGAGCAAGAGGAAGCCTGCAAGCATCAAGACAAACAACTTGAGGCGCAAATCGTAGAGTCGCCCATAGACCTCTTTGTCATAGCATACGACAGCCACCTGCCAATGAGGGTAGCCCTTGAGATTGGCATAGAAGATGCTGCCCGACTTGCCTTCGTTGTCTTCGAAATCGATAATTGTGCTCCGCCCGCTGGAACTCTTCACGCGACTCGTGGTGCTGTCGTTGATGAGACGGGCAACCTGCTCAATCGTCTTCCTCGACACAACATCCCTCTTGGACCCCAGGAACATACGCCCGTCCTCGGTGAGCATGACATTGAACGACGAAGGGTAGATGTGACGCTTGTCGAGCGTATCGCTCAACCATTTGAGTGAGATATCGACACCCGCAACTCCCGCAAGACGGCCTTTCAAATCGTTCACAGACATGGCAAAGGTGGTGACCAACTCTTGGGCTCCTTCATTGTCGTCATAAGGGTCCACCCATATCGGCTTGTCATTTCTCAGCGCCATCTTATAAAAAAGCCTCTCCGTGTAGTCGTGTTGAGGACCTGCAATTTGCAACATATCCACCCCGCCATCTGTCTTCCGTGCATAGACTTCAAAGAGAGAATCACGCCGTGAATAGTAATCTGGAACAAAAGCCATGAAACCACCTCTCAGATGAGCGTTGGACATACCGATACGCTTGATGGAAGAATAAACGGAGTCGGGATGCGCCAAACTTTGCCTTATATCCCAGAGATGGTCTTTGAGCACCACTTCTGCCATATTGAGCATGTTTTTGGTGAGCGCACCCTTCATCACCAGTTCACTCTCTGCCCGCGTTTCAAGTTCGTCTTCAAGCAAGTCGTGCGTATAATAATATTGCGAGGCCGAAATCAACTCCATCAACACTGCCGCGACAATGATGACGTAAAGACTCTTTCGATAGCCCAATTTGTCCAAATTCATTTTTTCATATTATCTAAAAAAAGGATTGGCAAAGATACTATTATTTCTCAAAAAAGCCATATCTTTTTCCCATTCTTTTGAAAAAAAATGTCATTCCACTACAGAAAACAGCCATCCCCCTCAAGCAGCAAATCTCCAATCATTCCATGATATTCCGTACGTCCATTCCCTTTTTTTCGAGAAATATGCTCGATGTATAGAAATGTTTTCGTATTTTTGCACCTATCAAGACAGTAGAACCATTACATTAATCAATGCAAGCAATCATCCTCGCTGCCGGCATGGGCAAGCGACTTGGAGAATACACCAAGAACAATACCAAGTGCATGGTGCCTGTCAACGGGACACCACTAATCGACCGCGTGTTGCACCAACTTTCGAAGTTGCAACTTACGCGTGTCGTCATAGTAGTAGGCTACCAAAGCCAAAACCTCATGAGGCATTTGGGCGACCATTATGGTCACCTTAAAATAGAATATGTCAACAACCCCGTCTATGACAAGACCAACAACATCTTTTCGCTGTCGCTGGCAAAGGACAAACTGCAAGAGGACGACACCCTGCTCATCGAGAGCGACCTCATCTTCGACGACGCCCTATTCCAACTCCTGCTCAGCAACCCACATCCCAACCTGGCTTTGGTGGCGAAATATGAAAGTTGGATGGACGGGACGATGGTCAGAATCGACAGAGACAACAATATCGTGAACTTCATCACCAAAGATGCCTTCCGATACCAAGACACCGACAATTATTACAAAACGGTCAACATCTACAAGTTCAGCAAGGATTTTTCGCGTAACAAATACATTCCCTTCCTCGATGCCTATATCAAGGCCGTCGGCAACAACGAATACTACGAAAACGTGTTGCGCATCATCTCATTTCTCAACAGCCACGACCTGAAGGCCTTGCCCATCACCACCGAGAAATGGTATGAAATCGACGACAAACAAGACCTTGACATCGCCGAAGCACTCTTTGCCGACAAGAAAGACGTTTTACGCAAGTATTATGGCAGGTTTGGCGGATTCTGGCGCTTCCCCCAGATGCTCGACTACTGCTACTTGGTGAACCCCTATTTCAACGAGTCGCGCATCATCGACGAAATGGAGGCCAATTTCCGCACACTCGTTGCAGAATATCCTTCGGGCATGAAAGTCAACTCGCTCATCGCCAGCAAGTGCTGGGGAGTGCGCGAAGAATACATCATTCCGGGCAATGGTGCCGCCGAACTCATCAATGTGCTCATGGAATTGCTGCCCGGCACCTTGGGCATCACCCGCCCTACGTTTGAGGAATACCCCAACCGAAGGGACAAAGCCAGTTTGGTGACCTTCATCCCCAATGACCACGAATATCGTTACTCGGCGGCAGACTTGATGGCCTTTTTCGGCAAGCATCACGCAGACAACCTGCTGCTCATCAATCCCGACAACCCTTCGGGCAACTTCATCCCCATCGACGACGTCATCGCATTGGCGGCTTGGTGCCAAGACCACGGCACCCGACTGATTGTCGATGAGAGTTTCGTCGATTTCAGCAAAGGATATGCCGACAACTCCCTCCTGCGCAACAACATTCTGGAGGCTTACCCCCAAATGGTGGTCATGAAGAGCATCTCCAAGAGTTATGGCGTGCCGGGCATCCGACTGGGCATTCTTTGCAGTGCCGACACAGAATTGATAGGCAAGATGAAAAAGGAGGTGAGCATCTGGAACATCAACTCCTTCGCCGAATATTTCATGCAGATATTCAACAAATACGAGAAGGACTATGCAAGGGCTTGCGAGAAATTCATCGCCGAGCGCGACGATTTCGAAAGGCAACTCCGACAAATCGGTTTCTTGCGCGTAATGCCCTCTCAAGCCAACTACTTCCTCTGCGAAGTGCTGCCGCCGAAAGATGCCAATGGCCTTGTGCTCACCATGTTGAAACGATACAACATCCTTATGCGCGACTGTTCCGGCAAGACAGGTCTCGACGACAAGCAATACATGCGCATCGCCGTTCGCAGCCATGAAGACAACGTGCGCCTGATAGCCGCCCTCAAAGAACTTGACCAACAAAATCCTTGAAATGATGAAAATCTGCATTTGTGGGGGAGGCAACTTGGGGCATGTCGTAGCCGGCTATCTGTCGGCGAAAGCGGCTTATCGTGTCGGCATTTTGACCGGCAAGCCCACCCAATGGTCGGACACCTTGGAGATTGTGGATTGTCATGGCAACACTTTCTTGGGGAAGCCGTCCATCATCACTTCGTCGCCCCAGGCAGCCATTGGCGATGCCGATGTCGTCTTGTTCTGCCTGCCAGGATTCGCCATCCCCAGCAAATTGAGGGAAATCGCCCCCTGGCTCAAGCCTACGGCATGGGTGGGTTCGGTGGTGTCGAGCACGGGATTCTTTTTTGAGGCATTCAAGACCCTCCCTGCCACCCAACCCCTTTTTGGCTTCCAGAGAGTGCCGTTCATATCGAGGATTGTGAGATATGGCGAGAAAGCCGAACTGAAAGGGTATAAGGAGTCGCTGAAATTGGCTGTAGAAAACACGAACGACAAAGAGGCCATACGCGCGTTTTGGGAAAACGCCTTCGACACAAAAGTCACGCTGTTGCAGAGTTATTACGAGGTCAGCCTGTCAAACAGCAACCCTTTGCTCCATCCTTCAAGGCTTTATACGCTATGGAGGAATTGGGAGGAGGGTGTTTACTACGATGAAGTGCCTATGTTCTACGAGGGATGGAGCGACGAAGCCTCCCGCCTGCTCATCATGATGGACAACGAACTCCAATCGCTATTGGAGAAATTGCCTGTCACACGTGGCAGCATCACCCCTATCCTCGACTATTACGAGAGTCATGACGCCGCCTCGCTCACCCGGAAGATTAGCAGCATAGTGGCTTTCAAAGGCATCAAAGCCCCCATGGTATCGTCAAGCCAAGGTTTCATCCCCGATTTCAACAGCAGGTATTTCACAGAAGACATCCCCTTCGGAATGCGATTCATCGTCGAGACCGCCGCCAAATACCACTACCCCATCCCCGTCATCACCAAGGTCTATGAATGGGGCATGTCGTGCATCAAGGCCCACACTCATTAAGGGCGATAAGGTCTCTAAGGTCTCTAAGGTCTCTAAGGACTTTAAGGACCCTAAAGACCTTAAGGCCCCTAAAGACCCTAAAGACCTTACCCCCAATAATCCCAGTCACGCAGATTTTTTTTCTTTTTTGAAAGATAATCCGCCCTCACCGACTCTATTTAATAAAAGAGCAAAAAAACAAGGCAATCCACAAGCGGACAAGCCGTCCTCCAGATTGCCTTGCATGGAAGAAGTGAGTGTATAAGTCTAACGTTTAGGTTTATTATTTACGAATCGCTGCCGCCACATCCGTGAGGACATGGCGGCAGAACTGTTTGTGCCCCCACTGCTCGATGACGATGACGCGACAAGCGATTTTTCGGCAAAAACCAATGCCGTGCGCCCCAAAATGGACAAAAACAGCCTTATGGCTGAAAAAAGCGCCTTCAACATGAAATAAATCAGCCATTTATGCGTCATATTAACATAACCCAAACAACTATTCAATCAATTTTGTTTATGAAAAAAGCAATTCTACTCACCATCATGGCGTTCGGACTTCTGCCATCGGGCGCACAAAACAGCACGTCAGGCATCGATCCCGCCAATCTCGACAAGAGCATTCGTCCTGGCGACGACTTCTACCAATATGCCGCCGGCGGATGGCTCGCCACCCACCCCATCGACGACGAACACACCAGCAACGGCGCCTTCGTGGACCTATATGAGAAGAGCCAGACCGACATCCGCGACCTCATCAACGAATATGCCTCGAAACCGCAGCCACAAGGCACCTTGGGACAAAAAATCGGCACCCTCTACAACCTCATGATGGACAGCGTGAGGCTCAACCGAGAGGGGTACGAACCTATCAAGCCGGTGCTCGCACGCATCGCAGCCATCAAGGACCGCCGCGAATACCAACTCGTCACCGCACAAATCGACCGCATGGGCGGCAACACGATGATGTATGGCATCGGTGTTGGTGCCGACCAGCGCAATGCCGCTGAGAACATCGTGGGCATCGGACAAGGTGGCATCGGCCTCGGCACACGCGACTACTACCTCAACGACGACGAACAGACGAAAAACATCCGCGAAGCCTACAAGACGATGGTGGTCAACTTGCTGAAACTCACTGGAGCCGACGAAGCCACCGCCCAGCGCAAAATGGAAATGCTCATGGCCATCGAGACGCGCATCGCCAAAGCCAGTTACAGCCGTGTGCAACTGCGCGACATCGACGCCAACTACCACAAGATGGACTACAACACCTTGGTCAGCGAGTTCCCTGGCATCGACTGGGGCAACGTGTTCCTCGCCTGCGGATTCCCCACCTTCAAATATGTCGATGTAGGCCAGCCCGAACCCATCCACGAAGTGGAGAAAATCCTCGCCGAGACACCCCTCGACGACCTGAAGGCCTACGCCGAAATCAAGGTCATCACGGGTGCCACCAGCATGCTGAGCGATGAGTTCCGAAAAGAGTCGTTCAAATTCAGCAGCGTGCTCAACGGCGTGCAGGCCGACCGCCCGCGCTGGAAACGCGCCGTCGGACTGGTGAGCGGCGTGATGGGCGAGGCCATCGGCAAACTTTACGTGGAAAAACACTTCCCCGAAAGCAGCAAGCAGCGGATGCTCCAACTGGTGCACAACCTGCAACAAGCCCTCTCCGAGCGCATCGACGAAGCCACCTGGATGAGTGCCGAAACCAAGTTGCAAGCCAAGGACAAACTCGAGAACTTCATCGTCAAAATCGGCTATCCCGACAAATGGAAAGACTACAGCGGACTGCAAGTGGACGGCAACCTTTCGCTCTATGAGAACATGGGCCGCATCTCCGAATACATGCTGCTCGACGAACTGCAGCGCAAGGTGAACAAGCCCGTTGACAAAAGCGAGTGGCTGATGACGCCGCAGACCGTCAACGCCTACTACAACCCGACAACCAACGAAATCTGCTTCCCTGCCGCCATCCTGCAACCGCCCTTCTTCGACTCCAATGCCGACGATGCCGTCAACTACGGTGCCATCGGTGGCGTCATCGGACACGAAATGAGCCACGGCTTCGACGACCAGGGCAGCCAGTTCGACAAGACAGGCAACCAGCACAACTGGTGGACAGAGCAAGACAAGAAAAACTATAACGCCCGCACCAAGGTGCTCGAGGATTTCTTCAGCACGGTGGAGGGTGTGCCCGGGAAATTCATCAACGGCAAGCAGACATTAGGCGAGAACATTGGCGACAACGGCGGCCTGAACATCGCCTTCCGCGCTTTCCAAAACGCCATGAAACAGCAACCCCTCGGCATGGCGGATGGCTTCACGCCCGAACAGCGGTTCTTCCTGTCATGGGCACGCGTGTGGGCAAGCAACTCGCGTCCGGAGTATGTGGAATACCTCATCACCGTGGACACCCACTCGCCCAACAAGGCTCGTGTCAACGCCGCCCTTCCCCATATCAATGCTTGGTACGACGCCTTCAAGGTGAAGAAAGGCGACAAACTCTTCATCCCGAAGAAAAAGCGCGCCCAAATCTGGTAGGCGCGACCACTGGCTCAAATGGACAAAGGACGCTTCGCACCGTCGCCCACCGGACGCATGCACTTAGGCAACCTCTTCTGCGCCTTGCTCTCATGGCTTTCCGCCAAGAGCAAGGGCGGTGAGTGGTTGTTGCGCATCGAGGACATCGACCCTGCGCGTTCACGCAAGGAATTTGCCGACCTGCTGATGGACGACCTCCATTGGTTAGGACTGGAATGGGACGGCGCCCCCGTCATCCAAAGTCAGCGGACGGACATCTACGAGCACTATTTCCGACAGTTGCAAGCGCGCGGACTCACCTACCCTTGCTACTGCACACGCGCCGACCTGCTCGCCACACAGGCTCCCCACGAGAGCGACGGGCGGGTGGTGTACAAAGGCACCTGTCGGCACCTCCCGCCCCAGCCTGGCCGCCAGGGAGCCATGCGCCTCATCGTGCCCGACCGCGACATGCACTGCACCGACGGCCACTATGGCGACTACATGGTCAACCTGTCGAGCCATGTGGGCGATTTCATCATCCGCCGCAAAGACGGGGCTTGGGCGTACCAGTTGGCAGTGGTCATCGACGATGCCTTGATGGGTGTCACCGAAGTGGTGCGCGGGCGCGACTTACTGTTGTCGTCGCCCCAGCAGACGTATGTCGCCGACCTGTTGGGCTTCCCGCATCCGCAGTTCATCCACCACCCCTTATTGTGCAACGACGAGGGGCAACGGCTCTCCAAGCGCGACCGCAGCCTCGACATGGCCGCCCTGCGACAACACTACAATGCCAGCCAACTGATTGGTTGGCTGGCATTCCTTGCAGGCATCGCGCCCACGCCCGACGCCGTCAGCGCCAAAGCCCTCCTCCCCTATTTTTCATGGGAGAAAGTGCCTAAGCAGGACATCACCGTCGGAGAGAACATTCATTCATAACCTATTCTTTTTTCGTCACTTCTCCCCCACCAATACCATCAACCCATGAAAATTCGAGTACTTTTATCAATCGTCGCTGCTGCCTTGTCTATCCAAGAAGCGGCAACGGCAGATTTTGAGACAGCCACCAATGCCGTTGCCAACATGAAATTAGGTTGGAACTTAGGCAACACCTTGGAGTCCAACTCCGGCCAACTCAGCAACATGTGGATAGAGCGATGGACAAAGCGCACACCCACCGACTATGAAACAGCCTGGGGGCAACCTGTGGCCACACGCGAACTCATCACCATGATGAAAAGGGCCGGTTTCAACGCCATCCGCGTTCCCGTCACATGGTATCCTCACATGGAGGCTCGATTCCAGTTCTCTGGCAACAGCACGACATGGGACCCCGAATCCGATCCCATCGGCACACAAATCGACGATATCTGGATGAACCGAGTGCAAGAGGTGGTCGACTACGTCATCGACGAAGGCATGTACTGCATCCTCAACGTTCACCACGACACGGGAGCGGCCAACACCGCCTGGCTGGTGGCCTCCACCGACAACTACAAAAAACAAAAGGCCACTTTCGAGGCTATCTGGACACAGATAGCCAACCGATTCAAGAATTATGGCGAAAGGCTCATCTTTGAGGGCTATAACGAGATGCTCGACCCCTACAACTCCTGGTGTTTCTCCTCTTACGGCTCTCCGTCGAATTACGACGCCTCCGTGGCATCGGATGCCTACGCCGCCATCAACAATTACGCCCAGTCCTTTGTCAATGCCGTAAGGGCCACCGGCGGCAACAATGCCCAGCGCAACTTGGCCGTCTGCACCTACGGCGCTTGCAGCGGTTCAGGCACATGGAACCAGCATTTGCAAGAGCCTCTCACCAACATGCAGATGCCCAACGACCCAGCCAACGGCCATATCATTTTTGAGGTGCACAGTTATATCGGGACAAAGGACATCTCGTACACCAAATCGACAGTTGACCAAATGCTACGTGACATCAACAGCACATTGGGCAGCAAAGGACCGGTCATCTTCGGTGAGTGGGGAACGACCGACGACGCCAACTACTATGTCGATTACCACAGCAACACCCTTGAATATGCCAACTATTTCGTGAAGCGCGCCAAACAATATGGGTTCTGTACGTTCTATTGGATGGGACTCTCCGACGGGGAAGACCGCAGCGTGCCAAAGTTCACCCAGCCCGACATGGTGAGCAGCATCACCAAAGGCTATTATGGCAACAACTTCGACTACACGGCACCACTCCTTGGCGACATCAACGACGATGGGTTGCGGACCGTGGCCGATGTGACGATGCTCGTCAAGTATGTGTTGGAGGGCGGCAACATCGACCTCGAAGTCGCCGACATTAATCACGACGGCATCGTGACGGTGTCGGATGTCACTGCCCTGGTGAAGTTTATCCTCACTGGAGAGGAACCATTCGACAATGAATTCACCGATGAACCGATAAATGCCCCCAACGCTCCCACCACTGCCGTTTCCGACATCGTATTGTCGGTGTTCAGCGACAAATACGGCTTCCTCAACAGCGTCTATCCTTATCCTGGGGGATGGTACAAGTGCGAGGTGGTCGAGACCAGCATAGGAGGCGCCACAGTGACCAAGGCCATATACGACGAAGATACCAACGACCGGTGGACAGGACAAGCGGGATTCTGGCAAACCAGCGGGAAGTCGATTGCCGGTGCCAAGAAGGTATTCCTCACCGCTTTCTCGCCCGACGCCACCCAACTCACCATCGAGATTATGGACAGCGAAGGCACGAATAAGTTGGCCGACATCGTCATTCCCCTGGATAATGGCCGTTGGAACTATCTCTCAGCCTCAATAGAAGACCTCGGCCTGACCACAGTAGGAAATGTCAGCGTCAGGGCAGGTCACAGCACC
>CAMKSZ010000007.1 GCA_946415525.1 uncultured Prevotellaceae bacterium | reverse complement strand
CTGTAAATCTGCTGTCTTTCGACTTCGGTGGTTCGAATCCATCAGCACCCACTTGCAGGCTTTACTTATGTAAGGCTTTTTTTGTGCCCTTTTTTTCTTTTTTATCTCCAATAGTCTTCGGGCAAACGTCATTAGCAGGATGAATGGCTGAAAGTACAAACGGAGTCTTTCATTTAAAGAAATATTCAAATTCTTTATCCAACAGGCTTACAAATCGGGATTTTTTTCTACTTTTGCAAATTATAAAGTTACGGACATCAAAACTATATCAAAATATGGAAAAATTCAAAAAATGGTTACCCGACCTTGTCGCTGTTGTGGTATTTGTAATCATATCATTCGTCTATTTTCTTCCAGCCGACATAGAAGGACGAATCCTTTATCAGCATGACTCTTCAGCAGGTAGAGGAGCAGGACAAGAAGCATTGGAATACTATCAAAAGACAGGAGAACGAACACGTTGGTCGAATGCACTTTTTGGAGGCATGCCTACTTATCAGACTTCTCCTTCCTACAATAGCACAGATGGTCTCAACCAAGTCATTAGGGCCTATCATTTATGGCTTCCCGAAAATGTTTGGTATGTGTTTGTCTATTTGTTGGGATTCTACATCCTGATGAGAGCATTTGATTTTAGGCAAACACTTGCTGTCTTGGGTGCCATCATTTGGGCTTTTTCCAGTTATTTCTTCATCATTATAGCAGCAGGCCATATTTGGAAGGTGTGGGCATTGGCCTATCTCCCCCCCATGATCGCAGGCATTGTTTTAGCCTATCGTGGCCGATTCTTTTGGGGATTCATCCTCACCGCTTTATTCACTGCTTTTGAGGTGAGTGCCAATCATGTGCAAATGACATATTACTATTTGTTCATCATTGCCTTTATGATAGTTGCCTTCTTTGTAGAAGCACTTAACAAAAAACAATTGCCTCGTTTTATCAAAGCATCCCTGGTATGTGCACTTGCGGCAGCCATCGGGGTTTCCATCAATCTATCCAACCTTTATCACACTTGGAAATATTCCAAAGAGACGATGAGAGGGAAAAGTGAATTGGTGAAAGAAAACAGTGCCAATCAAACAGACAGTGGTCTGGAGCGTGACTACATCACTCAATGGAGTTATGGCATAGGTGAAACATGGACGCTATTGATTCCCAATACAAAGGGTGGGGCTTCCGTTCCACTGTCTGCCAACGAAAAGGCGATGGAGAAAGCAAATCCCCAATATTATGGGATTTACAACCAAATTGGCCAATATTGGGGAGAGCAGCCCGGCACGAGTGGTCCTGTCTATGTGGGGGCTTTCGTCATCTTGCTCTTCATTTTTGCTTTGTTTGTAGTGAAAGGTCCCATGAAATGGGCGTTATTGGCAGTCACCATCCTTTCTGTCCTATTGTCGTGGGGAAAGAACTTCATGGGATTGACAGACTTCTTCATCGACCATTTCCCCATGTATTCTAAATTCCGCACAGTGGCTTCTATTTTGGTCATCGCAGAATTCACCATTCCGCTATTGGCTATGATGGCCATGAAGAAAATAATCGATGACCCTGACTTTTTAAAGAAGAATATCAAATATCTATATGCAAGCACCTTCTTGACCGGAGGCATATGTTTGTTGTTCGCCTTGGCTCCAACCCTGTTCTTTTCCGATTTTGTCTCATCAGCAGAAATGCAGGCATTAAGCCAATTCCCAGCCGACCAACTCAATCCTCTTTTGGCCAATTTGCGCGAAGTGCGTGAATCCATTTTCACGGCAGATGCTTGGCGGTCGTTGTTCGTCATCATAGCAGGCGTGGTTATTCTTCTATTCTATCAAGCGAAGAAACTGTAGAAATTCTAGATGCAACAACTAAAGTGGTCGCCATAGCACTTCTGTGTCTTATTGACATGTGGATGGTTAATAAGCGCTATTTGAACGATAGCATGTTTGTACCAAAATCAGTTAAGGAAATGCCTCAACAAATGACGGCAACGGATGAAGCCATTCTACAAGACAAGAGTTTGGACTATCGTGTACTTAATTTTGCCACAAACACCTTCAATGAAAATGAGACCTCCTACTATCACAAGAGCATAGGGGGTTACCATGCTGCTAAATTGCGTAGATACCAAGAACTGATAGAGGCCCACATTATGCCAGAGATGCAGGCCATGATGCCGGCTATAGTGGCAGCAGGTGGCGACATGCTCTCTATCAAAGGCGACAGCATTTTCCCTGTAGTCAACATGCTCAACACCAAGTATTTCATCTTGCCTTTGCAAGATGGCAAGACGGCTCCATTGGTCAATCCCTATGCCAACGGGAATGCATGGTTTGTTGATGAAGTGAAATATGTTGACAACGCCAACGAAGAACTTGACGGTGTCGGTAAGTATGACTTGAAAAAGGTAGCAGTAGCCGATGTCGCCTTCAAGACCACCTTAGGAGAGAGCGTGCCGCAGGATACGACCTCTGTCGTGACCATCAATGAATACCAACCCAACAAATTGATTTACACTGCCAATTCCCCCAATGGAGGCGTGGTGGTGTTCTCAGAAATCTACTATCCCGAGTGGACAGCAACGGTCGATGGAAATCCTGTGGAGATTGGCAGGGTCAACTATGTGCTTAGAGCCCTTCATCTTTCTCCCGGAAAGCATGAAATCGTACTTGACTTCCACCCGACTTCCGTTGACAATACAGAAATGATAGCCTATACCGCTGGTGTTATTCTCCTATTGGCCTTTATTGGCGGAATTGTTATACAATGGCGCCGCCGGCCTTCGACCGCCAGTGACAAGTAAGTCTCAAGAACACAATAATATAGACAACAATATAGCATCGACAACTTTTTAATGAAAAGACTCCTTTCGCTTCCCCCCAACCTGGTAGATTGTTTTCATGAAATCACAGGATATGATCACTATGAGTGGTTTTGCTCTCACGACCCTATCGATAGGAAGTTGGGAAGTGGGGGCGGCTCTGCTTGGCTGCTTCAACAATGTCACGACTCCGAGGCGGCTGAAGTTCCTTTTGATGACTGGTTGAGGAGCGAAAAGCGCATTCTTCTACATGCAGGAGGTCAGAGCCGTAGGTTGCCTGCTTATGCACCCTCGGGGAAAGTACTCACCCCCATACCTGTATTCAGATGGGAGAGGGGACAGGTACTTTCCCAAGATTTGCTTTCTCTTCAGATGCCTTTTTATGAAAGGTTGATGAGCATGGCTCCCGAACGCCTCAACACCATGATTGTCAGTGGCGACGTACTTGTCAGAACCAACCAACAATTACCAGCCATCCCAGAAGCAGATGTGGTGTGTTATGGTTTGTGGTTAAACGATGAGACAGCCATGTCGCACGGCATTTTCGTTTCGGAACAAAAAAGTCCTTCTATACTCAAATGCATGGTGCAGAAACCGACTGCTTCACAACTGTCCGATTTGCGCCACGACCATTTCTACCTTGTTGATGTTGGAGTTTGGTTCTTAAGCGATAAAGCCGTGAGCGTTTTGATGGAAAAATGCACTCACGAAGGAATAATCACAGACTACGACTTGTATTCAACCTTTGGATGTGCCCTTGGCACTCATCCTTCTATTTCAGATCCTGAGGTGAACAATTTGAGCGTGGCTATCCAGCCACTTCCAGGAGGTGAATTCTATCATTATGGCACCAGTCGTGAAATTATTTCTTCAACCTTGGATATTCAAAATCTTGTCCATGATCAACGGGAAATCATGCATCGTACGCGAAAGCCCCATCCCACCATTTTTGTCCAAAATGCTGAAATGTGGATAAAAACCACAAGCGAAAACCATAATTTGTGGGTGGAGAATAGTTGTATTTCAGAAAATTGGGTGCTTACACAAGACAATATCGTCACTGGTGTTCCAGAAAATGCTTGGCATATCAAGTTGTTGCCTGGCCAATGTGCTGACATTGTGCCGATAGGCAACGCTCAATGGGTGGTGCGACCTTATGGTTTCAACGATAGTTTTAGAGGCAATATAAAAGACGAAAAAACCTTCTTTTTAGGGAAGCCATTCCGAACTTGGGCGAAAGAGCGTAATTTGTCTGTCGATATCATTGCCCAGCCTAATGATTTGCAATCGGCTCATCTGTTTCCTGTTGTAGACAACATCCACGACATGGGGTTGGTGCTTCGATGGATGCTTAATGAAAACTTACAAGAAGGCGGACGCATGATTTGGATGAGTGCTCGTAAGATGAGCGCTGACCAGATTTCTACGGAAGCCAACCTACGCAGACTTATTAATCAACGCATTGACAACAGAAGGAAAAATTGGCCATTCCTTGCCAACAATTATCAGCATAGCATTTTCTATCAAATCGACCTTGACAATGCCGCTTCAGAATTTGCAAGATTCAACATCCCAGAACCTCACCCTCTCCCCAAAAGCGAACCTTTGTTGCTACGCACACGTGATGCCATGTTTAGGGCACGTCTGCGTGCTCTCAAGCATCAGCCAGACAACGGAGCAGAGCAAATGGCATTTGCCCTACTCAAGGATGGGTTGACGGAGTCTGCGCTCAACGCCACTCAGTCACCTCAAATGTCGGTCTATAAAGACCAGATTGTATGGGGGCGTAGTCCTGTCCGCATCGACATAGCAGGAGGGTGGACCGACACGCCGCCCTTCTGTTTGATGGAAGGAGGCGATGTTGTGAATCTTGCCATCGAACTTAATGGTCAGCCACCCATACAGGCGTATGTCAGGTCATGTCCAGAGAAGCACATTATTTTGCGAAGCATAGATCTTGGTGCATCGGAGGTTGTGACGAGTTTTGAACAACTTGCCGACTTCCACCATGTGGGCAGTCCATTCTCCATACCAAAGGCTGCCCTTGTACTATCGGGATTCCAACCCGGCTTTTCAGAAATCAGATACGCTTCTTTGGCCGACCAATTGGCAGATTTCGGTAGTGGCATCGAACTAACCCTTCTCTCTGCCATACCTGCGGGCAGCGGTTTGGGCACAAGCAGCATCCTGGCAGCAACGGTATTAGGAGCACTTAACGACTTTTGCGGTCTGATGTGGGATAAAAACGACATTGGCCACCGGACACTTGTACTCGAACAACTTCTCACGACGGGTGGAGGTTGGCAAGATCAGTTTGGCGGACTACTCCATGGCGTCAAATTGCTTGAAACAGGGAAAGGATTTGCGCAATCTCCTGTCGTCAAATGGTTGCCAACAGACATCTATACTTTGCCCGAATACAGATCCTGCCATTTACTGTTTTATACAGGCATTACCAGAACTGCCAAGAACATTCTCTCCGAAATAGTTAGGCGCATGTTTCTTAACCAGCACCAACAGTTGCAATTGCTGCGTAGCATGAAGGAACACGCCATCGATATGTATGAAACTATCCAGCGCAATGATTTTGAACTTATGGGAAAATTGGTGAGAAAGACGTGGGTGCAGAATCAATTGCTTGATTCGGGGACGAACCCTCGAGAAGTGGGCGTCCTCACCGATATGGTTGATGACCTTTGTTTGGGTTACAAACTACCTGGAGCAGGAGGTGGCGGATATCTATACATGATTGCAAAAGACCCCGAGGCGGCGGCTCGCATTCGACAAATTCTTATGTCCAACCGTAGGAATGCGAATGCCCGATTTGTTGAAATGTCATTGAGCACAACAGGATTGCAAGTTAGTAGAAGTTGAGGCTAAAACATGTTCAACATAATAAAAAATATAAAAAACGGCAAACTTTTCATGAAAGCAGCGTCTTAGTGATGTTTTTTTTGTAAATTTGCACCTCAATTTACAATAGGCTCCTTTTGGCATAAGGAAGCCGTCTCTTATTTGACAAAACATTTATTAAAATATAGAAATGGCCAAAAAATTTGTTGAGTATGATAAACTCAGCCTGACAGAAATCAACAATCAGGTACTTGAGTTTTGGAAAAAGAACAACATTTTCCAACGCTCTATCGAGGAGCGCGAAGGTTGTCCTGAATTTGTTTTTTACGAAGGACCGCCTTCTGCCAATGGGCGCCCAGGAATTCACCATGTACTGGCCCGCACCATCAAGGATACCTTCAACCGCTATAAGACAATGAAAGGTTATCAAGTCCACCGCAAGGCTGGATGGGATACTCATGGTCTCCCCGTGGAATTGGGCGTGGAAAAACAACTTGGCATCACCAAAGCAGACATCGACAATCCTGAAAGTCCCCGCTATATTTCCGTGGAGGACTACAATTTGAAATGCCGCCAAAATGTAATGATGTATACAGAGGAATGGGATGAACTAACAGAGAAAATCGGCTATTGGGTTGACCTTGAACATCCTTATATCACCTACGACAACAAGTACATCGAAACCCTTTGGTGGTTACTGAAGCAATTATACAACAAAGGACTGCTTTACAAAGGATATACCATCCAGCCGTATTCACCTGCCGCTGGAACAGGCCTTTCGAGCCATGAACTGAATCAGCCTGGATGCTACCGAATCGTTAAGGACACAACCTGCACGGCTCAGTTTGCCATCACCGATCCCAAACCAGAGATGAAAGAATGGGGCAATCCTTTCTTCCTTGCTTGGACTACCACTCCCTGGACTTTGGCAGCCAACAGCGCCCTTTGCGTAGGTCCTAAGATTGACTATGTGGCAGTCAAAACATACAATCCTTACACCGCCGAGCCTGTCACCGTCGTGTTGGCTGAAGCCCGGTTGAATGCATATTTCAATGAAAAAGGGCACGATGCCAAGTTAAGCGACTACAAGAAAGGCGACAAGGTGATACCTTGGACCGTAGTCGCCCATTACAAAGGAACCGACCTTGTTGGAATGCATTACGAACAACTTCTTCCTATGGTCAAACCACTTTCCGAAGGAGCATTCCGCGTGATTCCCGGCAACTATGTGACTACCGAAGATGGTACAGGTATCGTTCATATCGCTCCCAACTTTGGTGCAGATGATGCCATGGTTGCCAAACAGGCTGGCGTGCCTCCCATCGTGATGGTCGACAAGAAAGGACATCAGCGCCCTGTCGTCGATTTTGAAGGAAAGTATTTCGCCATCGAAGATTTGGAACCCGATTTTGTTGCTCAATATGTCAACACATCTCTTTGGGGACGTTACGCAGGCCGTTTTGTAAAAAATGCCTATGACGAGAACCTTACTGATAAAGACGAAACGCTCGACATCTCTATTTGCATGGACTTAAAAGCGGACAATAAGGCTTTCAAAATAGAAAAGCATGAGCACAATTATCCTCATTGCTGGCGTACAGACAAGCCCGTTCTTTATTATCCTTTGGACAGTTGGTTTATCAAGAGCACCGAATGCAAACAGAGGATGTCGGAACTTAATCTTCAAATCAATTGGAAACCAGAATCAACTGGCACGGGGCGCTTTGGCAACTGGCTTGAGAACTTAAACGATTGGAACCTTAGCCGTAGCCGTTTCTGGGGAACCCCCCTTCCCATTTGGACGAATGAAGATGATGGAGAAGCCGTATGTATCGGTTCGCTTGAGGAACTTTATAATGAAATTGAGAAATCTGTCGCTGCAGGCATCATGACCACCAACCCACTAAAAGAAAAGGGGTTTGTGCCTGGTGACTACTCAGACGAAAACTATAAGCGCATTGATGCCCATCGTCCTTTTGTTGACGATATACTTTTGGTATCCTCCAAGGGACACCCCATGAAGCGTGAGTCCGACCTTATCGATGTGTGGTTTGACTCTGGCTCCATGCCTTATGCACAGATACACTATCCTTTTGAGAACGCAGAACTTGTGGATAAGGGTAAGGCTTTCCCTGCAGAGTTTATTAGTGAGGGAGTCGATCAAACCCGTGGTTGGTTCTTCACACTTCATGCCATTGGAACAATGGTGTTCGACAGCATAGCGTTCAAGAATGTCATTTCAACAGGTCTGGTGCTTGATGCCAAGGGCAACAAAATGAGCAAGCGTCTTGGCAATGCTGTTGATCCCTTTGAAACCATTGCAAATTATGGTGCCGATGCCCTTAGGTTTTATATGATGACCAATTCGCAACCTTGGGATAACCTCAAGTTTGACGTTGCTGGTGTCGAGGAGTTACGAAGAAAGATGTTTGGAACACTTTACAACACATATTCCTTTTTCGCTCTCTATGCCAATGTAGATGGTTTTGACAATTCCCAGCCAGAGATTCCCGTTGACGAACGTCCCGAGATTGACCGTTGGATTATCTCGCAATTAAACAGTTTGATAAAGTCGGTGGATGAGAGTTTGAGTAACTATGAACCGACAAAGGCAGGTCGCTTGATTGATGAATTTGTCGACATCCATCTCTCCAACTGGTATGTCCGTCTCAACAGGAAACGCTTTTGGGCAAAGGAAATGGATACAGACAAGTTGTGTGCCTACCAGACGCTTTACACTTGTTTGTTGACGGTTGCCAAATTACTTGCACCTTTCTCTCCGTTCTATGCCGACAGGCTTTATCAAGATTTGACATCAGGAACAGGACAGGCAGAGGCAGACAGTGTGCATCTTACTTTGTTCCCGGTTGCCGACGAATCTCTCATCGATGAAGAGTTGGAGGCAAGAATGGGCAAAATTGCACAGAAAGTCACCTCTATGGTACTTGCATTAAGGCGAAAGGCAAACATCAAAGTCCGCCAACCGCTACAATGCATCATGATTCCCGCCATTGACGAACAGCAACGTCAACGTATCGAAGCAGTGGCCGACATCATCCTTAATGAAGTTAATGTAAAGGAGTTGCGCTTTACCGAAGGTGAAAGTTTGCTTGTAAAGAAGGTGAAATGCAATTTCCGCACCATGGGCAAGAAATACGGCAAGTTGATGAAAGGAGTGGCAGCCGCCATGGGTAACCTTTCCCAATCCGAAATAGCACAACTCGAGAACAATGGCATCCTCCAAATTGTGGTTGACGGCCAAGAATTGACTGTGGATATTGCAGATGTGGACATCATCAGCGAAGACATTCCCGGATGGTTGGTGGACAATGAAGGCAACTTGACCGTGGCATTAGAGGTTGAATTGACCAAAGAACTCATCGACGAAGGCATGGCAAGAGAATTGATCAATCGTGTGCAGAACATCCGTAAAGACAGTGGATTGGAAATCACCGACCGCATAGATGTGACAATTGCTCCCAATAAGGTGCTTTGTGAGGCCATCGAGCATTTTGGCGACTACGTGAAGACACAAGTGCTTGCGGACAACATCATATTCGCCGACAATGATGGCACGGAAGTGAAATTCGATGATTTCACGGTCAATATCAAGATTGTGAAAAAATAGTCGGAATAATACAATATTAACGATAACCTGAATAACAAAATGGCAGAAAAGACACGCTACAGTGACGAAGAACTCGAGGAGTTCAAAGTCATTATTACAGAGAAACTCGCTCTTGCCCGTCGTGACTATAATCAAATGATGCGTCAGTTGATGAATGCCGACGGCAATGATGTTGACGACACGTCGCCCACCTACAAAGTGCTTGAGGAAGGTAGTACGACACAGAGCAAAGAGGAACTGGTGCAACTTGCAAGCAGGCAGCAAAAATTCATCGTTGGATTAGAGGCAGCACTTGTAAGGATTGAGAACAAAACCTATGGAATAGACCGCATCACAGGTGAACTGATTCCTAAAGAGAGACTCAGAATAGTTCCTCATGCCACTCTGAGCGTTGCCTCTAAAAACGCCAGAAAAAAGAACTGATGATATCGCGCATTACATCAAAAGGGTCAGTGGCATGCATAATCGTGCTGCTGATCCTTATCATCGACCAGATCATCAAGATTGAGGTAAAGACAAACATGTATCTACATGAGTCGATACACATCACAGACTGGTTTTACATTTATTTTATCGAAAATGAGGGCATGGCTTATGGCATGACATTCATCAATAAACTTGTGCTCACTCTTTTTCGCATTGTGGCCGTTGTCATAATCGGCTACTACTTAATTATGCAAATCCGTAAGGATGTCAGTTGGGGATATATCATTTGCATTGTCTTGGTGCTCGCAGGTGCAGCGGGCAATATTATTGATTGTCTTTGCTACGGACAAATTTTCGAGGCATCCACCAACAGTAGTATCGCTGATTTTGTTGCATGGGGAGAGGGCTATGCCCCCATATTTTATGGAAAGGTGGTTGACATGTTCTACTTTCCCATCATAGACACCAACCTGCCCGACTGGTTGCCAATTTGGGGAGGTGAGCACTTTATCTTTTTCAGCCCAATATTTAATTTTGCAGATTCCTGCATCAGCGTGGGCGTTGTTCTCCTCCTATTGTTTTTCCGTAAAGAATTGAGTAATATCTCCTTCACCAAAAACACTGATACCGAAAACGAAACAGAAGTAGCCAAACAATAATTCAATGAAAAAGTCGCTCCATATATACGGCGTTTTCTACCTGCTCGTTGTCGTTCTTGCAGGGTGCAAGCCTGGCGTGCCCAGCGAATATCTGCAGCCGCAAGAGATGGAGGATATTCTCTATGATTATCATGTAGCCGACGGTATGGCTTTCGCCGAAAATGATTATTCAGAATTGCCTTATCGTCGCATGCTATATCGCAAGGCTGCATTGAGGAAACACGGAGTGACGGAGGCCCAGTTCGATTCTTCGATGGTGTATTATTACCGACATACGGAGAAATTGCATGAGATATATGGATACTTAGCCAAGCGATTGAACAATGATGCGATTGCTCTTGGAGCCACCGCTAACGAATTGAGCCAGTTTGGCAACTTATCATCGCAAGGCGACACTGCTACTGTGTGGCGCTACGAACAGGCAGTTATTTTGCTCCCTCAGGCTCCCTATAGCATTGTGTCCTTCGATGTGAAAGCGGACACAGCATACCACAAGGGCGACAAAATGATATTGTCTTTCGACAATCAATTTATCTTTCAAGATGGCATAAAGGATGGTATCGCGATGTTGGCAGTTACTTTCGACAATGACAGTACGGCTGCACAGACCACCCACATTTCTTCCGACACCCATTACAGTTTGCAAATATCCGACGATAATAATGTCGGCATCAAACACGTCCGTGGATTTATTTATCTTGGTAAGACCTACAATGATTACGAGTCGCATTCTCCTGCATTGAAATTGATGTGTGTCAGTAATATGCGCTTGTTTAGGATGCGATCGCAAATAATACCTCCAGAAGAATCCACCGACCAAGCCCAAGAATTGCCAATTGCCCCTCATTCAACAGGCCTATCTGTTTCTGGTCGCCCAAGAGTATCTGCCGAAGACAATACATCAAAACCAACGGAAGAGGCTTCTTCTGCCGTAACCGACGAAAATCGGCACAAGGTTAAACAATGGGGAGGCAGTCAAATTGCCGTCCCAAGAGACGTTCCATAGGAATTGACTCGTTGTGTACTTCTTTCTTTATTAGAACTCACATTATCATGCTGATAACAAATCTTATACTTGCCGCCGTCACTTATCTTTCGCCAGTACATTTTGATGTAACATTGGCAGGCAATTTTGGCGAGCCTCGCCCCAATCACTTCCATGGAGGCCTTGACATCAAGACGCAACTGGTGGAAGGGAAGGCTGTCTATTCTATTGGTGATGGCTATATTTCACGAGTGAGTGTCAATATTGGTGGGTTGGGCAATGCCGTTTATGTCCGTCACCCCGAAGGGTACACAAGTGTCTATGCCCATCTTCAACGGTTTGCACCGAGCATCGAAGCCATGGTGCGTAAATGGCAGTATCGCCATCAAACGACGGACGTGGACATGGAATTAAATGCTACAGATTGCCCAGTCGCTGCGGGTCAATTGATTGCACTAAGTGGAGACACAGGTGCAAGTATGGGGCCTCATTTACATCTTGAAATCCGCGAGACGGCCACATGGAATATGATGGACCCCCTTGATTTTTTGCCAGGTTTGCTCGAGGACAGTGTACCACCAAAGGCTCATAGCATCATGGCTTATCCAGTAGAAGGGGAGGGGAGTTTTTGTGGAAAAATGGAGCAACAGCGGTTCGACATAGAAGAAGGAATGATTGCCGACTCGCTTTTCGCATGGGGGAAAGTCGGTTTTGGCATTTTCGCCGAGGACTTTATGCAAGGTTCTTATCATCGTTATGGCATCCGCTGCACCATGCTTCTTGTTGATGGTGAAGAGGTGTTCAGGAGTGATGTCGACAACATCCCTGTAGCGGAAAACAAGATGGTAAATGTCTGGGGCGACTATGACTATTTCGTAAAAAACGAGCAATGGTTCATGAAATCGTTTCTCACTCCTGCCAACAAATTGAGCATTTTAAAGGCGAACAAAGATAATGGATATGTGCATTTTGACCAGCAACGCGATTATCTCATCACCTATGTCCTTTGTGATTTCTTTGGCAACCAGTCTCGATTTTCGTTCACTGTAACTGCAAGACCAGACAGTTTACCTGTAGTGGATAAGGAATCAAACGATTCTGTGTTGTTTAAAATGTCTGAACCCAATAGTTGCATGTTGGAAGATATTTCACTTACAGTGCCAGAAGGTTCTTTATGTGCCGATGTTCGCGTCAAGCCTTCTTCTCGTTCTTCCCGTAGGTCAAGGCCGTTGCATTCAAATGAATTCCAGTTTGCCATGAAATCCATCCCGCTATTCGATGATGCCATGATTAGGTTGAAAGTGAACGGCACTAACGACGACATGGTTGACAGTAGCAAGTTATACATAGCCGCTTTGAAGCGTGACAAGCGAAACGACCTCGACCCCGAGAAGGATCCTGTGGTCTGCATTGATAGTCATTTTTCTCAAGGATGGATAGAGGGGAGCGTGTCCGATATTGGCGATGTGTTCTTTGTTGCCCTCGACGACACCCCCCCGCGCATTATACCTATCCATGAGAACTCTTGGCCTACCGATTCAATCGTGCAGTTCGACTTGAAGGATGAGCAGTCGGGGGTCATCAATTTCAAAGGGTTTCTCGACGACCAATTCGTGCTGTTCGACTATGTGAAAAAATCCTCAAAAGTGATTTGTGACCTTCGAAACACCCCCGTAACACCCACAGGCCGTGAACGACAATTGAAATTTTTGGCTCGCGATAGAAAGGGCAATGAGTCAACATATCAAACAACGATAAATTATTAATCAATATGAGAAAGACACTCTTATATGTATTGCTTTGCATGTCGTCATATTCGATGGCCTGCACCAACTTCATCGTTGGAAAGGATGCAAGTGCCGATGGTTCAGTCATTTGCACCTACAATGCCGATGACTACGGCATGTTTCAAAATCTTTGTCATTATCCGGCTGCCAAACATGCTCCTGGCGAAATGCGCAAGGTGTATGATTGGGACACAAACAAGTATCATGGCGAAATACCAGAAGCATCTGAGACCTACAATGTAATCGGGAATATCAATGAATATCAAGTGACGATAGGGGAGACCACCTACGGAGGTCGGGAGGAGATGGTTGATTCAACAGGCATACTCGACTATGGATCATTGATTTACATTGCGTTGCAACGATCGAAGAGTGCCAGGGAGGCGATCCAAGTGATGACATCTTTGGTGGAAACCTATGGTTATAATTCCGAGGGAGAAACATTCACCATCTGCGATGCCAATGAGGCATGGATTATGGAGATGATGGGCAAGGGGCCTGGCAGCAAGAGTGCTGTATGGGTGGCCATGAGAATTCCTGACAATGCCATTTGTGCCCATGCGAACCAGAGCCGCATTACAAAATTCAACATGAAAGACAAGAAAAACGTTCTTTATTCCAAAGACGTGGTGAAATATGCGCGCCAACAGGGATGGTTTAAAGGAAAGGATGCTGACTTTAGTTGGAACGAGGCCTATGCCAAACCTGACTTTTCTGGGCGACGCTTTTGCGAGGCTCGTGTTTGGAGTTTTTTTAATCACTTCTCCAATGAAATGAGTAGATATTTGCCTTATGCCATGGGCAAAGATGTTTACGACGCCCCGATGCCTCTTTGGATTGTTCCCAATCACAAGGTGAGTGTTAGGGAAGTGATGGAATGTATGCGCGACCATTATGAGGGAACGCCTTTTGCTCTTGACGGTGACATCGGTGGCGGTATTTGGGAAATGCCATACCGTCCAACACCACTTACCTACGAAGTGGATGGAAAGAAGTATTTCAACGAACGCCCAACTTCCACACAGCAGACGGGTTTTTCATACGTCAGCCAAATGCGCTCATGGTTGCCAAGAGAAATTGGCGGATTAATGTGGTGGGGCAATGACGATGGAAACATGGTAGCCTATACTCCTGTATATTGCAGCATGACCGACAGACCCGAATGTTATAATACGCCTGGTGCTGACGAATTGAACTTCTCCGACAAGAATGCCTTTTGGGTTTGCAACTGGGTGGCTAATATGGTTTACCCTCGCTATTCGTTGTTGTTCCCATCGTTAAAGGCCGTGCGCGACTCTTTGGAGGACTACTATTTCAAACGTCAAGAATTGATAGAGCAAACCGCCCTCAGGTTTTATGAAACTCAGGCAACAGCACCCGAACTTCAGGAAAGCAGAGCCAAAAAGGCTGCTGAATTTCTCAATCTCTATAGTAAAGAAAAGGCCCAACAAATGCTCGATAGGTGGAATGCATTGGCTCGCTATCTTATTGTCAAATACAATGACATGATTAGCCGACCAGAGAAAAATGGGCAATTCACAAGAGACGAATACGGTCTTGGCCAGCGCCCTAAGCGTCCCGGTTATCCCGAGAATTTTAGGCGTCGTCTGGTGCAACAGACGGGTGACAAATACGAATGTCCAGCCGACAACTAACTTGAAATAGATTTTGATAACACGCGAAAGGCAGGACGTTTAAAATGTCCTGCCTTTCACATTTTACTATTTAACAATATTGCCGAAGAGCAGCAAGTAATTGAGTGTTTTCTCCTTTTGTGCCGATGGTAATGCGTAAGCAATTGTCACACAAATGTATTCGGCTGCGATTTCTTACAATGATTCCCTTATTGATGAGATAGTTGTAGATGCTTTTGGCATCGGTCATCTTGGCAAGGAAAAAATTGGCATCTGTTGGATAGATTTTCTCGCAAACAGGCAGAAGTTTAAATGCCCGAATCAATCTGTCGCGCTCTTCGATGAGCATCGACACCCAACGTTCCACATCATACGGCGACGATAAAATCTCTTTTGCCTTTTGTTGAGTAAGCAGATTAACGTTATAAGGGTATTTGACCTTATTGAAAATCTTGATAATCTCTTCATTAGCAAAGGCCATCCCCATACGAATGGCGGCACATCCCCAAGCCTTGCTCATGGTGTTGAGAACTATGAGATGTGGGTAACGGTTAAGTTCGAGCCGAAAAGGTCTTTGACGTGAAAAATCCGAATATGCCTCATCGATGACAACTATACCATCAAACGACATGAGCACTTTCTCTATCTCCACCTTATCAATCAAGTTTCCAGAAGGGTTGTTGGGCGAACAAATCCATATCACCTTCGTATTCTGGTCGCAGGCTGCAAGCATCTTGTTGGCAGACATCTGAAAATGGGCATTGAGAGAGACAGGCCGATATTCCACATCATTGATGTCAGCGCATACCTTATACATGCCGTAAGTAGGGTCTATCGCTACTACATTGTCTTGATGGGGGACAGTAAAGCAACGATATACCAAATCGATGGCTTCATCACTACCATTGCCAAGGAAAATTTGGTTTTCACTCACCCCTTTGTGCTTGGCTATCAATGGCTTGACATCTCGTTGAAGTGGGTCAGGGTAGCGATTGAGAGGGGAGTTGTATGGATTCTCATTTGCATCAAGAAACACATGCCCGTCATGCCCGCTATATTCATCTCGTGCACTGCTATAAGGTGAAAGAACCCAAATGTTGGGTCTTGTCAAATCCTTTAAATCTCTCATTTCTTATTGATTTCTTTTATATACTTCACTCTGACAGTCATGGCATTCTTGTGCCCCATGAGTTGTTCGTTCTCAGCCATCACTTCCACAGCATGGCCGATGGAAAGGATGCCCTGTTCCGAAAGATGCTGAAAGGTTATCTTCCTACAATAACTATCGAGATTGACGCCATTGTATGCAAGGGCATATCCATGGGTCGGCAAGGTGTGGTTGGTACCGCTGGCATAGTCGCCCGCACTCTCACATGCATAATTGCCCAAAAACACACTACCTGCATTTACCACTTTTTCGGCCCAAGACTCATAATCCTCGGTGCAGATGATGAGATGCTCAGGAGCATAAACGTTGCAAAGTGCCATTGCCTCTTCCATGTTGCCAACCAAGATAATCATGCTGTTGGCCAATGATTTCGCTGCGATGTCACGCCGAGGAAGTTGCTCCAACTGACGGTCAATCAGAATCGACACCTCTTCGATTACCTTCTCTGAGGTGGTAATTAATACAGACTGTGAGTCAGTGCCATGTTCCGCTTGTGAAAGCAAGTCTGCAGCCACGAATTCAGGCCGGCAAGTCTCGTCTGCTAAGACACACACTTCAGAAGGCCCAGCAGGCATGTCGATTGCCACATCATGGAGCGAAACCTGCTGCTTTGCCGCCATGACAAATTGATTGCCAGGTCCAAATATTTTATAAACTTTGGGAACGCTTTCCGTTCCATATGCCATGGCACCGATAGCCTGGACACCACCGATTTTGAAAATCTTGCTGACGCCAGCAATACGTGCCGCAACAAGAATTGCAGGGTTCACCTTCCCCTCGGAGTTGGGGGGTGTACAAAGAATAATCTCCCCACAACCTGCAATTTTAGCAGGTGTAGCCAACATCAGCACAGTGCTGAACAAAGGAGCCGTACCGCCAGGAATATACAAACCAACACGCTCGATGGCCACACTTTTTTGCCAACAAACGACACCAGGTTGGGTTTCCGTTTTCAATCCACAAAAACGCTGTGCTTCATGGAAACGAAATATATTGTCGTGAGCCATGCCTATTGCATCCTTGAGGTCTTTGTCAACAAGGAGTTCTGCCTCCTTCATTTCTTCCTCAGTGACCTGTAATTCATTCAAGCAGACATGGTCGAATTTCTTTTCGTATCGGCGAACTGCTTCATCACCGTTAGTACGAATGTCGGCCAAAACCCCATTGACCACTTCGTTTAAACTTGAAACATCCATTTGAGGGCGTTTGACTATCGTCTGCCACTCATCTCTTGACGGATAACGAAAGATATTCATAATATCATCTTTTCTATTGGTGTCACCAAAATCCCTTGGGCACCCAGTTCTTTAAGACGCCCTATAATTTCCCAAAAACGGCGCTGGTCGAGAACAGTATGTACACAGCACCATTCATTGTCGGCCAGAGGTATGATGGTGGGGCTCTTCAATCCTGGGAGCACTTCGATGATTTCGTCCAGCCGATTTCGTGGGACATTCATTCTTACATATTTCTTGTCTTCTGCCTGATGCACGGCTTCGAAGCGGAAAAGTAAATCCTGAAGCACTTGTTTTTTTTCTTCATTCATGTGCTTGTAGCCAATGAGCAACGCTTCGCTCTTCATCACCACCTCTACTTCACGGAGGTTGTTGCTCACCAAAGTGGATCCGCTGCTGACAATATCGAAGATACCGTCTGCCAACCCGATACCCGGCGAAATCTCCACACTACCAGTAATAACATGAATTTCTATCTTTATTCCTTTGGAATCCATGAACTGGCGAAGGATGTTTGGATAAGAAGTGGCAATCTTCTTGCCTTCGAACCATTCGAGTCCATTATAGTCTATTTCTTTGGGAATAGCCAAAGACAACCGGCATTTACTGAATCCCAGCCTGCGAATGATTTCTGCATCTTCTCCCCGCTCCACGAATTCATTCTCACCAACAACACCAATATCGGCAACACCTGTGGCTACGCTTTGTGGGATATCGTCGTCGCGAAGATAAAGAACCTCTATGGGGAAATTGGAAGACTGCACAAGCAACGTCCGCTTGCTGGTACTCACTTTGATGTCGGCCTCGGCAAGGAGTTGCATCGTATCCTCGAAGAGTCGGCCTTTAGACTGAACTGCTATTCTCAACATAATTTAAATATTTGCGGCTTGAATTTTTTTGTCTCAAGAACTTGCTAAATCCTCGATTTTTAAAGTATATTTATTTTCAGACTGCAAAATTAGCAAAAAACAAGTGAGGAGGAAAATAATCTACTGTTTTTTTGAATGCAGAGCCAATGGATTGTCAAATTTTTCGATAAATATGCAAAAAATACCTTCAACCAAGTGTTATCACCTCACAATCTGTAAAATGGTTCCCGTCAATCGTAAGTCTCACCAACGTCCTTTCTTTCTGCCATCCTTGGATGCCGGCAGCGCCAGGATTGATGTGCAAAAGATTCAACGTCTTGTCATATTGCACTTTCAAAATGTGGGAATGGCCACTGATGAACAATTGAGGTGGACGTGTAGTGAGTTGACGAACTATACTTCTGTCATAACGTCCTGGATAACCACCGATGTGTTTCATTAAAACATCCACCTCCTCGCATTTGAAACGAAGGATTTCAGGGAACATTAGTCGCAAGTCGCCGCCATCGCAATTTCCACAAACAGCCCGCAACGGCCGGAAAGCCGCCAGACGCTCAGCCAATTCCGTAGAACAAATGTCGCCTGCATGCCAAATCTCATCGCAACATTCAAAATAATGCAAGTATCTTTCGTCCCAAAACGAGTGTGTGTCGCTGAGAATGCCAATTTTTTTCATTTGCCAGATTGCCGGGAAAGGCGTTTTTGAATAAAGATGGAAATGAAATCTGCAGTACCCTCCAAACCAAGAATGGAGGAGTTGACGCATAGGTCATAAGATTGACTGTGTCCCCATTTCTTGCCTGTAAAGTAATTGTAATAGGAAGCACGGTTGCTCTCTTTCGTTTCAATGATTTTCTTGGCAGAATCCTTGTCACAATGGTGCCGTTCCATCACCAATGCTATTCGGTCCTCCAAATTGGCAGTAACAAAAATGTTGACAACCGTCTCGTCACAATCTCTCAAAATATAGTCTGCACAGCGCCCAACAAATACACAACTGCCTTCTTTCGCGGCCTTAAGAATGGCATCAGCCTGAAATTGGAACAAACTTTCTTGTGAAAATCTATTGGTGTAAAAGTTGTTGTCGCTCACATGTTGTGTGTGCATGTGAAAAAGCGACTTGAAAAAAAGCCAATGCTCATCATGTTGCTCAAAGAACTTTTCGCTGAACCCGCTCTCCTTAGCCGCTAAATTTAGTATTTCCTTATCATAAAAGGCACATCCAAATTTTTGAGCAAGGATTTTTGCGATGATGCGGCCACCACTTCCCAACTGGCGCCCTATATTGATGATGATTTTCTGTTCAGCCATGAGATTGTTGTTTATGGAGTATCTTAAATTGTCGCATATAATGTGCCATTATGGACACCGTGACGATAAAAGCAATGGTGTCGGAAACAGGAAATGAGATCCAAACGCCATCAAGGCCTAAGAATCGAGGCAAAACCAGCAATACAGGGAGCAGGAATAGCAATTGTCTCGACAACGAAAGGAAAATGCTGACCTTGGCTTTGCCAATGCTTTGGAAGAAATTGGTAATGACCATCTGCACGCCTATGATTGGCAGGGTAACATTGGCCAACCGTAACCCATGTTCTGCAATGCCTATCAATTGTATATCGGAAGTAAAAGCCTTGGCACAATAATAGGGCAGGAGTTCGCTCACGATAAATCCAAAGATGCAAACAGCAGTAGCAGCCGTCATGGCATATTTCGACACCTGCATCAACCTGTCAAAATGCATTGCGCCAAAATTGTAACCTGCAATCGGTTGCATTCCCTGGTTGATGCCGAATACAACCATGAAAAAGAGGAAACTGACACGGTTGACGATGCCATAGGCCCCAACTGCGAGGTCGCCACCATAATGATAAAGGCTCTTGTTGATAATGATGACAATCATACAAGCGGTGGCGTTCATCATAAAAGGCGACATGCCAATGCCAATAATGTTCTTTATCAACTGACCGTTCAGTCGATAAATGCCTTTTTCAAAATGAATTATTTCTTCTTTGTGATTAAAAAGACGACATTGCCATGCAAGTGCCGACAATTGTGCCAAAACAGTTGCAATGGCTGCCCCTCGGATGCCCATATCGAAAACATAGATGAAAATGGGGTCGAGCACTGTGTTGAAAACCACAGTGAAGATTGTTGCCGTCATGGCCATTCTTGGCTTGCTGGCCGACCGCAAAATGGCATTCATGCCTAAATACAAATGAGTGACCACATTGCCTAAAAGAATAATTTGCATATATTCTCGGGCATAGGGCAATGTTTGGTCGCTCGCACCGAAAAAAATTAGAATTGGGTCAAGAAAAGAGAGGGTGACAATGGCAAACAAAATGCCAATCATGACATTTAGACTCACGCAATTGCCAAAGATTTTATTGGCAGTGGAATAGTCTTTTTGGCCAAGTCTAACTGAAATAAGCGTAGATGAGCCGACACCGACAGCCGCCCCAAAAGCGCCGGATAGGTTCATGAAAGGAAACGTGACAGCCAAACCAGAAATTGCCAAGGCCCCAACGCCCTGACCAATGAAAATGCTGTCGACCATATTATAGAGCGACGAGGCACTCATGGCTACAATCGCAGGTAGAGCGTATTGAGCCAAAAGTTGGCCAACAGGCTTCGTACCCAGTTCCAATGTCGCTTTTTTGTTATCCATAATTGTGTAGCCTCGTTTATTAAAGGATTGCAAAAATACTCATTTTTTTGCAATTATAGTATTGCCTCAGGTGATTTTTATTTATCTTTTTCAGTATTTGAGAAAAAAAGAGTAATTTTGTCACTGCTTATATTCAACGATATTATGACAACTCAAAATCTCAACTACTTATTATACGTTTTGCTTATGGTCTGTTCGGCATGCCCAATTAATGCAGCAGAACAAGGATATGGAATTAATTCGTGGGTGAAGTTTCCTGGTGGGAAGACATACCTCTTTCGCCTTACTTTAGCCGACAAGAATGGTACCCCCTATAGTCTCCAGTCTCCTCAAGAATTTCTTTCACAAAAAGCCATTGACCGCCGAAAAAGACAAGGGCTGAGTGTGGATTCCACAGACTTGCCTTTGCCTCCTGCATATTTGAATCGCATCTCTTCCACAGCGGGTGTAGAGGTTCTCTGTGTGAGCAAATGGAACAAAACGGTGCTTGTGAGAGTGAAAGACCCTTCAAAAATCAAACCACTTGTTGCTCTGCCATTTGTCGTAAAATCGCAAAAAGTATTTACTTCGCCCGACTCCATCAAAAAATCCGACCGTTCGCTCTATCACGAAGATTTGGAAAAGTGGGACGGAGATATTGACGATGAATATGGCATGTCGGCACAAAATATCGACTTGATAAATGGCCGTATGCTTCATAGGTGGGGATTTCGAGGAAAGGGGATGACCATAGCCGTTTTCGACGGTGGCTTTATGAATGTGGATAGAATACCCGCCATGCATGGCATCAGGATTGCCGGGACAAGGGATTTTGTTGCATTCAAGTCGCATAGCATTTATGAGGAACATGACCACGGCACCAAGGTCCTTTCGACCATGGCAGTCAATCAACCTGGAGTTTTTGTCGGAACAGCCCCCGATGCCACTTATTGGCTTATTCGTGCCGAGGATACCAGTACCGAAAGTTTGGCTGAGGAGGATTATTGGGCGGCATCGGCCGAGTTTGCCGATTCCGTGGGAGTTGATATAATAAGCAGTTCACTTGGCTTTCAAGATTTTGACGACAAGACCACCGACCACCAATACTCAGAACTTGATGGCCGTCATGCGCTTATTTCTCGCACAGCCTCTCTTCTTGCCTCCAAAGGAATCGTACACGTAAATAGTGCCGGTAATGAAGGGATGGGAACATGGAAGAAAATCAATTTTCCTGCCGATGCTTCCGACATATTGGCTGTTGGAGCCGTCAATCCGAAACGCAAAAATGCCACCTTTTCATCTGTTGGGCCATCAGAAGATGGGAGGGTGAAACCTGATATTATGGCATTGGGGAGTCCTGCATCAGTTATCAGCGGACGAGGAGCAGCCAATAGCGACATGGGGACTTCGTTTGCTGCACCCACCATTTCCGGTATGGTGGCATGTCTTTGGCAATCTGTACCCAAAGCGACTGCATTTGAAGTCATGGATGCCATTCGCCGTAGCGGAGACAACTATTCCACTCCGAACAATGTTTTCGGTTACGGCATACCTGATTTTGAAAAAGCATACCATATACTGACAAAAGTTGTGGGCAAATGAACATCTCGTCAAGAAAAACCCTATTTGAACTCAACCACATAGTAAGGCAGGCGATAGAGTCAAGCGTGCCTAAGCATTATTGGGTGGAATCGGAAATCGCGGAGATGCGAGAATATGGAGGACATTGCTATTTTGAATTGATAGAGAAAGACGAGAATAGCAACACGCCCATCGCCCACGCCTCCGCTCGTTGCTGGAGGTCGAAATGGTCGCTTGTGAAAGCATATTTCTTGAGAACAACAGGCAAGCAAATGACCCCTGGCATTAAAGTGTTATTCAAAGTATATGCACAATTTCATGAAAATTACGGTTTCTCTTGGATCATCGAGGATATAGACCCTTCTTTCACCATGGGCGACATGGCCTTGAAGCGTCAACGCATTGTTGAACAACTCAAGGCAGAAGGAGTATTTGATGCCAACCGTGAACTTAAATTGCCTCTCTTTACCCAGAGAATAGCAGTCATATCAAGCGCATCTGCTGCTGGTTACGGCGATTTTTGCAACCATCTGTCCGACAATGAGTTTGGCTATGTTTTTGAAACGACACTCTTTCAAGCGACAATGCAAGGGGAGGGTGTTGAAGCAAGCATTATCCAAGCACTTGCGAACATACAAGAACGTGCCAATGAGTATGACTGTATAGTGATAACGAGGGGTGGGGGAGCGACCAGCGATCTTTCGGGCTTTGATACACTCGATTTGGCCCGAAATGTTGTCTATTCCACTTTGCCTGTCATTACAGCCATAGGGCATGACCGTGACGAAAGTGTACTTGACATGATTTCCAATGTAAGAGTGAAGACACCGACCGCTGCTGCTGCCTTTCTTATAGACCGGCTCCATCAAGTTGACGAAAGAATCAATGAATGTAGAAATAGGATGGTGGCACATGTACGTCAACAGATGCATTCCGAGAACGCCCGTTTCAGTCTTCTTGCCTATAAAATACCATCTCTTTTTGCTGTGACCAAAACTCGGCAAGAAGCCAAATTGGATGGCATCATGGATAAAATCGCCATGCTCGTTCACGCTAATGTAAATAACGGTTTATTGAAAATGGATACTTTATCGGGACGCATCAAGCCATTATGTGAGAATAGTCTTACGAAAGAAAAGCATCGCTTGGAGTTGCTCAGCCAAAGGTTGGCGTCGGTCGATCCCATACGTCTGCTTGAGCGTGGCTATAGCATAACTACCTACAACGGGAAGGCGGTGACCAGTATCCATCAACTTTCAGTAGGCGATCGACTTCTTACCAGGTTGCGGGATGGTGTCGTAAACTCCATCGTTGAGAAGGAATAGATGTTTATAAAAACATTGGAAAAATGAAAAACACATGGTTTTTCAAAAGAATTATTTGGAAGATAAACATATTTTTCATAAATTTGCATTAAATACACAAAACTCGACAAAACGATTAACAACAAGTTAGCCTATAATCAAGAATTTATGAAAATATTAGCCATCAATCCAGGAATGATATCCACCAAAGTGGGGGTATTTATTGATGAGGAGATTGTGATGCACGCCTGCATTAACCATCCCTATGAAGAACTATGCCGATATCCTTTTATCATGGACGAATTCGACTATCGAAAGGAAAAACTTGTAGAAGAGTTAAAAAGGCAAGGATTTGACATGGATTTTGACGTGGTCGTAGGGCGAGGTGGACTTGTCAAGCCCATAGAAAGTGGTGTATATGAACTGAACGAGAAAGTGATTGAAGACACCAAGCATCCTCGTCTGCACCATGCTTGCAACCTCGGCTCATTGATTGCTTTAAGTATAGCGAAGGAGATTCCCGGATGCCGTGCTTTTACTGTCGATCCCGGTGTTGTCGATGAACTGGATGATATTGCACGGATTACCGGTCTTCCCGAAATGCCTCATCAGACCATATGGCATGCCCTCAACCAACGTGAGATAGCAAAGCGCTATTGCAAGGAGCATGGCGTGAAATACGAAGAACAAGATTTAATCGTATGTCATTTAGGCAGTGGTATTTCATTTGCCATGCACCATCACGGGCGGGCTGTGGAATGTAGTGACGCCCTTAGCGGAGACGGCCCATTTAGCCCATCACGTGCCGGCATGTTGCCAACCGTCCAACTTATACAACTCTGCTATAGCGGTAAATACACAGAAAAAGAGATGTTGCGCAAAGTCAATGGGCATAGTGGTCTCACAGCCCACCTTGGTACCAATGATGTCAGAGTGGTGGAACAGCGCATTAAAGAAGGTGACGAACACGCCAAATTGGTACTTGATGCACTGATCTATCAAGTGGCAAGATATTTAGGTTCATTGGCCCCAGTTACCAACGGTCATGTAGATGCCGTTTTGCTGACAGGAGCCATGTCGCAAAGCCAATATGTCTGCCACGGGTTGATTGAAAGGCTTAAATATTTGGCACCTGTTTTCGTTTATCCTGGCGAAGACGAACTGACAGCGCTTGCACACAACGCATATCGTGCATTGATAGGCCTGCAGGAGATCAAAGTGTATCAATGAGTATTTCTTGAGGCACTTTTCTTCAGTTTGTCTGCACATTCTTTGAAGGCGTCCATAATTATTGTAGGCCGATGGTTGTCAAAAGCCCCCAATGGATAGGCGCCTTCAAGTTCTGGTGCCCAATAAAAAACGCCCAAACAATGTCCGTCACAATCGTTTAATGCGGCATTTATTATTTTGTCCATCGTCTTTTTGCCTTCCACTGGCTTTTTTGCTTCAACACCCACTTCAACAATCATGGATTCTTTGCCGTATTTGGCAAACATGCGCTTGATGTTGGCAGCAAAGTCGCGTATGGTTCCATCCGTGTCTTTCTCCAATCCCGCTTCTTGGTCCCAATATGGGTAAACACTGATGCCGATGATGTCCCATTTTGCGTTATACTTCCTAAGTCCATCAAAAATGAAGTCATAGCGTTTGGGGTCACACCCGCCATCAAGATGTATGATTACTTGCGCATCAGGGAAGACCTCCTTTACTGCTTCATATCCTGCTTGGGTCAATCCTGCATATTGCTCCATGTTTTCTTCTGCACGTCCCATAGGCCACAAAAAACCATGAGTGGTTTCATTGCCAACTTGTACCCATTTTACGTCGATATTATTCGATTTTAGCAACTGGAGGGTTTCTCGAGTATGTGCCGCTAAAGTCTGTTTCATCTCATCATATTTATAATAAAGCCATGCTCCTGGAATATTTTGCTTTCCAGGGTCTGCCCACCAGTCGCTGTAATGGAAATCCACCATAACTGCCATTCCGTAGTATTTCGCACGCTTCGCCATTTCGAGTACATCTTCCTTGCTACAGAAACCGCCCCGTGGATTCACCCAAACTCGCAATCTTATTGCGTTCATGCCGTATTGATACATTAAAGCGGTGTTTTCCGTGATTTCACCTCGCAAATTGTAGAGTTTGATGTTTTGGGCTTCCAATGCCGTAGTTCCACTAATGTCGGCACCTAACCAAAAAGTCGGTATTTGCTGAGCAATACAATATGAGACTGAGAAAAGTGCGATAATGGCGATAATTGTTGATTTTTTCATTTGAAGTAGATTAACCTTTAATACAGACAAAAATTATTTCACTGCAAAGATATTGATTTATTTATACTTTACGCATGTTTGATCTTGTTTTTTGTCAAGTAGGCTTCGTTTTTTGTAGAAATTAATAATATTGGTGGAGTGGTGGCCGCTATTACAATAAACAGATATTTTATTTATCATAATGTTGATTATGTTGAAAATGTACACATGTTCTCAAGATTCGGATTTTTCGAAGAAAAAGAGGCTAAATTCCATTTTTTTATTACTTTTGCAAATCAATTCAAAAATATAGAAAAAATGATGATTCAGGAAGTCCCAGTTTTGCTGTTAACAGGTTATTTAGGAAGTGGCAAAACGACATTAGTTAACAAAATCCTCACCAATAAGCGTGGAATCAAATTTGCCGTAATAGTCAACGATATCGGCGAAGTGAACATTGATGCCGACTTAATTGAAAAAGGTGGAATCGTTGGCAAAAAGGACGAAAGTCTGGTTGCACTTCAAAATGGTTGCATCTGTTGCACACTGAAGATGGATCTAATTGAGCAACTTCATGAAATAACAAGCATGAAGCGATTCGACTATGTTGTCATCGAAGCCAGTGGCATCTGCGAACCAGCACCCATTGCTCAAACAATTTGCTCGATACCTACAATGGGTCCCCAATACGTTAAGGATGGTTTGTGCCGTCTTGATTGCATTGTAACCGTGGTCGATGCATGGAGAATGCAAAGTGACTTTGGTGGCGGAAATGACTTGTTGAAACAAAATATTGACGAAGAAGATATTGAAAATTTGGTCATCCAGCAAATCGAGTTTTGCAATATTGTATTGCTCAACAAAGCCTCCGAAGTATCACCTGCAGAACTTGAACGATTGACTCAAATTATCAAGACGCTGCAGCCCAAGGCAGAGATTATAAAGTGCGACTATGGAGAAATTGACTTGGGAAAGATTCTGCATACTCGCCTTTTCGACTTTAATTCCGTCGCTACTTCTGCCACTTGGATTCAAGAACTTGAGAAACATCATGACGAGGAAGACCATGATGAAGAAGATGATGACGATGAAGAGCATGATCATGCTCATGAAGCGCATCATGATGAGCATTATGGGCACGAACATGAAGACAATGAAGGGCACCATCATCATCACCATCATCACCATCATGATGGTGGCGAAGTTGAAGAATACGGTATTGGCACATATGTTTACTACCGACGTAAACCTATGGAACTCAGTTTGTTTGATGAATTTGTAGCACGTAAATGGCCCAAAGGAGTGATTCGTGCGAAAGGCATTTGCTATTTCCAAGACGAAAAAGATGTATGCTATCTTTTTGAGCAAGCAGGAAAGCAAGTAAGTATCAAGAATGCCGGGCAATGGTATGCCACCATGCCAAAGGATGAACTTCGTGATTTGCTGAACCGTGAACCAGGCCTTAGAAAAGATTGGGATGAAAAATACGGAGACCGTATGCAGAAAATAGTCTTTATTGGCCAAAATCTTGACAGAAATTATATATCTAAAGAACTCGATAAATGCTTGATAGATTAATTTTTATGCATTTGAATTAAAGTAATATATGAACGCAAAAAGTGCATTCTTGTTATCTTTCATCATCTGCTCACTATCTTCTAAGGCACAATTGCAGATAAATGAAATCATGCAATCAAATGTGGATTGCTTGATGGACAATGCCAACGAGTTTCCCGATAGTTGGGTGGAATTGTATAATGCAGGAAGCACAAGCATCAACCTAAATCTTTATAAACTGGGCAACACCGACCATGCCGACAAGGCATGGCCGTTGCCGTCCAGACTTTTGGCACCCCATAGCCACATCGTCATCTATTGTGACAAAGAAGCCAATAACTATCATACTGATTTTAAGTTAGATTCTGGCGACGAAGGGTCTTTGTATTTGTTTAGCAAAGGAGTTATAGTAGACCAATTGACCAGCATTCCTTCACAGCCAGCACCCAACATTTCCTATGGCAGACTCAATGAAGAGAGCGACCAATGGGGGTATCAAGCCTCCCCCACCCCTGCAAAATTCAATTGTGGCCGGTTAAGTGACACTTTACTTGGAAATCCTCTCTTCAGCGAAGAAGGAAAAGTATTCATTGGCACAAAAAAGATTCAATTGGAATTGTCGTTGCCTGAAGGAAGCCCGACAGGAACTGTTATTCGATACACTTTGGACGGGAGTGAACCAACTGAAAATAGTAACGTTTATGCCAATCCGCTACAAATCAATTCTACAACACAAGTTAGGGCTAAATTATTTTGCGAAGGCTTTCTTTCTCCAATGTCGACCACCCATTCGTACATCTTTTTCAACCGGACGCTTACTCTGCCCGTCATATCCCTTGTGACAGACAACAGGTATTTCTACGATACCAAACTTGGCATATATGTTGACGGCACTTATAAGAGTGGAACAAAAAACTATTCATTCGATTGGAGGCGCCCTGTGAATATAGAGTATTTCGAAAAAGCGAATCAGGCAAGCGTCATCAATCAATTATGCGAGACACGTGTCCAAGGTGGTGCTTCGCGAGGAAGTCAATTAAAGTCCCTAATCATCTATGCCAACAAAAGATTTGGCAAAAAAAGGCTGAAATATGAGTTCTTTCCTGACCAGAAGCCAGGTCTTGACAAATTCAAGTCAATTATTCTTCGGAATGCAGGAAACGATTTCGACTATCTCTATATGCGAGACGCCGTTATCCAACGAGTGATGGCACAGAATTCCGACCTTGACTGGCAAGCATGGCGACCTGCCATCATCTATATAAATGGTGTTTATAAAGGCATCCTTAACATACGCGAACGTAGCACTGCTGACAATATCTATACCAATTACGACGGCCTTGAGGATATTGACATGTTGGAAAATTGGTCTCAATTAAAAGAGGGAGATACAAATAATTGGGAACATTTTAAGACTTTTTATAAGGAAAAAGGACATACTTGGGAAGAGTACATCCAATGGATTGACTGGAAGGAATTCATCAACCTCATGGTGATGAATCTATATTTCAACAATCAAGATTTTCCTGGCAACAACATCGTGATGTGGCGTCCGAGAACCAACGGCGGTGTCTGGAGATTTATTGCAAAAGACACTGATTTCGGACTTGGACTTTATGGGTCCTCCCCCAATTACAATACCATCGAATGGCTTTACAACCCCAATTACGACTATGACCGTAATTGGGCTAACAAAGACGAACACACCCTACTTTTTAGGAGAATGATGGATGTTCCCGAGTTTAAAAGGGAGTTCATCGACCGTGCAACGATCTATATGGGGGATTTTCTGAATGCTGGTGGTGTACGCGAAATATGGGATCCTATGTATGAAACCATCAAAACGGAATATCCCTATCATAGAAAACTTATCAATCAGTGGTGGCCCAATTATACGACAGAATTGAACACTGCTCGAAAATGGATAGAGGAGCGGACAGACATTTTCTACAGACAAATGGCAAACTTCTACCAACTGGGCGATGCTGTTAAAACAGAAATCAACCTCAACGAAAACGAGGAAGACCTTGCAGACATCCGTATTTGTGTGAATGGAGTAAATCTAACAAGATCATGTTACAATGGTCGATTTTACGTTGGACGACAATACTCTTTAATCGGTGTTCCCCGAAATGGCAAAGAGGTGTCTGGATGGAGGGTCATTGAGGTTGGCAAAAACGGAAGTGACACCAAGGAACACACTGTCAGCGGTTCTACATATTCTTTCGATATGCCTGATTGCCAAAAAATTATCATCAATGCATTGATATCCCCACAAGACGGCATTTGGGAATATACCGAAAAAACTTGGAAATGGAATTATTCAAATGGCATCCTCCAGTTCTTCCATTTAGGTAGAGGCACCAGAATTTCTGTATATGATATACAAGGCAGGAAGATTGGTTCCACCATTTCTGATGACACCACCTGTTCACTTTCCTTGTCACCGGGAAGAATGTATATTGTCAGGGTTGGCAAGGAAACTATCAAAATCAAGTGATGCATCAACTACCCTATCGAGACTACGGTTCATGGATGGAAAGAATGTTTCCTTTCAAGGTTCAGAAATTGCCATTGGATGCAGGTTTCACTTGCCCCAATCGTGATGGACGCCTCGGATGGGGCGGTTGCTCTTATTGTAACAACGAAGCATTCACTCCCAATTATCATCGCCAAAAGCATCTTATCAGTGAACAAATCCAAGCGGGGAAAGAATTTTTCCAATGCAAATACCCCAAAATGCGTTTCATTGCCTATTTGCAGGCCCATACCAACACCTATGCACAGACATCATATTTGAAATCTCTTTATGAACAAGTGCTTCAGGAAAAGGATATAGTGGGACTTGTCATTGCTACGCGCCCTGATTGTGTCAACAACGAGTTGCTTGATTATCTGCAAGAAATCAGCCAACGAACTTTTGTTGTCGTGGAATATGGCATAGAAACAGCCAACGAATCTACATTAGAAAGAATCAATAGAGGCCATAATTTCATGTGTTCACAAAATGCCGTTCAACAAACTGCGAATAGAGGAATTCTTACATGCGGACATATCATTCTCGGACTGCCAGGTGAAGATCATGCAGAAAGTCTAAGACAGGCTTCAATCATATCAAGACTACCCTTGAATATTTTGAAAATCCACCAATTACAAATCGTCAAGAATACTCAAATGGAACAATGGTACAACAAAGATCCATTTCCCCTATATTCCATAGATGAATATGTTGCTCTTCTTGCTGGTTATATCCAACGTTTAAGGTCTGATATCGTCCTTGAACGATTTGTGTCACAAACACCACCCCACCTTCTTGTCGCCCCCAATTGGGGTGTTAAACCACAAGAATTCAACGAAAGGCTAATTAAGTATATGTATGAAAAGAATGTATGGCAAGGGAAAATGAACGACCGTCCTATTTCTCCTTAAATCTATCAAAATCATTTATTTTCAACAATTCTTCCACGGTGACGCTCGGATGACGTTGCTTGTATTTGTCGATTTTGTCAACATAAATAGTTCGGAAAAATTTCCGTCCGAGCACCTTGTTAACCACCCACTGTATCCTCGCCAAATGCAAATCCCGTTTCTCCTGTTCCACCTCTCGGAAATTAGGCAAAGGATAGATGCTCAACAAATAAAAGCCTAAGAAATCAGGAACGATATAACTACGTTGCATGGTTTGCCGCTGCTCCTTATCGTAGTATTTGGCATATAATGGATAGTCGGCACCAAGATATTTATCCAGGCAAATTCCAACAGACTCATCACCAATGACGATACTTTGGTCCAAAGCACATACTTGTGCATATACCAATGGAACTTTGATGCCCGGAATCCATGATTTTAATTTATGAAAGGCATCTGTCAACTGTTTGTTAAGATCGTCCATCTGAGCGTATTGTATCTCCACATCAGATATGATTGCTTGCAAAGTGGAATCTTGGAAATAACTCAATAACTTGCTGTTGATATCTGGTTCGTCAACGTTGCCCAATTCTAAGATTTTTTCTATCAGCGTGCGGGTTTCGATGGGATAATCTGTGCTCATTTGCTGAAGAGCCGAAAAATCGCCGGTTTTCAAGTATAGGCACTCCAAACGATCGTACCTATGGATTTTCACTTCCAAGGTGTCCGTCACCTCTTCGTCGAATGGTTTAAGTTTAAAATCACAACCGACAAATGAGGATATGCATAAGACGAATAATATGTTTAGAATGATTATTTTGATTCTCACGACTAATGTCTATCTAATTTTTTGCAAAAATAGTAAAAAATATCTTAAAATCAAAGCGGTTTGCTAAAAAAATACAAAAAAGCGAAAAATATCGAGAATCTACAAAGGATATTCCTTCAAGATTCATACTGATATTATGTGTCAACAGTAACCAAATTGCAGTTCCAAACTTCCGTGGTCCAGCGTATTTGAACGGCCAATAAACTTGGAATTGCACAATTCTCCGTTTTTACCTTGAAAAAGATGCTCAGTTCTGAAATAAAATTGTAACTTTGCCCATGGTTCTGAGGTATTACTTTTATTTGTCTTTTCAATCGTAAAAGTA
>CAMKSZ010000006.1 GCA_946415525.1 uncultured Prevotellaceae bacterium | reverse complement strand
TCTACTACAATATGTCCCCGTAGTCCACGAGCATCCTGACGTTTCCATGAAACGGTGACCGTTTTCTGTTCATTAGGCATAAGAGTGACATAGTTGTCACTATAGACTACAGGAAGGATTTGCTCCCCATCCTCCCCTATAAGGTTCAACCGCAAGAAAGGAGCCGGGACTTTACTCTTGTTGCGCAAGGTGACACTGAGTGTTTGAACGTTGGAAACATCCGCCTTTGAGCCCACCCTTTCTGTCACCTCCACATCCGCCTTTGGCAGCGATAGAAGAGCAGAGAATTTTCCAACGGCCGTCTTTTCCACTTTTTCCTCACTCCCCATGATATAGGTGTTCTCCGAGACGACACCCTGCTTGTCGGCCAGCGTCAGGCGCAGGAAATAGACCGCCGACGGAGCCTTAGGCATCAGTGTAGAAAGTTTCATCAAAGCCACTGTCGTATCCTCCCCACTGCCAATGCGCACTTTTTGCTGACAAGTCCGTTTGCCGTTGACATCATAGACTGTGGCCGTGGCAACCATCCCCTTGCAGTAGCCCGCCGAATGATTCACCACCTCGATGCTATCGGTCAGCGCGTTGTATTGGATGTGCAGCGGTTCGCACGCCTTCTTGCAACCGAAATAAGCAGCCGTAGGCTCAAAGTAATAGTCATAGGTCTGCCAAACCATCGACGGCCAACAAGGATGACTCATCCAGAGGAGCAATCCGGCACGACTGCGGCTGGTGGACTCGAACATACCACGATAGCCATTGTAGTTGATCAGTTGTGCCCTTCTGCAGAACTCCTTTGCACTCTTCGACTCACCAAAAGCCTCAGTGACCAGTCTATTGAACTCAGATGCACGTTGTGCACCCTGGAGTGTGAAGTCATGCTGTCCCCATTGGAGCGACTGCGGCCAAAGAGCATCAGGCGAAAACGTGCGCCTCATACTCTCTATGTTCATCACATTCGGCATGCCGCGTTCAGAGTGAATTTTCCCGCTCTGCCTCTCGAAATACTCCTTCATCTCCAAGGCACGATAAGGGCCGCCGCCACTCACCCCTTCGGAAGACGAGTGAGAGATATATTCCATGCCAGGAGCCAAACGATGGACATATTCACGAAGTTTCCTATCAATAGCCTCTGGAGGGAAGCCCTCGTTGCGGCCACAGTAAAGACCGATGCAGGCATGCGAGCGCATACGCCGTGTATAATCTTCCGCATTATTGAGGAAGAGTACATTATCGTATGGGTCGGGACCATCCGCTGGATTCGCCAACCAGAAGTCCTGCCAGACCATGATGCCGTGACGGTCGCAAGCCTCGTAGAACGACTCGTCGCCCACTTGTCCCACCCAGTTGCGAATCATGGTGAAGTTCATGTCGCGGTGATAGCCCACGGCGATATCGTATTCACGGGCACGATAGAGCAAATTATGCTCGTCGAACCCCCAGTTGCCCCCCAGAGGAATGAATCGCCGCCCGTTGACGTAGATGCGGAGCGAGTCTTTGGCATCTACATAGGTCATCTGTCGGAGGCCAGCCTTGTATTTTATTGGAGTGCCCCCATTGAAACAAAAACCGGCATCGTAAAGAAACGCCTCGCCATATCCGTTGGGCCACCAAAGACGGAAGTCGGGATTGGAGAGTTGCGGGAACTCAGCAGGCGAGAAAGCCACCTCCTGTTCGGCATTGGCAGGAAGCGTTATGCGTTTCTCGAATTGCACGTCGCCAATAAATCCACGTAGCACGCCAGTAACAGGGCGGCAGTCGTTGTTGCGAACAAAAACCGAAGGAGTGACTTTGATGTTATCGCCCACCTCAGTCTTCACGTAAGGGTCGCTGACCGTGACCATGCTTGTTGCCGTCAGATAAACCTCGTTCCAAATGCCAGCCTCACGACCACGCACAGTAGTAATCCAATCCCATCCCACGGTGGCGTGGAAGGTAGGATTGTCGGCACCGAGGATGCCGCCATTAAACTGAGTCGTATTCTCGTCCTTCTCCTTGATAGCAGCAAAATGGTCGTTGCAGACGATTTCAACTGCGAGGTAATTGGTGCCTTTTTTCAAAAGCCCCGTCACGTTGAACTTCCCCCTCATGAAAGCCCCTTCGATGCGCCCCAACCGCTGTCCGTTGAGGAAGACATTCGCTTTCCAGTTGACACCATCGAAATTGAGCCATTGCTGTTCGCCATCCAAGTCATCCCCCACAACAAATTCATCGCGGTACCAGAAATTGGAGCGGAAGAACGACTCAGAAATCTGGTCAACGTCATCAGCGTAATTGGGATTCGGCACGGCACCTATATTTAAATAAGAAGTCAGGACCGTCCCCGGAACGGTGGCAACAATCCAATCGCGGCAGTCATAACCTTCAGCCGCAATCACCTCCCCACGGTCATTCACCTCCGATGCCCGTTGAAGGCACCAATTGCCGCCACTAAGTACTTGTCGTCCTTTCTCGACGTGTGCAGGAGAATGAGGCGTATAAACCACTTTCTGCCGTGAAAAGATTTCCATCTCACGCAAGGCATAATATCCCGCCTCCCCCGGTTCTTGAAGTAAAAGACGGACGAATCGAGCATTAGCCGAAATACGGTTTATGCCTTCTTGACCAATCTCGGCAACTGTTTTCCAAGACAAGGCATCATCCGACACTTGGATGCAGCCTTTCTTTGGAGCCAAATACCAGTCGAGATTCACCTGTTCAAACGGTAGGTTTCTCCCGAGGTCAACGTAGAGCCACTGTTCGCCTCCCCCGTCGCTCATCCACAAACTGGTGAAACACCGAGATGGCAGCACTTCCACATCGTTGTTGTCAGCATCCAAAAACTGAAGTTCTCGGATGTCCCAGTGAGCGGCACCCTCCATTTCGAACAAGATACGGAAATGTGACATCCGACTATTCTCAGTTCCCAAGCGAATCACCTCATTCAGTACCCGAGCAGGCAATAAATCCTGAGCCTCCTGCTTGTTGGGATCGGAATGCAATTTGTAATGCAGAGGCGTCCCCGGCAACCCGTCGCCCTTCAGTTCACCGACGGTCAGCCAATTACGGCCATCCTTCGATGTCTGGCAGCACAATTTAAATCCCTTTGTCGCCACCTTGTCATCATAGGCCACCATACCGTTCACCTTGATTTTTCGGGGAGAGACATTCAATGCCCCACTCCAATCATACTGCAACCAAGTGTGGTCTCCCATCAGGATATTTCTGGAATAAGGTCCACCGTCGATGGCCCATTCAGCCTCACGTCTCGGCAACCGTCCATTAGGCGTGGAAACGGTCAGCGTTGCCGGTTCTGCACTATCGCAAATACCGTCCGTCACCAAATGCGCCGTGTGGTTATAGTCAAGAGACGACGAAGCGTATGCCGCCCTGTGCAAGGCAACGTTGGCAAGTGCGCCGTTACCATCCGTCCAACTGACGGTAGGTGCGAAATACTCACTTGAGGCACCCGGATATTGTCCGATGCCTCTTGTATCGTCAGCCTCCATTTGGAGAGCCGACAGCAATAACGTAGTAAGCAATAGTATCTTCATGGCATTATTTGTATGGTGTCAGGATGCAAAGTTACATTTTTTCGAGGTAAAAAGGAAAAATTCTTATAAATCTTCCATCATACGGTTTGCCTTTCTGTAATTTTATTTAATTTTGCACAAGCAAACTATTAAAATATAATGAAAAACCTAACAAGAATGGCCATCGTGGGCGTCATGCTCGCCATGATGGCAATGCCTGTAAAGGCACAGAAATGGGAGCATCTCGCCGACACGCCCCAAATGGGCTGGAGCACGTGGAACAAGTTTCAAGGGAACATCTCTGAGGAAATCATCAAGGGCATTGCAGACGCCATGGTGGAGAGCGGCCTTCGCGATGCCGGATACGTCTATATCAACATCGACGACTGTTGGCACGGAAAGCGCGATGCCGACGGCTTCATCCAAGCCGACCCTGTGAAATTTCCCCACGGTATGAAAGCCGTTGCCGACTATCTTCACGGCAAGGGCCTCAAGTTGGGCATCTACAGCGATGCAGGGACCGGCACCTGTGCCGGCATGCCCGGTTCACTCGGCCATGAATATCAAGACGCCCTCCAATACGCCCGCTGGGGAGTAGATTACCTAAAATACGACTGGTGCAACACGACGAATGTCAACCCCCAAGGCGCCTACCAACTCATCAGTGACGCCCTCCGCTCGGCAGGCCGTCCCATTTTCCTCAGCATGTGCGAGTGGGGCAACAGCCATCCATGGAAATGGGCCCGCGAGGTGGGCCACTCCTGGCGCACGACACCCGACATTTGGTGCAACTTCGACTCGCTGCGCGTCTTTGAGGCAGGCTACAGTCAGTTTGGTGTGATGCAGTGCATTGCTTTCAACGACTCACTCCGCCAATATGCCGGCAAGGGGCACTGGAACGACCCCGACATGTTAGAAGTAGGCAATGGCATGACAGAAAATGAAGACCGCGCCCATTTCACAATGTGGTGCATGATGGCCAGTCCGCTGATTCTCGGCAACGACCTACGTTCGATGAGCGAAGCCACACGCAACATCATCATGAACAAAGAGATGATAGCCATCGACCAAGACACATTGGGCGTTCAAGGCCTTCATTATTGCGACCACGACGGACTTCAGTTCTGGTTCAAGCCACTGGCTGGCGGCGATTGGGCCTTTACCATCCTCAATCCCACGCGCCACGACATCTCCGATGCCCTCAACTGGCAAAACTTCAATCTGACAGACAAATCCGTAAGTGGCATGAGTACAGACTTTGATACAAAAATCTATCAAGTGTATAATCTTTGGTCGCACAAACCAGAAGGAAAGACGACGCTGAAAAACAAAGTGGATCGCAAACTCATGGTAAAGGCTCGAGACGTCATTTCCTATCGACTCATCCAAAAATAGCAAAAAGATGAAAGGAAAACTATCGCTTTTGGCAGCATTCCTGATGCTGACATTCGAGGCATCGGCACAAACGAACGTACGTGAGAACATACGATTGAGCGACGGTTGGAAATTCGCCTTCGGCAACGCCTCCGACCCCCAAAAAGACTTCGGCTGCGGTACAGAGTACTTCAATTACCTGACAAAAGCCAACTCGATACACAACGAAGGCCCATACACGTCGAAGTTTGACGACTCGTCCTGGGAAGAGGTGAGCGTACCCCACGACTGGGTGACGACATTGCCATACGCTCGCGAAGCCAGTCATTCACATGGCTACAAGACCGTGGGATACAAATATCCAGAAACCAGCGTAGGTTGGTATCGGAAGACCATCAACATCCCCGCAGAAGACCTTGGCAAGCACATCGCCCTCCGGTTTGACGGTATCTTTCGCGATGCCCGCGTATGGTTCAACGGCTTCTACATGGGTACGGAACCCAGCGGCTATGCCACACAAATCTACGATGTGACCGAGTACGTGAACTACGGAGGCGACAACCTGATATGCGTGCGAGCCGACGCTACGCTCGAAGAAGGATGGTTTTATGAGGGCGCAGGCATCTACCGCGACGCCTGGCTTGTGAAAACCTCAGCCGTCAGCGTGGCACCCTTCGGCACTTTCGTTTATGCCGACCTGCAACCACCCTATTCCGTGGCAACGATACACATTGATACCGAGGTGAACAACCATTCGCTCACCCCTCAAACCTGTGAAGTGGAGCAGCGACTACTTGATATTGAAGGAAAAGAAGTCGGCAAGGCAGCCACCATCACCATCCCCCTACGCCCCAAAGAGACACGAGGGAGCCACCAGCAGTTGACCCTTTCGAATCCCCACTTGTGGAGCACCACCACGCCATATCTTTATAAAGTTGAAACAACGGTAAAGGTAGGCGGCCAAGTGACCGACGTCTATGAGACCACCACAGGCATCCGCGACATCGCTTTCGACGCCGCCAAGGGCTTCCTGCTCAACGGCCAGCCATTAAAGTTGAAAGGCGTGAACATCCACCAAGACCATGCCGGCGTAGGAGCCGCCATCCCCGAGGCACTGATGGCATGGCGCATCCAGCGGCTGAAGGAAATCGGATGCAATGCCTACCGCTCGTCGCATAATCCTATGACCCCAGCCCTACTTGACATCTGCGACCGAGAAGGCATCCTCGTCATCGACGAGAACCGTCTTTCAGGCATCAACACAGAGCATCTGCGCCTGTTGGAGAACATGATACGCCGCGACCGCAACCATCCATCGGTCATCTTATGGAGTGACGGCAACGAAGAGTGGGGCATGGAAAATACGATACAAGGCACACGCATCGCCTCCGCCATGCGAGAATACACCCGTCTGCTCGACCCTACACGCTGTTCAACCATTGCCAATGCTGGCGGTGCAGAGATGATCAAGGGCCTCGACGTGGTGGGCTTCAATTACATCCTTCAAAACAATGTGGACAGCCGTAAGAAAGATCATCCGACATGGAAGATTGTGGGAACAGAGGAAACAACCGGATGCGGAACCCGAGGAGTCTATTTCGACTCCCCCGAAGAACCAGGGCATATGCGCTCAATGAACTTGAGTGCCGACAAAGACGGTACGGAAAACCGCATTGAACGCGGCTGGCAGTTCTATGCCGACCGTCCTTGGGCGGCAGGCGTTTTCTATTGGACAGGCTTTGACTACCGTGGCGAGCCCAATCCCCTTTCCTATCCCGCCACCGACTCCGAATTCGGAATCCTCGACTACTGCGGCTTTTGGAAAGACGAAGCCTGGTATCTGAAATCATGGTGGACAGACGAACCGACTCTACATATCTTCCCCCACTGGAACCTACAAGGCCATGAAGGCGAAGAAGTCGAACTCTGGGTTTACAGCAACTGCGACGAAGTGGAACTGACCGTGAACGGCAAGAAATTAGGCCGACAAAAGATGCCCCGCAATGGTCATCTGAAATGGAAAGCCATATATCAACCCGGCAAGGTGGTCGCCACTGGCTATACCAACGGCAAACGCCTCTTGACGGAAACCATCTCCACCACTCAGCCCGCCAATAAGATTGTGCTTAAAACCGACCGTCAAACGATAGACGCAGACGGGCGCGATGTCGCCGTAGTCACCGTTGAAGTGCAGGACAGTAAGGGGCGTGTAGTACCCGACGCCTGTCCGATGCTGACCTTCCAACTGAGCGGAGAAGGCCACATTCTTGGAGTAGGCAACGGCGACCCCTCCTATCTTGGGGCAGACCATCCGAAAGTCAAGGACTGCAAAACGTTCAGCATCCCCGCTTTCAATGGTTTGGCACAAGTCATTGTCCAAAGCAACCATGCACCATCGTCCCTCACCTTGACATGCACGTCAGAAAAATTAAAATCAGGCAATCTTTCCCTTATTGTCCGATAAAAGGGGAAAACGTCTTCTACAAGACCAAGTGTTTCATAGAATGACCACCCCATTGGCAGTCATTCACATATCGGAACCCTGCGGACGCATACAAAGCCTCGCCCGCAGGGTTTCCCTTATCCACCAAGAGGCCAACGACAGGAAGTCCCAACCGATTAGCACGCTCCTTCACCGCCTTGAGAAGTTTTTTGGCGATACCCTGATGGCGATATTCCGGCACAACGGCAAGTGAGTCGAGATACAACTCTCCCGTTTGCGTCTCATCCCCCATACCAGAATGGTCTTTCCCGATTTGCACTTTTGCAGTCTCTATGAAAGCACGCCTCAAATCGTGCAGTCGCCCGCCATCGTAACTCACCGATATGCCAACCACCTTTTCATCATCCACTGCAACCATAGTATTCATGTAACTATATTGCGAATCCTCCCTTCTGACAAGCATGACCATCATCCGATAGAACTCCTCCAGTCCATAGCCATCACCGCAGAAATACATGCAACAGTCATCGGTCATCGCCATCATAATCAACCGTGCGATATCAGCCGACTGTTCCTTTGTCGCCTCCTTGATTTCAATCATCGTTCACCTTATCACGAAACACATCCCTCATCCTTTCATTCAGTTCTTTGGCATCTTCGAGAAGGTTCCAGATGGCATCTTCGGAAAGGACGCCACGCTTCAGGTCCTTAGGCAAGAGCCCTGCTTCATCGGCTGCGAAATCCCGTTTCCACTCGTCGCTACCATAATAGGCGCTTAAAGCACTGATGGCATCCTGGGCAGAGGCATATTGCTCCAAGGCCGCAGAAAGTTGCATTACAGAATTGGAAGCACAGTCGAGATGCCGTTCCATCAATTTGATTCGTTCAATCTGTTCCATCATCGATATCCTTTTTTTGTTGTGCATCAACAAGATTATTGAGATTAAGACTTCGTGTTGCAAATTTACCCATTTCCTCCAAGTAAAAACATTTTTTTTGTCATAAATGGCAGGAAATATCACTTTTTTTCCTATATTTGCACAAAATGTATTTAATACGGAGGTGTTCAACCAATCCACCTTCTTTGTCCAACCAAATATCAAAAGCCATGATACACATCCACGAAGAGGCTGCCCGCTGTCTGTTCTGCATAGACGCCCCTTGCAGCCAAGTTTGCAAAAATGGCGACCCCGCCCGCGCCATCCGCGCCATCCGTTTCGGCAACGAGAAATTGGCCAGCCAATGGGTAGCCGCGTGTACTGACGAAGAATTAGAACAAGCAGAAGCCGCATGTATTCACTACGACAAACCCATCAGGATAAAAGAATTGGTTCGTAGTGTGGAGAGCGGCAATGCCTTGGCCAACGAAAAAGCCCCCTCCCTTGCCATCGAATTTGTCGGCATCCCCTGCGAGAACCCCTTCTTCCTCGCCTCCTCCGCCATCTGCACCAACTATGAGATGGTGGCGCGAGCCTTCGAAGCAGGTTGGGCAGGCGTGTTCTTCAAGACCATCTGCATGCAAGACATCAATGAGGTGTCGCCCCGTTTCGATGCCGTAAAGGACGGTCCATCGTTCACTGGTTTCCGCAACATGGAACAACTCTCCGAAAACCCCGTTGACGTAGATTTCGACATTCTGCGCCGTCTTAAACAAAACTATCCCACGAAGGTGGTCGTTGCCTCCATCATGGGACAGACAGAGGAACAGTGGATAGAATTGGCGAAGATGGCAGAAGCGGCAGGCGTGGACGCCGTGGAGTTGAACTTCTCCTGTCCACAGATGCGGTTGGCAGGCATGGGCAGCGACGTGGGACAGGATGCCGAATTGGTGACATTCTACACCGCCTATGTGAAGCGCAGTGTCAAGATACCCGTCATCGCCAAAATGACCCCCAACATCACCCAAATCAACCAGCCCGCCATGGGAGCCTATTTTGCCGGAGTCGATGCCATCTCAGCCATCAACACCATTAAGAGCGTCACCATGTCGCCCTTGTCTGCTGTTAGCGACAAGTTGACGGTTTCGGGCTATTCCGGCCGTGCCGTCAAGCCCATCGCCCTGCGCTTTATTTATGAGATGGCTTCAAACAGCATCATAAAAAAAATGGAATATAGTGGTATTGGCGGCATTGAGACCTGGCGCGATGCACTTGAGTTCATACAGTTGGGCTGTAACAACGTACAAGTGTGCACAGCCGTGATGGAATACGGCTACCGAATCATCGACGACCTCATTTTGGGTTTGCAGCACTATATGTCGGAGCGTGGCATAGACCAGTTGGAACACCTCGTCGGAGAGCAGTTGCCCAATTTCGTGTTGCCCTCCAAATTAGACCGAGACACCATTGTTTACCCCAATATAAATCGCGAGAAGTGCATCGGTTGTGGCCGCTGCTACACCTCCTGCACTGACGGCGGGCACCAAGCCATCAACTTTGACCCCGATACCCGACAGCCCCGTATTGTCGGAACCAAGTGCGTAGGCTGTCATCTCTGTCGGTTGGTCTGTCCCACAGGAGCCATCGGCCTCACCAAACGCATCAAGAAGAAAATGCAACAGTAGTATAGGCCATCTGTGCTTGTAGTCAATCAAGCGATGGAAGACCGGCGGACTATGAAGCAGGCTGGTTGTGGAAAGTCAGCAGCAAAGGAATGACGCAGAAATAATTTGATTTTTTACTGATTTTACGACTAATTTGTGTATATTTGCACAAAAAAACAAGAAAATGACCACTTACCTTACCATTGCAATCGTTATTATTGCCCTCGTGGCAGTTATTATAGTGTGGTACACCAACCACTTGAAGGCCAAGGCACGGGGATATGCCAAAGAGGCCAAGTTGTTTCACGAGCGGCTTTTACAACTTACGGACCCGTCACACCACTTCACCGACGAGGAACTCCACAAGTTGAAAAGAGACTTTGCCCCCCTGCTCTACTCAGTCAATGAACTCTATAATAATCCATTCATCACCAACGAGTATCTTGACAAAATCGGATTGGGTGACTTTTTGGAGGAGCGCAAACTGGTCAATCACCAGCAATACCTCAACAATATCCGTCAATCCCCACAATCTTGATAACCAAAAAAGCAGAGTAGGCATGAACCGTCATCCACTGTCCACAACCAGCCAGCAACCGAAAAGAGTAACTGGCTATGCATTTTTATCCTGTGAATTACTCCCAACGTTAAGAAAATTATCACTGTTGTTTGTCTGCTCAGTCATTGCCACGTCTATCGATGCCATTGACTTAAAGCGTTGCAAGATTGTCCATGACCCACAAGACGCGCCATTGGTCGCCAAAATGGCGACGACGCTCAGTGAAGACATCTGCCGTGTGACAGGTGTCACGCCTACTGTTGTCGAAAGGATGCCCAAAGGTCATGTGGTGGTACTTTGCACAATAGACAAACTCCAAGCGCTCGTCCCCGGCATAAAAGCAGAAGAATTGCGTGGCACGTGGGAACGTTATAAAATCATAACCCGAGGCAACCAACTCATCGTCGTTGGCAGCGATGCAAGAGGACTTGCCTACGGTGTGCTGCACATCAGCGAGCGTATTGGAGTATCCCCATGGTATTGGTGGGCGGATATCCCCGTATCAAAGAAAAGCAAGTTGGACTACCGAGAGAACTACATCTCGCACTCTCCCACCGTCAAATACCGTGGTTTCTTCATCAACGACGAAGACTGGGGACTGAAAACCTGGGCAGCCGAGAATTTCGAAAAAGAACTGAAAGACATCGGTCCAAAAACCTACGACAAAGTGTGTGAACTCATCCTACGGTTGAAAGGCAACATGCTCGCTCCCGCCATGCACACCTGCACGGGCGCCTTCTACAGCCATCCCGAGAGTCAGGTAGCAGCCGACGCGTGGGGTATAATGATCACCACCAGCCATTGCGAGCCCATGCTATTCAACAATGCTGCCCCGTCGGAGTGGACCAAGGAGCGTGACGGAGAATGGAACTACCTAACCAACCAAAAGACGATTTGGAAGAAATTCGACGACCGCCTTCAGCAGACCTCTCAATACGACAACATCTACACCATGGGTATGCGCGGCTTGCACGACGAAGCGATGAAAGGCTCCACCGACCCCAAGGATAGGGCACACACCTTGGAACGAGTTTTCGCCGACCAACGAGAGATATTGGAACGTCACAAGAAGAAACCGATAACAGAAATTCCGCAGATTTTCGTGCCCTACAAGGAGACGCTCGACATCTATGATGCAGGCCTGCGAGTTCCTGAAGACATCACCCTTGTATGGCCCGACGACAACTACGGCTATATGAAGCGCGTCAGCAACGCTGCTGAGCGGCAACGCAAGGGCGGCGCAGGTGTTTATTACCATCTCAGTTACCTTGGCACTCCACACGACTACATTTGGATTGCCACGACCGCCCCCGCACTCATGTATGAGGAACTGAAAAAAGCCCACGATGCCGGAGCCGACCGCTATTGGCTGTTGAATGTGGGCGACATCAAGCCGATGGAAATCGAGATACAGCAATTTTTCGAAATGGCATGGGACATCAACGCCTTCAACTACGACAACGCCAACCGATTTCAGTCCAAATGGCTCGCCAGCATCTTTGGGTCACAATACGAAAACGAATTCCAACAGTTGCTCGACACCTATTACCGATTGGCTTGGCAGCGCAAGCCAGAATACATGGGATATGAAATACAATGGGACAGCCCAGACAACGAACGGCTTCACGACAGCGACTTCTCCTTTGCAGACGGCACCGCCCAGCGACGCCTTTCCGACTACCAGTCCATCTCTGACCGCATCGACAAAATCATGGCGGCTCTCCCCTCCACCCATCGCCCCGCCCTTTTTGAAATGCTTGGATACTCCGTGAAATCAGCCCATCAGATGAACCGCAAATTCCTTATGGCGCAGCGCAACCACGAGACAGGCAGCGAGGCATATGCACGTGAAGCCCGCCAAGCCAACGACAGCCTTATGTCGCTACTGAATGAGTATAACCACCAACTTGACGGAAAGTGGAACAGGATGATGCCTATGATTCCCCCTGGCATTGTGAGCCAATACCAAAAGATGCCAGAATTGGTGCAGTCCCCCACCGACCGGTTTCGTCTCCCTCAAGAGCAGCATTACACTACCCTATCCCACACGTTGTCCCTTCGTTCCATTAGCACGCGCCCCCCATTCCGCCTTATCGAAGGCATGGGTCCAGAATGGACAGCACTACAATTAGGCGAGCCGTTGGATGCCGTCCAAGACCCCACTGTCCCAACCTCCCACCATATCGACATCCATTTCGACACCACCACCAAGGCCGACTCAGTGAGAATCTGCATTTCCGCGGTACCCATGTGGCCTATCACCCGAGACCGCAGCAACCGTTTTGGCGTAAGTGTCGACGGAGCCACCCCCATTGTCTGCGAAAACCGATTTGAGGAATGGTCTGCCCCATGGAAAAGGCAAGTGTTGGAGAACCGCAAGGATTTCCATCTTATCTTCCCCATCGACAATCAACGACAGCGCCACACCCTCACTCTCATCATTGGCGACCCAGGGCAAATCGTTCAACATATCAGTTTCGCAGAAACCGAGAATCATTGAAGCGATTCCCATTCACTTGACATGAGCGCCACAAAATTGGGCGAGCAGGAAAGAGACTCCTACTCGCCCATTTTTATTGAAGATATCGTTGTGAATCCGTTATCCAGAGATTTACTTCACGATGAACTTTTTCCCGTTGACAATGTAGATGCCACCTCTCGACAGAGATTTCACCTCCATGCCGTGCAGGTTGTAGATTTTGCCATCGTTGGCCGAGCGAGCCACAACCTCACCGATACCATCAAGGTCAGGTTTTTGGGCGCCATAATAGGTCAGGCGGAAATTGTCAACAACCACCCAGTCGCCGTCATGTCCTTTTTCATCCTTTGCAACGCCGATGTCGAGAACACCACTGGCATCAACCTCGACGAGAAGCGACACCTGATACAATCCCAGTTGGAAGAACTGGCATGCCTGGTCGATGCCGTCGGGGTATTCGCCCACGCTTGTCCTATTACCCAATCCAGGAGCCTTGTCCACCTCAGCGGTGATGTTCGGCAGCAATACGTCGGACATTCCCGAATAGAGATACGCCTTTTGTGCCGGTTCCACACCATCCTCTGTAATCAGTCGAGCCTGCTCACCATGCACGCCGTCACGATAGAATCCCTGTACGCTGAGTTGATAGAAACCAGGCATCAATCCTTCGACACTCGTTGAGAAACTGCAGTCGTTGCTATCGTAAGACTCCAAAGCAAAGTCAGAGTGATTGCCGCCACGTCCCCAAACGCTTCCGTTGAAAATAGCCCAAGCAGGTTCCACCTCTGCCCTTTGGCAGAATCCAGGATTCACGATGCGGTAGGAAGCATCGACAGGATTTTGGTTGGTAGCCTTTGCCAACAAAGCATCGCGGTCTTCACGGCTAACGAGAATCCACTGTGCATCAAGGTCGTCGGCAGTAATGTTGCGCTCCTCTGTACCCACCGTGGTGAAGTCGTTGTTGCCAGCATCAGTGCTTGCATTAGGATTGTATTTCACATAAACATCGGGATAGTCGGCCTGCAAGATGTTGTAGTTTCCATTCTCCAATTTGACAAATCTCCATGCACCTGCTTTCGGCGAGTCCATATAGCCGCGATAGCCAAGATACTGTGTGGGATTGTCATCGGGACCACCGTTGCGCAATCCAGTGTTGATGTGGAAGTCTGTTTCCGGGTTGGGGCGGTTGACGTTCTCTTCGCCTTCGACAGGCTCTTCAGGAGTGTCGATGGCCTCAAAGGTGAGCAATGTTCCCGGCATTCCCAATGCGGCATGAGCGCCCCAATCGGAACCACCTTGCAAGAACCTTTTCTGTCCGACATTGTAAAGATAGAATTGTCCGACTGCAGGCTGACGTCCCTCAAAGACGTTTTCCTGTCGCTCAGCATGGAAGTTTCTGCGAGCATTGCGCAAATCCTTGATGATTCCATCGAGTTGTGACGATGTTGTGCCATTTTGCAAGAAATCTTCAGCATCTTCTGTGTTGATGCCCTCAGCCTTGGCCAATATGATAGTCTTTTGGAGAGCATCGATGGTGCCCGGATTAAGTGCTTTCACATCGTTGAATGCATTTTGCAAGGCTTCAAGAGCGATGCGCTGTGCCTCCATGTCGTCGCCAGCAAGAGCAGTCTTGGCATCTGCAAGAGCCCTTTCGAGGTTGCCTCTCAATTGGGCTGTTGTCGTTCCGTCAAAGGCCTCCACTTGCGGGATGAGATCTTCAAGTTGCGGTTTATAGATATTGATTACCGGATAACTCTCAGGATAAACCAGTTTTTGCAGTTTCAAGTTGGCGAAATGGAACCAGAATCCCTTGTTGCCATCATCTACGTCGCCAAATTGATAGACAAGCGTCTCGCTGTCCTGTTCGGCTGTGAATGTCAAGTTGACCTCCACCGCCTCCTCTGTACCAGCGAACGGTATGGAATAGGTAGCCAAGATGTCACCACCAACATTCAGTCCAGAGTTCGAAGTCCACACATCGTAGAAATTGGCAATGTAAGTATGCATCTCCACGCCATGCCACGAGTTATAAGGGCTATTGGTGTATGAGAACGAGAAGTTATAACTTTCGCCCGCCTCAGTCGGCAGTTTCACCATGAGAGGTTCGAATCCACCGGTGCCCTCATAGTTGTCCACCTTGTTCATTCCATTACTTTCGTCATATTCGATTTTCCCTGCGTAAACGTTGGTGTGGTCGGGGTTGGTTTCCCAGTTGTTCAGGTTGCGATAATCCACGAATCCCTCACGATTTTCGGCATCTTGATAGGTACGCGGTCCGATTTCAACGAAAGTGCCACCAGTGTATTTGTAAAGTTTCTGGTCTGTCTCGTTGAACACCAGTTTGCCTTCATACACAGTGATGCCCTGGCTGCTGGCAGCCGCCTCCTCGCCATCAGGGCTAAGGAACAGTTGTCCGTCTTGTCCCTCGAAACGTTGTCCGGAAACATTATCGCGGAGTCCACCCTCGCCTTTCTCATTGACGATAGGCACGAGATCCATCATGAGATCGTTGTCCTCGTAGATTTTAAACCCATAGAGTTTCATATAGCAGCGGGAGTTGTCGCGACGAGTTTCATTTGGACCTGCAGTATTGAGGTCGAAGATGAACATGGAATTCACACCATCGTCGGTCACGTCCTCCTCCTCACCAGCAGTGATGGTAGCAGAAGGCTCCGACTGCCCTGCCTTGGTGAAGGTCACGGTACGCCCCATAGCCACAATGGTGATTCGCTCATTCATTGGGATTTCTTCAGATCCTGGCTGTTCCACCCTGCCGCCGTTTACAAAGGTTCTGCTAAAGCAACCTTTGTTCCAAGCGCCATCCTTGTCGGAACGGCTGAACACCACGAAAGCGTTGCGCTCCCAGTTGCCGTTGCGAGCACCAAACACCGCCTCCCAGTTTTGGGCAGAGTTTTCGGTGATTTCCACATCAGCCACCACCCGCGTATTGCTTTTGTGGATATAGCCCGTGTTGATGTAAGGCACCTGTGTCCCAAGCCTTGTCTCGATGTATTGGATGTCCTGCTCCTGTCCACCGACGATTTTAAGGCTGCTTACAGTCTGATAGACGCCATAGCGTTCGTACTCGTTGAGGTTGTTCAGCACATAAACCTTGCCGTCCGCCTTGTTGAGCACGTAAGGATCATTACCCGTGTATGTCGACAAATTGTCGATAACAGTGGGCACAATGGAGTTTTGTGCGAAGGCCAAGCCTCCCACCAGCAAACTCATCAGAAAAGATAAAATTTTCTTCATACTTCAAACGGTTTAAGATGTTAAAGGTAATTTCATTCTTTGCAATCAGGAATAGTCTTGCGTATATCCGCCCTTGGAAAAGCAGCGATACGCAAGCGAGCGCCCCCCATGGGAACGAGCCGTATCTCTTCTTCCTCGTCGTCCCGAGGAACGAAACGAGTTGGCAACACATCGGTCATTTCTGTCTTGTCGAGTCCCCACGAAGGAACCCTCCGCCCTTTGGCCTTAAACTCCAAAGGAGAAGCCTCTACAGAGAAAGGGTAATTGTCTTCAGGCCATGGTTTTTGAATGACAGAAAAATCGACAGGCATATTATCATCATCGACTTTCAAAGCATAGTTCCAAGGAGAATCAGCAAATATCTCGTAAGCCGGCCACAATGACTTGTCGACGCTTTCTTGCCAATGCGAGTCATCCTGTACGATTTCCGGGTCACTACTATCACGTTGGACGAATCGCTCATCTATTCGTAACGAAAGCGTCAGCGGTCCATAATTCACACTGATGCTCGCCTTGTTTTGTTGCCAAACGCAAGTATTTACACTCATAGGCAACGAAAGCAATATTTGGTCGCCATCGTGCCACATTTTCTCTATTTTCACATATTTGCCAGCCACAGCGTCGATGTTGTCCTGTTCGCCCACCCTCACAATGCTTCCATCAGCCCATGCAGGTATTCTCAAGTAAAGTGGGAACCGAACCGTTTGGCCGGTGTGGACGGTAAGTTTCACCTGTTGCTCGAAAGGATATCGGGTATCCACAGAAAGCCTTACCGTCTGTCCGTCCGCCATCTCTGCCGTGGTTTCATTCGCTGCATAAAACATGGTGCAAAGTCCCCCGTCGTTTGTGGCCATGACAAGGTGCTCGGCAAAATAAGGCCAGCCCATGCCATGGTTGTGCTGGCAGCAACGGCTACTGAAAGGACTCATCGACAGCATGCCTCTCAAACTATTGTCTATGCTTGGTGCATGGTTTTTGCCATCGCTCACTGCCATATTAGGCGAAGTGATATATCGCAGCGCCCTCATGTCCTTGGTAAGAGCAGCCGGCAGCGTATTGAAAGCCACCTGTTCGCAATGGTCTGCCCAAAAAGGGTCGCCCGTGATGCCCATGAGCATTTCGTCGCTCGCCATCTGTTCCACGACAGCGCATGTTTCCGCCCCCTGTCTCGGGTCGGTATAACCTTGTCGTGCATTTTCGTCGGCACCATACATGCCCCCTGGCACCTGTCCATACCGCTTTCTCATGGTATTGTGGTTGTCGTATGCACATTGCAACAACTGCTCATTTCCATTGTAAATATAATAAGTGGCAGGCTCGCGAAAGCCCTGAGCCACATTCACGCCATGCCAATTCGGCAAGTCGTTGTGCATTGTCCAATCGACACCGCAACGGTGCAACTTGTCTATCAACGGAAGGATGGAAGTGTCGCCAGTATGGTTGTAGAGCCACACGACGCTCCACTCGTTGTCGCTCCCCCTTTTTTCCTGCCATAGCCCTTTCAGAAAATGCTCGTCGGGGATGCTAAGTTCCCACTTGAAATAATTGGTCATGACATTAAGCACCCGCTCATCGCCACTATGTTCATAATAGGTTTGCAAAGCCCAAAGCATTGGCATTTTCGCCCAAAGTTCAGGGTTTTGTGTATTGCCATCCATGGCATCTGGCCCCATCAGTCCGTTGGGTTTCACATTATTGAGCACGGCCTCAAACCATAATTGTGCCTCTTTCTTCATGGTCTCATCGTCGAGGATATAGGCAAGCGAGGAATATCCACGCAACCAATAAGGCACTTCCTCCCATCCATGATCGCCTTTATCGCTCAGCCACTGGTTGTCGGTTTTGTCAAGCCATGCACTTACCGTACCCAGTTGGCCGTTTAATCCAAAACGCTGTCGGTTGAGCATCTCCCGAAGCCATCCTTGAGGTTGCACCCGCCCTACGGGCAGTTTTTTCAGATACCCTCCGTGCAAAGGTGCTCTATAGCCGCCCGTCTCGGTCATTGCTGGACGCTCCACAACATTCATCTCCACCTGAGCAGATGATGAAAGAGGAATGAGTCCGAAGACAAATATACCCAATAGTTTTGATGAAATCATGCTTTTGCAAAAGTTAAAAAATTAATTTCTTTCCATTGACAATATATACTCCCCTCTTCATTTGCAGACGGCCTACACTCCTTCCTTGCAAGTCGTAGATGCCAACGGGATATGTTCGATTGAATCCTATAGGATTGCCGATATTGGCAGGAGTGTACGGTTGATGGGCAAAGAGACCATAATCTATATGTCCGCCCCCACCCCCTGCCATCAGCGACACAGCAAGGACATTGTCTCCCTGATGGAGCAATTTCTTTTGCGTTTCGCTAAGTGTATAATGTGCATAGTCGTTGTCATTCCATCCGTTCGTCTCCCAAATAAGTGTTCCATTCAGATATACTTTGGGGTTTTCGTCATAACTGCAAGTGAGTTCCACCAAGCCATTGGCTATCGCTTGCATTTCATCTTCGTCGATAAAGAAATGCCTCCTCACCAATAGCGGTTGTCGCTCACTGCCCCAATAGGTCGTCAGGAATTGGTCGCGAGAATTACTAAAGGGTCCATAGCCAAATGCCCAGTCGCTCTCGTCTATACACAACCCTGTCCAATCGTTTGGAGCAATTGCGCTAAAATCGTCGTTGCCGTTCAGCAAATAATAAGCACAAGGCCATTCGCCCTTATCCAAAGTACTCAACAGGGGCGACACCAATTGCATATCAGCCTCGTACAAGCCACAATCGGCAAAAGCCCCGCCCCAATTTTGGTGCACATGGACAGCCATAATATTTTCCGTTCCATCGAATTTGATAAGCGCTTTCTGTTCGTCGGTGAGCAGCACCCGTTCGTCGTTGTTCCATCCATCGGCCACAGAGAAAACACAAACGCCATTGATATAGAATTCAGAAGGAGCATCGTCATGCCCGCAAGCGAGGAACAGATCCCCATCAATGGGACTGTCGATAGTAAAAGAGCGGCGCAGATACAGGTCACCAGTGCGGTCGACGGCAATCCATCTAAAGGAACGTTGTCCCATGTAATACTCGTCGCTGCTGAATGGAGCCGTCTGCTCCCGCCACGACTGTTCGCCATCCGTCAGAACATAATCCGCAGCATACCATGGGCGGTCCTCCTTGTCGGGAAGGGGAACACCCCAAACCTTATTATAATCGGCATCCGAATATCTTCTACCAGAATCAAAGACCATGACATTCGCTTTCCAAGCGGCAGACGGCGTCACCTGCGAAGCCGGCAACACCACATTCGCCCCATTCCAAAGGGCAACGATTTGTCCCTCATCGTCAGCCCCCGCCGCTTTTGCCAATATCAAGAAGGCAAAAACTTGGGAAATCAGCATTATGATTCTTTTAGTTCTCATCATTCATCAATTAAAGCGACAAAATGGTCTTTTGTGGGTATTTTTTATTTATCATTAATTGTTTGTGCAAAATTACGACAAAACGAGTGTCATATATGAAACTATCTGTTCAGATAACAGAAAAATCCGGTAAAACAGCCGTTATGTCGCATGAAACGACATCTATGGTTTGTTTAGTTAAGGAAAAAAATATAAATTTGCAGCATGAAAAATAAAGAAAGAATTGTCTTTATCGACTACATCCGCGTGGTGGCATGCCTGATGGTGATGCTTGTCCACGCAAGCGAGAATTTTTACGGAGCCGACGTTTCAGGTTTGGCTGGTAGCATGTCGATGTTGGCCAACGAGCAAAACCGCTTTTGGGTGGCCTTTTACGATGGTGCTTTGGGCCGCGTATCGGTTCCATTGTTCATGATAGTGTCGGCATTTCTTTTGGTGCCAGTTCGACAGGGAGTGTCGATGACCTCTTTCTATCGCCGTCGCTTTCTCCGCATCCTCCCCCCGTTTGTCTGTTTTCTCCTTTTGTACACCTTCCTGCCGTTGTTATGGGGAGGCATGACTTGGGAACAGTCAATGAACGACTTCAAAATGTTGCCATTCAATTTTCCCTCCATGGGTGGGCATTTATGGTTCATGTATCCACTCATCAGTCTATATCTGATTATACCAGTTGTGTCGCCTTGGCTGGAGCGTTCTTCTGCCAAAGACGAGCGCATTTTCCTTTCCCTTTTTGCCTTCTCCACCCTCCTTCCCTGGCTCCATCGCTTCGTATCGCCAGAGTTGTGGGGTGAATGTTTCTGGAATTCATTCTCCATGCTTTGGTATTGTTCCGGCTATCTCGGCTATCTCGTATTGGCCCATTACATTCGCGTTCACATCAAATGGCCGACTCGTCGCAGGGCTATCGTAGGCTTGGCTTGTTTTGTGGTTGGTGCAGTGTTTACAGCATGGAGTTTCTGGTGGAAGGGTGTTCCTGGCCAACTCATCGAGACCCCCATGATAGAATGGTCGTGGGAATTCTGTACTCCCAATGTGCTTTTGGCAACCTTCGGCATATTTATGCTTTTCACCTGCATTCAGCGTCAAGAAGCCCCAGCCCTTATCAGTAGCCTCTCTCGCCTTTCCTACGGCATGTATCTGATGCATCTGCTATTCCTTGCCCCCATCGCATCGTATATCATAGATGGAAATGTAGCCTCCCCCCTCTTGCCAGTATGGTTAGCCATCCCAGTGATAGCCCTGCTCACATTTGTTTGTTCAGCCATTACGACCCGATTGCTTTCGTTGCTTCCAGGCAGCAAATACATCGTAGGATAAATCAGCCATCCTTGAAACCCTTCTTGCCACATGACAACACATTATTATAAATATAAACGTCTATTATGGATATGCTTGCTAAATGCCATTTTCACGTTGGCAAAAGGTCAGCAGGCCATTGTGGCAGAACGTTATACGACCAATGATGGACTTTCGGACAACTCCGTTCTTTGTGCGCTGCGCGACAGTTATGGCCTACTATGGGTTGGAACGGAGAATGGCCTAAATTGCTTTGACGGATTGCGCATCCACGTCTACCGCGACATGGTCGCCTCGGAAAATCCGAATGAGACCAGTGCAGTAATGTCGCTTTACGAGCACAACGGCGACATTTGGTTTGGAGGGAGTGCCGGATTATATGTTTTCAACCGCACCACCAACTCTTTCTACCGCTTTTCGGAACGCACCCGCCATGGTGTTGTCATCTCTTCGGCAGTGCCCAAGATAGTTGGCACCAAGGAAGGCCAACTCGTATGGATTCCCACCTTAGGCCAAGGACTATTCACCTACAACACCGCCACCCATGAACTAATCCAAGACAGCCGTCATGGCAGTTTCTTCTGCGACATAGCCACAGGCAGCGACGGGCTGGTCTATGCCGCGACCTTATCGGGCAAGTTGTCACAATTCAGCAACGACGGTCAGTTTTTGCGCGACTTTGAAGTACAAGGCTACGAATACGACAAGAACCCCATCAGCATCGTTCAAGTGAAGGGTGAATTATGGTTGGCCTATAACACTGTTTGCCAACGTCTTAACACAGACTCCAAGAAGACAGAGCAACATTTGAACGCCCCCCAGACAGGAGCCATCCATGCCTTGACCGCCAACAGCCTTGGACAACTATTTTTAGGCACCGACAATGGCATTTTCCGTTATTTCCCACAGGAGAACACGATAGAACGGTTGGACCAAGCAAAGGAAACCGACCAGTTGACCGACAACATGGTGAATGATTTGGTATGGGATGGCGACAGCACCCTCTTAGCCCTGACGAGAAAGGGCGGTCTCAACTGCATCATCCTCCGTCAGCCAGGTTTCAAATTTGTCCCATTGCCCAATAATCCCCATGCCCCCAGCGGCCACGACATGGTGAACGCCTTATGCCGGAATTCTCAAGGAGAGTTATGGTTAGGCACCGACCATGGTCTTTACCGGGGCGAATACGACAAGCGCCAAATCACCCTCTACGACTACAATCGGCTACCCTACGAAGTAAAGGCCCTAATGTTAGATGGCGACGACCTTTGGATAGGCACCCGTCACAATGGTTTACGCATACTCAACACGAAAACGGGCAACATCATCAGCCATACATTCTCGGACAGTCGTCCGTACACGATTCCCAGCAATGAAGTGAACAGCATCTACCGCACCCAAAACGGCGAAATCTACGTTCTCACCTCCTGGGGCCTCTCACGCTACGACCGCAAAACCGAAAATTTCCATGGATATGCCAGCATCAATGCCATGACATCGTTTGTATGCATCCAAGAAGCCGCCAGTGGCTGGTTGTGGGCATCGTCCAACAACCAAGGCCTCTTTCTCAAACGTCCTGGCGATGCGCTATTTTCCCGTTTCCAGTCAGAAACGATAGGCCGCCAGAGTGTGACAGTGATGTATCAAGACAAGAAAGGCGACTTGTGGGCAGCGACCAATGGCGGCGGCCTCTATCGGTATGACTCCCGCCAATCCGATTTCGTCAGATACGACCGAGAGGGCAGTGTGTTGCACGGTCAAACCATCAGTTTTATCGAGGAAGACGACCAAGGTTCCCTGTGGATGGGCACCTCTTTGGGAATCGCCCGGATCACTCCCTCACGCGATATTCGCGACGTGGAAATCTACGGAAAAGGCCAAATCGGCAATTCCTTTCAAATACAGTGCTCCTCGTGCGTCCACGGCTTCGGCAATGTGCTTTTTGGCGGCGACGGCGGCTTTTATCGCATCACCACAAATGTCTTGAAACCCAATTCCATCTTGCAGCGAGTTTACATCCATGAGTTGTCTCTCCCCTATTCCTCCAACAGCCAGGAAGAGTTGAAGCGTTTGGGGCTTGACATTCTGCTTTACACGCGCGATGGCATTGAATTACCCTACCAAGACAACAGTTTCACCCTTCACTTCGCCTCCTCCCGTTACAGTGGCATGTCGGAAGCCAAATATGAGTACATGCTGGAAGGATTCGATCGCACTTGGGTGCATGGCACGACCACGCCCGAAGCCACTTACGCCAACCTTCCACCCGGAGAATATGAGTTTCTGTTACGAAAAGTAGGCCAGACCGACGAAGCCGCCATGGCCCGCCTGCGCATCACCATCCTTCCCCCTTGGTATCGCACCATTTTTGCCTACCTGATGTATGTCTTGTTAGTAGCCGCAGCAGCCTTCTACATATACTACCTAACACAACGGAGACTGAAGTTACGCTATCAAAGACAGATGGCAGAATTCCAGCAACAACAAGAGAAAGAGACTTTCCAGTCGAAGATACGTTTCTTCATCGACTTGGTGCATGAAATACGTACCCCACTCACGCTAATGAGCCTTCCGTTGGAGCAGATGGAAGACAACAAGCACACCACCGCCATCCGGCGCAACATGAATTACCTCTTGGGCATCACCAACCAACTGCTTGATTTCCAAAAGCAAGAGAACGGAGGCATTACACTTGTCAGCCGTCAGACCGACTTATGCCTTATGATGCGCCAAATCCACGATCAATTCAGCGATGCCGTGGAGGTACAGGGTAAGCACCTGCAACTACAGTTGCCTGAATCCCCCGTTTTGCTTTCCATCGACAAGGACAAGATGATGAAGGTGATGATGAATCTTGTAGGCAATGCGCTGAAGTATGCCAAAAGCGAAATCATCATAAGGCTTGACAAATCGACATCGGGCCAATCTCAAATATCAATCATCGACGACGGCAATGGCGTCCCCATTGACGAGCGCGACAAGATATTCGACCGTTATTACCAAATAGGCAAGGACAGTGTCGCTTCCACTTTAGGAACCGGCTTAGGCCTCGCTTATGCCAAGATGCTTGCAGAGGCCCACGGCGGCGACCTCTCTTACGACGATGCCCCAGGTGGCGGTGCATGTTTCACGTTGACGCTTCCCGCCCAGCGAGTCGCGGTAGCCGAGGCGGAAGAAGAAGCCGACGCCCTCGTCAATGGGGAAAACCTCGACGTACCTTCAGATTCGCCCAGTCTGTCAGGCACCAATTCTCAAGGGAAATTCCGCATTCTTCTTGTTGAAGACAACGAAGAACTTCTGAAAGCCACCACCGACGCCCTTCGGCAATGGTACAAGGTGGTCAAGGCACATGATGGTGTGGAAGCCCTCGACCTATTGAAATACAATGAGGTGGATGTCATCGTCAGCGATGTGATGATGCCCCGCATGGACGGCATATCCCTCTGCCAACGGCTGAAACAAAACATAGAAACCTCCCATTTACCCGTCATACTGTTGACAGCCAAGGTCAGTGTCGCATCCAAAGTCGAAGGCATGGAGAGCGGAGCCGACATCTATTTGGAAAAGCCCTTCTCCATCCGCCAGTTACATCTCCAAATAGAACATTTGCTACGTCTGCGCCAACAGTTTTATGAGCGCATGCGGAGCATCGACGGTTTCCACGCCAGCGATATCGGCAATGAAGAGCAACCCCTTGGAATGAACCAGCAAGACCTTCAGTTTGTGGAAAACCTCCAGAAACTTGTCGATAAGAACATGTCGGATGAAGAGTTCAGCATCGACACCCTGGCAGAGCAACTCAACATGAGCCGCAGCAGTTTCTATCGAAAGATCAAAGCCCTGACCGGCATCACCCCCACCGACTATCTGAAAACGGCCCGAATGAACCAAGCCGCCCGCTTGCTGCGAGAAGGCATGCGCAGCAGCGAAGTGTCGGAACGAGTCGGTTTCACGTCCAGCAGTTATTTCGCCAAATGTTTCAAGGCACAGTTTGGCTGTCTTCCCAAGGATTACATAGCAAATTGAATAGATAGTGTTTTTCTCTGAATAGTTTTTTTCCATCCATTGACATAAAGAATACTACTTTTGCACTCATCAGTAATCAAATCAGTATTCTTGCCATGAGTATAAAAAGGTTGTTCTTCCTCCAAATGCTGGCTGCTGCGTTGCTGGCGTCATGCACCCAATCGACAATAGTGCCCACCCTATCTGGGCTCAACCCATCAGAATTTGACACTCTCATCGCAGAGAAACCCATTCGCCTTTTCACGCTGACCAACCAACAAGGCATGGAGGTATGCGTGACCAACTATGGTGGGAGAATTGTGAGCATTATGGTGCCCGACAAGACCGGTCATCTTCAAGATGTGGTTTTGGGCTACGACTGCATCAGCCACTATGCCGACATCGAACATACGCCAAGCGACTTTGGAGCGGCCATCGGCCGTTATGCCAACCGCATCAACAAAGGGCGCATCACTGTGGACGGCACCATCGTCCAATTACCCCAAAACAACTTCGGGCACTGTCTGCATGGTGGTCCGACCGGTTGGCAATATCAAGTATATGAAGCCGAGCAAAAACAGCCCAACCAATTGGTGCTCACCCTACACTCAGCAGATGGCGACAACCAATTTCCCGGCAACGTGACAGCCAAGGTCACCTATACACTCACTGCCCAGAACGAGATAGACATCAACTATGAGGCAACGACCGACAAACGCACGGTCATCAACATGACCAACCATTCCTATTTCAATTTGAATGGCGACCCATCTCGCCCAGCGACAGACATGGTGCTATATGTCAATGCCGACCATTTCACTCCAACCGACACGACCTACATGCCCACTGGAGAAGTACGGCACGTTGAAGGAACCCCCATGGATTTCAGAATGCCCACCCCCCTCAACGAGCGCATCCCCCAGTCCGACTACGACCAAATCAAGAATGCAGGCGAAGGTCTCGACCACAATTGGTGCCTCAACACCGCCGGCGACGACACCCAAGTAGCCGCCAGCCTTTTCTCCCCACTTACAGGCATTCAACTTGAAGTGCTCACCAATGAGCCCGGCTTGCAAGTTTACACAGGAAATTTCCTCGGAACGTCGAAAGTAGCAGGAAAGCGCGGCATCGTCTATCCCAAGCAATCCGCCGTCTGTTTGGAAACCCAGCACTATCCCGACTCCCCCAATCACCCAGAGTGGGCCTCACCTTGGCTCAATCCAGGTGAAGTTTATAAAAGCCATTGTGTCTATCGCTTCTTGGTGATGCAGTGACGGCAGGGTCGGCGAAATACATTCAGGGTTGTCCGAAATCGGGCAACCCATTTTTATCCCATCCTATGTCCTTCAAGCGCACGTCTCTGTGATTGTTTCCCTGCTCATCGTTCCACAGCGCCTCATAATATAAGAGGAAATCCTGTCCATTGCTTGAAGGCACTATAGAAACATTAGAAGTACCGTATAAAGGGTTGTCGTCTTGACCTTTGAAAAGAGGTTCCTGCACTTTCGTCCAAGACTGTGGGTTGAGCAAGTCGTCACCGATTCGTGCATAAAGCATGCCCAATGCATGATACACCGTCCAGATGCCACTGGCAGAATAGCACACGCAGACATACCGCCCGTCCTTAGTGACAAATGCCTCAGGATTCTCATTGACAAAAATCGGGTAATTAGACCTTGTCCCATCAGGATTGATCCACTGTCGCTCCCACTCCAAATCAGGCTTTGACAGCAGCACCCTTTCCGAAGAAAGCGTCCATGGATTCTCCATCCGTGCGATATAAATGCATTGTGTCTCAGTTTCCGACCGTCGATGTTGCCATCCCGACCAGAGCAGGTATTGTTGTCCTTGTACTACGATACTCGTGGGATGCAATCCAAAATTCCATTCATCGTTGGTCTTGATGACCCCCATCAATTTGAACTCACCCTTCATCGGGTCGTCGGACAAATTTTCAAGGACATAGAGTTGGTGGTCGTCGGTATTTCCACCATCGGCCTCGAAATAGATGTACCATTTGCTGCTTAGGCGATGCAATTCCGGCGACCAAATATGCATCATTTTAGAGTCGTGCCAAACACATTTCCTCTCCCCTTTTGCAAGTCCCTTAGGATCGGCATTGGCATACAATACAATGCTATCTGCGGAAGGTATCTGCATTGTATAATAGTATTTCCCTTGCCACAGAGTGCAATAGGGGTAGTAGCCATTTTCAAAGACCACTTGTGCATCAGTTTGACTGTTTGGAGCCATCCTACATGCCACTGCCATCATGGCCATCATACAAAAGGAGATATATTTTATTGCTTTCATCATACACTATTTGTTAGGTTGCTTTGCAAAGATACAACGAAACAAGGAGTTAACGCAAAAATCTGGTCACAACTTCCGAAGACTTCTCATATTTTGGTGCTTATGAACACTTTTTTCTATCCTTTGAATAGTATTTTTCCATAAATCCACCATATAATTACTTTCTTTGCAAACAGAAAAGCATCCTAAAGACAGATAATATACTTCATAGAGAATAGTTTTTGTTTAATTGTATTAGTTAGTAGTTTGTAATGTTTCATTTAAGGTAATGATGATTATTTTATTTCAAGCAGGGCATTGTTTTTTTAGGGTAGAATTGATTGCAAGTAAGGATAACGCTTTAAAAAGACACCAAACAACAAGATAATAAAAGAAGAACGTATGAAGAAGACTATGATTTTGGGTATGATACTCCTTGGCACCATGGCAGCCCAAAGCCAGACAGCCGACCTGTTTCGCCCCTACCAACCGACAACATTGCGTGTCCCATCGATTCCTTTAGTGGTCAGCGATCCCTATTTTTCCATTTGGTCGCCCTACGACCGTCTGAACGATGGCATCACGCGCCATTGGACCAATGACGAAAAGCCACTCACTGGCTGGCTTCAGGTGGATGGAGTGACCTATTGTTTCATGGGTCAGGACCCCAATGTGTTCAAGACAGTCGCCCCCATGGCAGACGAAGGCGGCTGGAAGGCACGTTACAGCCGTGAAGTACAGCAAGACGGGTGGCAGCAACCCACCTTCGACGATAGTGCATGGAAAGAAGGAACAGCCGCATTCGGTTCGCCCGACCTCAGTTGGGTGAAGACAATATGGAGAGAAGAACATTCCGACTTATATGTACGTCGCCAGATAGAAGTAAGTTCAGATGACCTTTCCGACGAACTCATGATGGTTTATTCCCACGACGATGTTTTCGAACTATATATCAATGGCACTCAAGTGGTCAAGACAGGCGAAACTTGGCGCGAGGGAATCCGCCTGCCAATCGACGCCCAATTAAAGAATTTGTTTAAGCCCGGCAAGAACCTCATCGCAGCCCATTGTCACAACACCACAGGCGGAGCCTACACAGACTTTGGCATATACAAGACGGTGAAGCCCCGCCCTGGCGGCGTGCAGCAAGCCATTCAGAAATCTGTTAGTGTGCTCGCCACCAACACCTATTATACCTTTGAATGTGGCCCTATGGAACTCGATGTCGTATTCACCGCCCCAATGATTATCAACGACTACGACCTTCTCTCGTCGCCCATCAACTACATCTCCTACCAAGTGCGATCCACCGACGGCCAGGCACACAACGCCAAACTTTTATTGACAGCCTCCCATCTACTGTCCGTCAACCGAGCCGACCAACCAGTAACCAGCACCATAGAGGAACATCGCGGAGTGAAATACGCAAAAGTTGGCACTATTGAGCAACCCATCCTTGCCAAGACCGGCGACGGTATTTGCATAGATTGGGGCTATCTTTATCTTCCCGCCATCAACGGCGATGTGACCATTGACCCCAAGGGCGACTTGCGCTATGAGCATCACTTTGGCAGCACCCGCCAAAGTTCCTCCTACATGCTCTTAGGCTACGACGAGATAGAAGACATCGAATATTTCTACAAACGCTACAAAGGCTATTGGGCCCATGAAGGTTCGGTAAGCATCTTCGACATGTTCCAGCGCATGAACCGCGAGTATGCCAGCATCATGCAACGCTGCCGCCAAATGGACCAACAAATCTACGACGACGGCATGTCGGCCGGCAACAAGCAGTATGCCGAAATCTTGTCCGCCTCCTACCGACACGTCATCGCCGCCCACAAACTATTCCGCGACGATGAAGGCAACCTGTTGTTCTTCTCGAAAGAAAACAACTCCAACGGCTGTGTCAACACCGTCGATCTCACCTATCCGGAAGCCCCCCTCTTCCTTTGCTACAACCCCGAACTTCAAAAAGCCATGATGACCTCCATTTTCGATTACAGTTATTCGGGTAGATGGACGAAACCTTTTGCCGCCCACGACTTAGGGCAATATCCCAAGGCCAACCGTCAAGTGTATGGTGGAGACATGCCATTGGAGGAAGCCGGCAACATGCTCACATTAGCCGCCATGCTATGCAAGATGGATGGCAACACAGGTTATGTGGACAAATATTGGAACATCATCACCACATGGGCCGACTATTTGGCAGAGAACGGGCAAGACCCGTCGAACCAACTATGCACAGACGACTTTGCCGGACATTGGGCCCATAACGCCAACCTATCCGTTAAAGCCATCATGGGTGTGGCAGGCTATGCCGAGATGGCCCGCCTGAAAGGCCTCTCCAATGTTGCCGACAAATATATGTCCAAAGCCCGTGAAATGGCCGCGAAATGGGAACAAGACGCCCGCGAAGGCGACCACTACCGTCTGGCATTCGACAGGAAGGACACCTGGAGCCAGAAATACAACATGGTGTGGGACAAACTATGGAACCTCAACCTATTCCCCAATGACGCCATGGAGCGCGAGGTGAAATACTACCTCGGCAAGCAAAACAAGTATGGTCTTCCCCTCGACATCCGCCGCGACTACACGAAGAGCGACTGGATTATGTGGACAGCCAGCATGGCCCGCGACAAGAAGACATTCCTAAAGTTTGTCGAACCCCTATACAAATATATCAACGAGACGGAAAGCCGAGTCCCCATCAGCGATTGGCACGAAACGAAGACCGGTTTCATGGTAGGCTTCAAAGCCCGCAGCGTGATTGGCGGCTATTGGATGCGCGTGTTCAGCGACAAACTTGCCAGAGAGAACAAATAACCTAAACGATACATGTATGAAAAGACAATCTGCCATTAGTACACAGTTAAGGTTCCTATTAGGGTTCCTACTGTTATTCCTGTCGCTCTGCGTCACATCCTGCAAGGATGACGACAAGGTTGCCGACGACCTGCCCTTCGATGCCTCGAAGGAAGTGGTGGTGAGCGACTTCACCCCCAAAGACGGAGGTGTGGGTCAAAAGATGGTTATCTTTGGCCAGAATTTCGGCACCGACACCGCCTTGGTCAACGTCACCATTGGTGGAAAGAAAGCCGTAGTGGTCAACGTGAAACCCACCGTCATATATTGCTTTGTTCCTGCGGGAGCCTACCGTGGCGACATTCTGGTAACCGTCGGCAACGCAGCCACCGGCCAGAAATCAGCACAGGCCCCCCAACTTTTCCAATATGAGCGCAAGATGGTGCTCAGCACCCTATGCGGCACGCGCAATGAGAGCGGCGACGACCCATGGAACCCCGGTTCGGTGGGCGTGACAGTGCCCTTCTCCGAAGCCACCGGTTTCCGCGACGACGGATTCATGAAATGGGACCCACGCTTTCCAGAGCGCCTATATGTCATCTATGACGGTGGAGGCCCCGGCATTCAGATGCTCGACATGAAAAAGCGCACCGTACAGTTAATCATGTCGAAGGCAGCCTGTTTCCAAGACCAACGTCTCCGCACCATCGACTTCGCCGACGACCCCTACACCGGCGAGAAGGCCAAGTACATGGTGGTATCGACCGACCGCGACGACAATGGCCAGCAATCGACCAGCGTATGGATTGTCACCCGCAACTACGACGGTTCTTTCAGCAACAACAGCGTTCGTCAAGTACTTGCCGCTTACAAGCAATGCAACGGTGCCTCCATCCATCCCGTGAACGGAGAACTCTATTTCAACAGTTATGAGAGCGGACAAGTTTTCCGTCTTGACATGAAGCGCTATTTCGAGACCCTCCAGCCCGACTACACCGGCTCCCCATGGAGCCCCTATCAAGTGGATGGCGCCTATGACAACATTTTCCGCATTCAGGACAATGGTTGGGAATTCCAAATCGACATCCACCCGTCGGGCAAATATGCTTACATCGTGGTCATCAACCAACACTACATCCTCAGAACAGACTATAACGAGCAAGAGAAACGCTTCTCAGCCCCCTACGTCTTCGCCGGAGAAATGGGCAAGACCGGATGGGTGGAAGGTGTTGGCACCAGTGCCCGTCTCAACCGTCCCTACCAAGGCTGTTTTGTGAAAAATCCCGAATATGTGGCAGCAGGTCGCGAGGATGTTTACGACTTCTATTTCTGCGACAACCAAAACCACTGCGTCCGCTATCTGACCCCCGACGGACTTGTGCGCACTTATGCCGGACGAGGCACCTCGTCGATCACCGACAACAACATGTGGGGCACCGAAGACGGCGACCTACGAGAAGTCGCCCGATTCCGTGACCCTACCGGCATTGCCTATAACGAAGAGACCAACAGTTTCTACATACTCGACACTGTAGGTCATCGCATCCGCGAAATCTCGATGGAGGGAGAAGAACAGTGAAACGTGAAAAAAGAACGCTATGAAGAAATATATCTTAATGCTAATGATGATGCTCTGCATCAATCCAAGTGCATGGGCACAAAGCGAACGAGAAATCACCGGCATTGTGACCGACGAGACAGGCGAGCCGCTCATCGGCGTCAGTGTCGTGGTGAAGGACGTGAAGGGACTTGGTGTCATCACCGACCTTAACGGCAACTATAAAATCAAGGTGAAACAATACCAGACCTTGGTTTACTCTTACATTGGCTACAAGACCCACGAAGTGCTGGTGAAAGACCAAACCGAGATTAACGTGAAAATGCAAGAAGAGTCGAACAACGTAGTCGATGAAGTGGTGGTGACCGGCATGGGCACCCAGAAGAAACTCACCGTGACAGGTGCCGTGACCAACGTGAACATGAGTGATTTGAAGCACTACAGTTCCAGCAATATCTCGAACACGCTGGCAGGCAACGTTCCCGGCATCATCGCCATGCAAACCTCCGGGCAACCAGGCCGCAACACGTCAGAATTCTGGATTCGCGGCATCTCCACCTTTGGCGCAGGCTCTTCAGCCTACATCTTGGTTGACGGTTTCGAGCGCGACAACATCAACGACCTCAACATCGAAGACATCGAGTCGTTCTCAGTGTTGAAAGACGCCTCCGCCACCGCCATCTATGGTTCCAAAGGCGCCAATGGTGTCATTCTCATCACCACCAAACACGGCAAGGCAGGAAAAATCAATGTGAACGGCAAGATAGAGACCTCCTACAACACCCGCACGAAGACCCCTGAGTTCGTGGATGGCATCACCTATGCCAATTTGGTGAACGAAGCACGCGTCACCCGCAACCAACCCGTCTATTACCAACCCGAAGAAATAGAAATCATCCGCACGGGCATCGACCCCGACCTCTACCCCAATGTAGATTGGATGGATCTCCTGTTGAAAGACGGTGCTTGGAGCACCCGCGCCAATGTGAACCTGAGCGGTGGCGGCAACACATCCCGCTACTATGCCTCCATGTCGTATGTCGAAGACCAGGGAATGTACAAGACCGACAAAACGTTGAAAGACAAGTATGACACCAATGCCAACTACAAGAGATGGAACTACCGTCTAAATGTAGATATCGACATCACCCCCACCACCCTGCTGAAATTAGGCGTCAGCGGCGACCTGTCGAAACGCAACAGTCCCGG
>CAMKSZ010000005.1 GCA_946415525.1 uncultured Prevotellaceae bacterium | reverse complement strand
TGTCCTGGTTGGAGAGCACGATGCGGTAGTCGCGCACGTCGCGCACGCCACAGAGAACGATGCTTTGCGGGAAGGCGGCGGGGCGGTCGTCGTAGCCCGCACGCAGTTGACGCAGCACGCTGACAAGGCTGTCGCCCACCAACGCGTCAATTTCGTCAAGGAAGAGCACAAGGGGGCGGGGCAATGACTCGCTGAGCATCCGCAAGAAGGTGGTGAGCATCGAGTCAACAGGCAAATTGAAAACCTTGTCACGAATGGTTAAAGGCATGTCGTCTTTCAGCACTAACCTCATTTTCTGTGCGATGGTGTCGCAGGTGGCCTTGATAACCCGCTCCACGTCGTTGCGTGCCGCCTGGCCGCCCTCCACGTTGGCATAGACGGCGACGTAGCGTCCCTCGCGGTTGAGATAGTCGCGCAATGCGAGCAGGCAGGAGGTCTTGCCCGTCTGACGGGGGGCATGCAACACGAAATATCTCTCCTGACGGATGAGGGTCAGCATGTCATCCAAGTCGAAACGTTTGAGCGGGTCGATGGTGTAGTTGTCCTCGACAATATTGGGGCCGGCGGTGTTGAAAAATCTCTCCATAGTGAACTTTTCTGCAAAAATAGATAAAAAAATGGATTTCTAAGACAGCCGAGGCAAAGAATTTGTTTTTTCTTAATGGAAGATGGAGCAAAAAAACAATTAAGCGAGTAAAAAGCAAATGTAGTAACATATATAATCAAACAACATAGAACAACAAAGGACAACAAACAACAACAAGGAAACAAAGTAAACATAAAATGCATGAATTAGCCATTAATTCTGTTCCGTGCAAAATGATATGTTGCGTTATCAACGCAACATACGGAACAACTCAGGCGAATTGCCAATTACATTTGTGAGCAAAGGAATTCATGACCAATTACTGGTAATTCATGTGAAAAAAATAATGAAGATAATAAACTCCCAAACTCCCAAAATACGACTGTCGGCAAAGTAACTTCTTGGAAAATTCGTTATTGTTGGAAAAAGTTAGTAATTTTGCGGCAATTTTAGAAAATACAACAAATATCGACAAAAATGATGACAGCCAACGAAATCCGCGACTCTTTCAAGAAATTCTTTGAGTCGAAAGGCCATACGATTGTCGCCTCCGCCCCCATGGTGGTGAAAGACGACCCCACCCTGATGTTCACCAATGCCGGCATGAACCAATGGAAAGACATCATCCTCGGCACCCGCAACCCTGAGCCGCGCCGCCGCGCCGACTCTCAGAAATGCCTCCGTGTGAGCGGCAAGCACAACGACCTCGAAGAAGTGGGTCACGACACCTACCACCACACCATGTTCGAGATGCTCGGCAATTGGAGTTTTGGCGACTATTTCAAGGAAGAAGCCATCGCTTGGGCATGGGAATATTTGGTGGACGTGCTGAAACTGAACCCCGCCGACCTCTATGTGACCGTCTTTGAGGGTTCTGCCGACGAAGGGCTGAGCCGCGACGACGAGGCCGCCGCCTATTGGTCGAAATTCGTTCCCGCCGACCATATCATCAACGGCAACAAGCACGACAATTTCTGGGAGATGGGCGACACCGGTCCCTGCGGACCCTGTTCAGAAATCCACCTCGACTCCCGTTCCGCCGAAGAGAAGGCCAAAGTGCCTGGACGCGAGTTGGTGAACAAGGACGACCCGCAAGTGATAGAGATTTGGAACCTCGTGTTCATGCAATACAACCGCCGCGCCGACGGTTCGTTGGAGAAACTGTCGATGAACGTCATCGACACCGGCATGGGCTTCGAGCGCTTGGTGCGCGCCCTCCAAGGCAAGACCTCCAACTACGACACCGACGTCTTCCAACCCATTATCCGCGAGATTGAGCGCCTTTCGGGCAAGAAATACGGCGAGACAGAAGATACCGACGTGGCCATGCGCGTCATCGCCGACCATCTGCGCGCCGTGGCTTTCAGCATCGCCGACGGCCAGTTGCCTGGCAATGCGAAGGCGGGCTATGTCATCCGACGCATCCTCAGGCGTGCCGTGCGCTATGCCTATACCTTCCTCAACCAGAAAGAAGCCTTCATCTATCGCCTCGTCCCCACGTTGGTGGCAGAAATGGGGGCATCCTATCCCGAACTCCCCGCACAACAGCAGTTGGTGAGCCGCGTGATGAAAGAAGAGGAGGATGCCTTCCTCCGCACTCTCGACAAAGGCATCAGCCTACTCAATGGCGACATGGATGAACTGAAAGCCCACGGTGAGACCGTGCTCGACGGCAAACAGGCCTTCCGCCTGTTCGACACCTACGGTTTCCCACTCGACCTCACCCAACTCATCTGCCGCGAGAACGGCTACACCGTCGATGAAAAGCAGTTCGACGAGGAGATGCAGAAGCAGAAGGCTCGCGCCCGCAATGCCGCCGTGGTGGAAAATTCCGACTGGGTGGAACTGCTCGAGGGAGAGCAGCAGTTTGTAGGTTACGACTACACCGAATACGAGTGCCACATCCTGCGCTACCGGAAGGTGACGCAGAAGAAGAACACGTATTATGAACTGGTGCTCGACTACACGCCCTTCTATGGCGAAATGGGCGGCCAAGTGGGCGACAAGGGCGTGCTCGTGAGCGAGAACGAAACGGTGGAGATTATCGACACCAAGCGCGAGAACAACCAAAGCATCCACATCGTCAAGGCTCTTCCGAAACAGCCGGAAGCCGACTTCATGGCATGTGTCGATACGGACTTGCGCGAGGCCTGCGCCGCCAACCATACTGCCACCCACCTGTTAGACTACGCCCTGAAGCAAGTTCTCGGCGACCATGTGGAACAAAAAGGCTCGTTCGTCAGTCCCGACACTTTGCGCTTCGACTTCTCTCATTTCCAAAAAGTCACCGACGAGGAAATACGTCAGGTGGAGCGTCTGGTCAACGACCTCATCCGTCAGGACATCGCCCTCGACGAGCACCGTGAGATACCCATTGGCGAAGCCCGCGAAATGGGAGCCATCGCCCTCTTTGGCGAGAAATATGGCGACAAGGTGCGTGTGGTGCGCTTCGGCCCGAGTTGTGAACTCTGCGGTGGCATCCACGCCACATCGACAGGCCGCATCGGCATATTCAAGATTGTCAGCGAGAGCAGCGTGGCCGCTGGCATCCGCCGTGTGGAGGCGAAGACGGGCAAGGCATGCGAGGAACTGCTCTACAACATGGAAGACTTGGTGAAAAGTATCCGCATGTTTTTCAACAACGCCAAGGACCTTCGCGGTGTCATCGAGAAATACATCGGTGAGCACGATGTCATGAAGAAGCAGATTGAAGGGTTCCGCGCCCAGGCCACAGAGCGTGCCAAGGAACAGTTGGTTGCCAAGGCGAGAATTGTCAATGGCATCAACGTGGTGGGGTCGGTGCTACCTATCGATGCTGCATCGGCCAAGGATTTGGTGTTCAAGGTGCACCAAGAGATTCCCGACCACCTGATTTGCGTATTGGGTGCCATCAACGAGGGGAAGCCCATCCTCAACGTGATGATCAGCGACGATCTGGTGAAAGAAGGCCTTCATGCCGGTAATCTGGTTCGCGAGGCTGCCAAACTCATCAAGGGCGGTGGCGGCGGCCAGCCCCATTTCGCCTCTGCCGGCGGCAAGGATGTTGACCATTTGTCGGCAGCCGTGGACAAGGTCATAGAATTGGCAATGAAGTAAGGCCATCAATCATTACCTATATGGAAAATCCTGGGTTTCTCTGAGAAATCCAGGATTTTTCGATGTTGGTGATGCTTTTCGCCATCAGGCAAATCCATCCCTTTTTTGGAGACAATACAAGAAAAAACACATCTTTTATCATAACTGGCTTATTATTCCCGTTTTTTTTCCTATATTTGCAAACCATTAACCAAACAATCAGCCTATGACTACAAAAATTGCTTTTTTCGACACAAAAAGTTACGACAAAGAGAATTTCAATAAGGTGAATGTCGGCTTCGGCTTTGAAATCATCTATTACAAGGAGCGCTTGGGCATGAACACCGTTTCGCTGACCCAAGGTGTGGATGTCGTGTGCATCTTCGTCAATGCCGAATGCGACGCCCGCGTCATCGAGCGAATGGCACAGAACGGCGTGAAACTCATCGCATTGCGCTGTGCCGGTTTCAACAACGTCGATATCAAGGCGGCTCGCGAACATGGCATCAAGGTGGTGCGCGTCCCGGCTTATTCGCCCCACGCCGTGGCAGAATACGCCGTCACGCTGATGCTGACCCTGAACCGCAAGGTGTATAGGTCGGTGTATCGCACGCGTGAAGGCAACTTCAAACTCAACGGCCTGCTCGGCTTCGACATGTACGGCAAGACGGTGGGCCTCGTGGGCTTGGGGCGCATTGCCAAGGAACTGGCGAAAATCCTGCATGGCTTCGGCATGAACATCCTTGCCTACGACCTCTATCCCGATGAGGCGTTCGCCCGCCAATATGGCGTCAAGATGGTCACGCTCGACGAACTTTACGAAGGCTCTGACATCATCTCCCTACACTGTCCGTTGACAGAAGAGACCAAATTCATCATCAACAACGAAAGCATCACCAAGATGAAGTTTGGCGTGATGATCATCAACACCGGTCGTGGCAAACTCATCAAGACAGAGGACTTGATCGACGGTCTCCGCACCCACCAAATCAGTGCCGCGGGCCTCGATGTCTATGAAGAGGAAGCCAACTATTTCTACGAGGACCGCTCGGACAAGATGATCGACGACGACAAACTCGCCCTGCTGTTGATGATGCCCAATGTCATCGTCACCTCGCACCAAGCCTTCTTCACTCGTGAAGCCACGCACAACATCGCCGTCACCACCTTGCAAAACATCAAGGACTTCATAGAAGGCAAGGAACTGCCGAACGAAGTGAAATAGCGTGCCGCTATTGGCAGCGGAGGTGCTATTGGTATTCCACTTCCACAAGTCATCTCCCGCCAGAATTCCTGCGCAAAATGTCCAATTCTGCTCCAAAATCATCTAAAGTCAATGATTTCGGGCAGTTTTGGACATTTTTTGCATCAGTCTGCACAATTTTTTCTCCATTTTCGGAATATTATGATTAGTTTTGCAGGAAATTCGAGATGCGAGACCCTTCGCCCCCTCGACACTACTACCCCAACAACCATCTGACAATGAAAATGAGAAAGACAATCATCACCTTCGTGGCCTGCCTGTCGCTCACTTGCTCGCATGCCCAGGAAAACGCCACTCACGGCTATCCCATCACTCCCGTTCCCTTCACTCAAGTGAAAGTCACACCGGGCACTTTTTGGGGACAACGGTTGGAGGCCAGCCGCAACGTGACCATCCCCTTGGCCTTCGCCAAATGTGAGGAAACGGGCCGTTACACCAATTTCGTCAATGCCACGGCGCACATGAAAGACCCCTCCAAGACCTTCAAGGTGGGTGGGTTTTCCTTCGACGACACCGACCCTTACAAGACCATCGAGGGGGCCAGTTATATCCTGCAAACCTATCCGGACAAGAAACTTGTGGCCTACATCGACTCCGTGCTCGACATCATCGCTGCCGCACAGGAGCCTGACGGTTATCTCTATACCTCGCGCACGCAAAATCCCCGTCAACCTCATGAATGGGCGGGAGAGAAACGTTGGGTGAAGGAAGAAGACCTCAGCCACGAACTTTACAACTTAGGGCACATGGTGGAAGGTGCCATCGCCCACTATCAAGCCACGGGCTCGCGCAAGTTTCTCGACATCGCCATCCGCTATGCCGACTGCGTGTGCCGCGAAGTGGGTCCCAAGGCGGGACAGGCTTGTGTCGTGCCGGGTCACCAAATTGCAGAGATGGCGCTTGCCAAACTCTATTTGGTGACGGGAGAGCAGAAATACCTCGACGAGGCCAAGTTCTTCCTCGACTATCGGGGCAAGACCACCATCACCCACGACTATTCGCAGGCACACAAGCCCGTTGTGGAACAGGACGAGGCGGTGGGGCACGCCGTGAGGGCTGCCTACATGTATGCGGGCATGGCCGACGTGGCTGCCCTGACGGGCGACAAGGCGTACATCGACGCCATCGACCGCATCTGGGACAACATCGTCAGCAAGAAACTCTATATCACCGGCGGCATCGGCGCCACTTCCAACGGCGAGGCGTTTGGCAAAAACTATGAGTTGCCCAACATGAGCGCCTATTGCGAGACTTGCGCCGCCATCGGCAATGTCTATGTCAACTACCGCTTGTTCCTGCTCCACGGCGAATCGAAATACTATGACGTGTTGGAGCGCACCCTCTACAACGGCCTCATCTCCGGCGTGTCGTTAGAGGGCAACGGCTTCTTCTACCCCAACCCGTTGGAGTCGATGGGCCAGCACCAGCGCCAGGCATGGTTTGGCTGCGCCTGCTGCCCGAGCAACATCTGCCGCTTCATCCCCTCCCTCCCCGGCTATGTGTATGCCGTGAAAGACCGCGACGTCTATGTCAACCTCTTCCTCTCCAACAAGAGCGAACTCGACATCGAAGGGCGCAAGGTGACTTTGGAACAAGCCACCCAATATCCTTGGGACGGCGACATCGCACTCACCGTCGCACAGAACAAGGCGGGGCAGTTCACGCTGAAAATTCGCATCCCGGGATGGGTGCGCGGCCAGGTGACACCCGGCAACCTCTATGAATACACCGACAACAAACGGTTGGCCTACAAGGTGACGGTCAACGGCAAGAAGAGCGACGGTAGGTTGACCGAAGACGGTTACCTGACCATCAACCGCAACTGGCGCAAGGGCGACGTGGTGGGCATCCACTTCGACATGCAGCCCCGCACGGTGAGGGCCAACCGCAAGGTGGAGGCCGATAAGGGTCGTGTGAGCATCGAGCGCGGTCCCGTCGTGTATTGTGCGGAATGGGTGGACAACGAATTCGACATCATGAGCGGACTGCTCAACCAGTCGCCTGAGTTCAGCATGGCGGACATCACCATCGCCGACACGCCAATAAAAATGCTGTGCACCAACGCGCAGGCACTCGACTTCGACCGCAACGGCCGCCTGACCGCCAAGGATGTGGAACTGCGCCTCATCCCCTACTACGCCTGGTGCCATCGCGGTTCGGGCAAGATGCGCGTGTGGCATGCCCAAGACCTGAGCGCCACCTCGCCCAAACAGCCTGCCACCCTTGCCTCTGAGTCGAAAGTGGAGGCTTCGCACGCCACCACCACCCTCTCCTCCATCAACGACCGTTTGATTCCCGCCGACGAGAACGACCGTACCATCCCCTACTACCACTGGTGGCCCAAGAAGGGTTCTACGGAATGGCTGACCTACGAGTTCGGCCATTCTGCCACGGTGCAGAGTGCCACTGTCTATTGGTTCGATGATGGTCCTTGGGGCGGTTGCCGGGTGCCGAAATCGTGGCGGTTGCTGTACAAGGACGCCACTGGCGAATGGACACCCGTGACAGGTGCCGACCGCTATCCCACGGCAAAAGGCGAAGCCTGCACAGTGAATTTCGACCCCGTACCCACCACTGCGTTGAAACTGGAGGTGACGCTGCCCGACGACAATTCGGCAGGTCTCTACGAGTGGGTGGTGAGGTAGTTCAAAAATGTTTTACCCTTCATTGGAAGCCTCGGTTAGAGGCTTCCAATGACATATTTTAAACGTATTATCTTTAGGCATTCCTGCATTAGGGTGCGCTATGAGCGAATCAAGTATTCCGTCAGGGTGCGCTGCTCGATGGAAAAGCCCATGCCTACCTTGACGATGCGGCGGCCATCGGTGGCATAGCGAAGGGCATAGCCCTTTTGTTCTATCTGGTCGAGCGCATCCTGCGCCGTGCCGTTGAGTTTCAGTTCCATCACGTAGATGGCGTCGGGCATGAACACCACCATGTCTGCACGCCCGCGGGCACACTTCACCTGCGTCTGAACGTACACATTGAGCATCGAAAAAATGAGGTAGAACGTCCACTCGTAGAAACCCTCGGCCACCGTCACCTCCTCCAACTTCTTCTTGAAACCCTCCACGTAGGGCAAGCCCTCCAAATACGCCTGCAAGTGCCGTAGGGCAAGGTCGGTGTCATCTGCACTCAGGGCTTTCCAGAAACGGGCGGCAAAACCGCTCTGGACGTCACTGCCACGAATGCCGGACACGGATGTGAGCAACCCCTCGGTAAAGCCTACACGCACTTCCTTGTTGGGAATGCCTAACGTGTATTCTTCCGTTGTTTCATCATAATCCTTGATGGTCATGTATCCACTCTGGTAAAGTAACGGCAATGCGTCCATCATGTTCTCTGTTGGTTGGTCGAAGGCCGATACGGGCACCTGTAGGTCATCGAGTTTGGTGATGTCGGTGTGGAAACGTTGCATCTGGCGCATCAGATAGGAGGGTGTTCCGCTCTCAAACCAGAAATGGCGCAACCTGAGTTCGTTGAATGCCTTCATCAAACTGAAAGGGTTGTAAATGTCGGGCGACTCTTCGGAGAAACGATATCCGTCATAGGTGACACGGAGTTTTTCACGCATTTCTGCGGGAGAACATTTGTAGCGTTCTGCCAGATGAGCCACGTCAGGCTGCATCTGTGTATCGATTTCATCGCCGGTGATACCGCAGATGGCGGCAAACTGAGGATGCAACGAGATATTGGTGATGTTGTTGAGGGTGGAGAAGATGCTCAACTGGGAGAACTTCGTGATGCCTGTGATAAAACAGAAGCGAATCATCGCCTCACGCGCCTTGAGACATTGGTAGAATTCCTGCATGACGCGACGGAACCCCGGTAATTGCTCTTCCTCGTGCAGCACATCCAGCAACGGTGCATCGTACTCGTCGATGACCACCACCACCTGTTCGCCCGTCTGCTCGTAGGCGCGGCGGATGAGACCAGAGAACACCTCCCCGGGAAGTTTCTCATTGGGGTTGACGCCATAGATATCGGTAAAAGGTTCCAATTGCAGCATCAGCGCCCTTGACAAGGCATCCTCGTCGGGTTTCCCTTTTGCCATGCTCACGTCGATGTGCAGCACAGGGTAGTGTTTCCATTCTTTCTCCAATTCCATCACCTTCAGCCCTTCAAACAACTCGCGCTCGCCATGGAAAAAGGAACATAGCGTGGTGGTGAGCAGCGACTTGCCAAACCGCCTGGGGCGGCTCAGGAAAACAAAAGGACTGATGCGTGTCATCCGCCACATCAAATCTGTCTTGTCGATATACACATAACCTTCCTTCCTCAGTCGCGAGAAGGTCTGTATGCCTACGGGATAGCGTCTCTCCATCATGCCTGTCTATGATTAATCTTCATTCATCCATCTTTTGCAAGCAAAATTACAAAATAATACTGAGACAAAGAAGCGAAAATGGAAAATTATTGGATTGTCCCGAGATGTAGCAAGGTCACCCCTCGGATGAAGATCCTCATAGCCTGTTCTTCTCTGTATTGCCAGCCCCCTTACCTTTATACTTGCTTCTTGTGGCGTTGATGTTCAGACGCAGAGAGACGGTCATCTTCCTTGAAGAGGGTTTGTAGTTGCTGTCGTACATGAAATTGTGGCTGTAGATGATGTTGTGGTTTCTTTTCGTATTGAAAATGTCGATAAGCCAAATATCGACCTGGAGTTTTTTCTTGAAGAAGGCTTTTGTGGCACCAAAGTGCATTTGGGTCTTGGAGTAAGTGTAGATATTGTCGGAATGCCCCCTGGTCGAATAATTGAACAAGAGTGAGAAGGTCCAACTCTTCCAAGTGGCTGCAGTATTGCAGTTGAGCGAGAAACTGGGCTTGTTAAAACTCATCGGTTCTCCTCTGAAGATGTTCTTATACCATTGTTTGTATAGAGACGCTTGGTAATTGAACATGAGAAATGAGACCTGCTTTTGGATGCCAGCCGAGAATTGTACTTGGTCTTTCTTGCCGCTGTTGTCGTAGGTGAAGAGCGTGGTGGCATCGTCATCGACCGTGGGAAGCGAAACCAAGGTGACTATGTTGGCTTTGTGGGTGTAGTTAATATTGAGGTAGAAGAACCGACACCAAAGGTTGAAGGAGGCATTTCTCGTTGAAGAAGGTTGCAATAAAGGATTGCCCACAGAGATATTGAACCTGTTGACGTATTGCATGTTGCTGTTGAGTTGCTGGTAAGTGGGCAGGCTTCTGAAACCTCTATAAGAAAAAGATAGGCTAATATTGTCTTTCGGGTTGTAGGAGAATGTCAATGAAGGGAACACGTCATTGAAGACGAGCGTTTTATTTTCTTGCAAGGTGTATTTGGTTGATGTGTGCTCGAAGCGAAGCCCCACATTGCAAGATATTTTCTTCCATTTTTGGGTGAACTCGGCGAAGAACGCTGCGTTCTTTCCGTACACATGGCTTTCGCTATCACCGATGTTGGTGCCAGTAATCATCGACTTGTTATCACGTGAAGTGATGGAACTCTCATTGCCTATCGAAACATTGCCATTCTGCAAGGGAAGGGTGAGCACAAGCCGTTCAGCCCACAGATGACTGTCTGAGGTGTTGTTTGTTCTGATTAGCCTGCTGGATGTATTGATGGCCCTCTCGTCTTGCTCTGATTCCGATGTATTGTGGTGGAAAAGGCCATCCAAGTTAAAGTCGATGTTCAATTTGCCTATGCTACCATTGTAATAGGAACTGAAATAATGGTAGGGCAAGGTTTGGGTGGTCTGGTCTTCTTTGGTGTTGATGATATCGTAGGGCAAGTCGTTTGCCATTACGTCGTTGACAATTGGACGGTGGTAGTCCAACTTATAGGTTCTGAAACTGTAGTAAGCACCCAGCGAGTGATGGGCGTTGATGTCGTAGTTCACCCTAAGCCTAACATTCAAGGTCTTGCCTTTGTCGTAACTGTTCTTCCGCTCCACAAGGTTCCAAATGGTGTCGGTAAACACAGTCTGGTCCATTATCTGAAAGTCCTTGTCTTTGTATGTGCTGCCCTTGACAAGAGTGGAGATTTCAAATTTTCCCTTCCTGTAATATACCTCAGTTTGCGCCTCGTCGGTGGTGTAATGGTTCACTTGCAACAGGTTTTCGAGTATGAGCGACAGTCCGTCGCCGGTGCGCTTCTTGGTGTGTATGATAATGACAGCATTCACCGACTTCCCATATCTGGCACCTGGGTGATGCACCACCTCTATGCGTTGGATGTTTTGGGAAGACAGTCTGTCGAGTTCATTGGGATCCCTAACGAGCCTACGATTGATATAATAGATAGGGGCACCTTTGCCCACCACTTCAAATCCCGACCCTGAGTTCCACACCATGGGGATGAAGCGCAACACATCGTTCAAAGTGCCTAAGTTGGAGAGGGTGGTGCCAGCCACATTGGTGACAAGAGCGTTTCCCTGCATATAACTTATGGGTTTCCTCCCTCTGACAGTCACTTCTTTCAGTGCCATAGTATTGGATGTGAGACGTAGAGAAAAACCCGTCGTGGGTGCCGACACTTTGGCCGTCAGCGTGTCATAGCCGAGGGAAGTGACACGCATGAGGTAGTTGCCTTTTTCCACTGGCAGAGTGAATAGTCCAAGGGCATCGGTGGCTGTTCCAGTCACGTATGCCGTATCTTTGACATTGAAGAGCAGCAAATTGGCGAACGGCACGGCTTGGCAGGAGTCGTTGACCACGGTGCCAGAGATGCCTTGACCACTAATCGTCAATAGGACAGGCAGCAGGAATAAAAGCAGTAGGGATGTCTTCTTCATGGTTGTTTTCCTTTGGGGGTCGATTGGTTCTCTACTCGACTTTTCGTACTATTTTGGCTTCGCTGAAGTTTCTGACACTCTCCAACTACGCCACCCTAAAATTCAAGGACGTGGAGAACGTAGCATAAAGGGAAAGCGGCACTTTCGTCTTCCCTTCACCTGGTATTGTTCTTCACAATGATGGTGACCTTGGCAGGGCCGTAGAACCGTGGATTCGTTTGCTCTGTGCGTAACATATAGATACGCACACGCTCGGGCGACTCCACGGTTAATGTCATTGTTTCCTCCCTGCCGTCCTTAACGTGGCTGAAACTGCCATTGTCCTTTTCCCGAAGGAAAACCTTGCGCAACTTGTCGGTTTGATGCCTTTGCACTTCCAGCACCTTCACCACCTTGATGATTTTCCGAGTCTTAGGATCCCTGTCCACCACAGAGGTAAACCTGGATGAGCCAAGTGTCGAGAAATTCTCCACTATTTCGTCAATACTGTTCTGGGCATGCGACCCAACACCAATGAAGAAGAAAAAGCATAGGGCAACAAGTTTTCTGACTATTCTCGTATCCATTTTGTGGCATTTTTATACTATTCTACATTTCAGTCCGTAATCGGACAATCCCTTATTAAACTGCAACATCTTTAATTCTTCAGCAATTCCTTCAGCCGCTGGCGCTCTTTGAGGTCGCAGATGCTGTTGAGCACCTCCTCTTCTGCCTGGCGCACCAAGGTCTGCTGCTCAACGGAGCGCTCGATGCCGCTGGCCTGGGTGAGAGCCTCCTCTATCTGCGGGCGAATCTGCCTGAGGTCGTCGTTGCGCTTGCCATTCACCATCACGTAGGAACCCTCATGGCGGCGCATGTACTGCTCGTTCTGCCAGGAGTGCCATCCCCATGCTACAACTACGAGCATCACCACAGCAGCGCCGATAGCGGCCAACAGGCGCATGCGCACGAGGCGCCGGGTTCGGCTGACAGTTTGGCGGAGAGCGGTCATTGGAATGCCAGTTACGGAGGAGATTTCCTCGTAACTGACACCCTCCATGTCGTGCAGCCTCAGGATGGTCTGCTGCCGCTCGGGTAAGGTGCCAATGATGCGCATGAGTTCTTCGGTCGATTCGCCGTCGGTGTCGTGGGAAACATCTTCCATCTCCATCTTCTCCATATCTGTGAGAGAGTCGAAATGATGTTTTTTCCGAAGATAGTCCAACGAAAGGTTTCTCACGACCGCCATGGCGAATCCCTCGGTCGGACCGATGAGCCTGTCGCGCACGACCCACAGTTTGAGCATCGCGTCCTGCACGATGTCTTCGGCTTCATCGCCGTCTTTCACATAACGGCAGGCGAAGTCTATCAGTTTGGGTCTGAGCGCGGGGAGCATGTCCCTCAGTTCTTCATCAGTCATGTAGCCTCAATCTATAATTGATTCAGTTGCTTGGTGTTGATAGTTGCCGCTCCATCAGCGTTGATGTCGGTCTTGTCCGCCGTGCCGCTGATAGTTAACGTCGATGCGCCGCTGTTCCTTGCTTTCAACTCCTCGCAGTCCACGTCAAGTTTAACTTTTCCGGCACCGCTGCAAAACACATTAGCAGAAATGCCCTTGAACGTGACATCGCTTTTGCAGGCCCCGTTGTTTTCCATTTTGAGCGTCTTGCCGCTCAACTGGAGGTTTTGTTGACAGGCACCGCTGTTGCCGATGTCGATGCTTCCGTTGGCATCAGCGGCAAGGGTCAGTGTGACGGCACCCGACAGGGCCACTTTCAGCGACTCACACTTCACCTTGCCAAAGCCCAAGTGAACCGCTCCAGAGCACTCAACGTCCAGGTTGCCGCATTTCATGTCATCGAATGTCGCATGCGACGCTCCCGACAAGCCGACTTTCATGTCGCCTACATTCAAATTGGAAATGCACGCATTCGTGGCACCGTCGGCCTCCAACCCCTTGATGGTCGGAAGGGTGACATAGACGGTCGGAAATTCATCTTTCTGGATGTCGCTCTCCTTTGTTTTTGTATAAACTGTCAGCCTATCGCCCTTTATCTCCACGAAAGTCTTGATTTTGTGGTTTGGGCTCTCGTCCACCTCTATGGCATAGCGTTCGCCCTGCCTGACAACGGCATGGACGATTCCGCTCAAGGATAATATTGAGAAACCATCGAAGTCATAGTGGGTGGCATTGGCAGCAGCGCTCTTCACGCCGACTTTGGTCTTAACGTTGCCACTTTCACCATTCTCTGCATTCTCCTTGGTGATGCAACTCGACATCATGGTCAAGGTCAGCATCATCGTAATGCCCATGATAATTCTTTTCATATTCTTTCGGTCTATAATGATTGGGTTAAACATATGAAGAATGATTCTTTTTATATAGTACGTAAGCCTTGCGTTTTTGTGACACAAAATTACAAAAAAACGACCTAAAAGAAAAAAAAATGCAATGGTATAAAAGATGTGGAGGCTTTGAATATCATCTGGTGACTATGCTCAATGTTGGAGATACACTCGGAAATAAAAACGAAAACTTTGGTTTTCCTTTTGTATTTCACTCGTTTATTCGTAACTTTGCCGCTTAAAAGCAAATAGAAACAAGAAAAGTATGCCAGAAATATCCATTCGTGGAACAGAGATGCCGGAGTCGCCGATTCGAAAATTGGCACCTTTGGCAGCCGCCGCCAAGAAAAGAGGCACTAAAGTCTATCACTTGAACATCGGTCAGCCCGACCTCCCCACACCCAAGGAAGGCCTCGACGCCCTCAAGAGCATCGACCGCGACATCCTCGAGTATTCACCCTCGCAAGGCTACCTCAGTTACCGAGAGAAACTGGTGGGCTACTACGCGAAATACAACATCAACGTGACCCCCGACGACATCATCATCACGTCGGGCGGCAGCGAGGCGGTGCTCTTCGCCTTCCTCTCCTGCCTCAACCCGGGCGACGAAATCATCGTGCCCGAACCCGCCTACGCCAACTACATGGCCTTCGCCATCTCGGCGGGTGCCAAGATAAAAACCATCGCCACGACCATCGACGAGGGATTCTCACTGCCCAAGGTGGAGAAGTTCGAGGAACTGATCAACGAGCGCACACGCGCCATCATGATTTGCAACCCCAACAACCCCACCGGCTATCTCTACACCCGCAGGGAGATGAACCAAATCCGCGACCTCGTGAAGAAATACGACCTCTACCTCTTCTCCGACGAGGTTTACCGCGAATATATCTACACCGGTTCGCCCTACATCAGCGCCTGTCACTTGGAGGGCATCGAACAGAACGTCATACTTATTGACTCCGTATCGAAGCGCTACTCCGAATGCGGCATCCGCATCGGGGCACTCATCACCAAGAACGCCGCCGTGCGTGCCGCCGTGATGAAATTCTGCCAAGCGCGCCTGTCGCCCCCTCTTATCGGACAGATAGTGGCAGAGGCCTCGCTCGACGCCACCGAGGAATACTACCGCGATGTTTACGACGAATATGTGGAGCGCCGCAAATGCCTCATTGACGGACTCAACCGCATCCCTGGCGTTTACTCCCCCATCCCCATGGGCGCGTTCTACACCGTGGCCAAGTTGCCCGTTGACGACGCCGAGAAATTCTGCCGCTGGTGCCTGGAGAAATTCGAGTACGAAGGCGCCACGGTGATGATGGCTCCTGCCGCCGGTTTCTACACCACCCCCGGTGCCGGCATCAACCAAGTGCGCATCGCCTACGTGCTGAAGAAAGACGACCTCATCCATGCCCTTGTGGTGCTCCGCAAGGCCCTTGAAGCCTATCCCGGGCGCGTCGATGACTGACACACGATGAATCTCCCACTCTTCATAGCCCGACGCATCTATCGCGACGAGGATGACCGCAGGAAAGTGAGCCGCCCTGCCATCCGCATCGCCACCGCCGGCGTGGCCATCGGCCTTGCGGTGATGATTGTGTCGGTGTGTGTGGTGTTGGGATTCAAGCATACCATCCGCGACAAGGTGGTGGGATTCGGCAGCCACATCACCGTGGCCGACTATCTCGCCCTGCAATACGACCAGCCCACGCCCGTGTGCATGGACGACAGCATGATGCAGCGGCTTGGCGGCATCGCCGGCGTTCACCATGTGCAGCGCTACGCCCTGAAACAAGGCATCCTCAAGACCGACGACGACTTCTTGGGCGTCACCTTCAAGGGAGTGGGACAGGAATACGATTCCACCTTCATCGCCGCCCATCTGGTGGAAGGCACGTTGCCCGCCTTCAGCGACCAAAAGAGCAGCAACCAAATCCTCGTCTCGCAACTCATGGCCGACAAGTTGCAACTGAAAGCCGGCACCCGCATCTTCGCCTACTTCATGAGCGATAACAACGTGCGCACCCGCCGGTTCACCATCAGCGGCATCTACCGCACCGACCTCAAGCACTTCGACGAGGCCATCTGCTTCACCGACCTGCGCACCGTCGTCAAACTCAACGGATGGGAACAAGACCAAGCCAGCGGGGCGGAACTCACCGTCGATGACTTCGAGAAAATCGAAGAGGTGGACCTGGCACTCAACGACCTTGTTGACCGCCAGGAAGACAAATACGGCTCCATCTACTCGTCGCTCACCATCCAGCGCTCCTACCCCAACATCTTCGCATGGCTCGACTTGCTCGACCTCGACGTGTGGATTATCCTCGCCTTGATGGTGGCGGTGGCTGGGTTCACCATGATTTCCGGCTTGCTCATCATCATCATCGAGCGCACCAGCATGATTGGCACCCTGAAGTCGATGGGTGCCCGCAACAGCACCATCCGCCACACCTTCCTTTGGTTTGCCGTCTTCATCATCGCCAAAGGAATGTTCATCGGCGACCTTATCGGCATTGGACTCTGTCTGCTGCAGCAGTGGACGGGTTTGGTGCGACTCGACCCCGAAACTTATTACGTGGACATTGTGCCTGTGGAAATCCATCTGCCCGCCATCCTCCTCATCAATGTCGCCACACTCATCGTCAGCGTCGTCGTCCTCATCGCACCGAGTTTCCTCATTTCGCACATCGACCCCGCGAAATCGATGAAATACGAATGATTTTTCCTCCTTTTCCATCATTTTTGTAATATAAAGCCATCCCAACAGCAAAAATTGCACATTTTTTTTTGAATTGTGCAAATTAGATATTACCTTTGCACATTATTAGAAAATTTGTGCAATGAAATTGGAAAAAAGTTTCAATCGTATCATCGCCAACAGCATTGTAGCGAATTGGGACTACGACGCGCTCACCGATTACAAAGGAGTGACGCTACAATATAAAGATGTAGCCCGCAAAATAGAAAAGCTGCATATCATGATGGAGCAAATTGGCGTCGAGAAAGGCGACAAGATTGCTTTATGCGGCCGCAACAGTGCCCATTGGGGTGTAACCTTCTTGGCCATCCTCTCCTACGGAGCGGTGGCTGTGCCCATACTACATGAGTTTAACGCCGAACAGATACACAACATCGTCAACCATAGCGAGGCGAGGCTCCTTTTCGTGGGCGACGTGGTGGCAAAGTCAATCGACGCCGACAAGATGCCGTATATCGAAGGCATCGTCTATATGCCCGACTTCTCCGTCTTCATGTCGCGCACCGAGAAACTCACCTACAGCCGTGAGCACCTCAACGAACTGTTTGGCATAAAATATCCCCGCGCCTTCAAGAAAGAAAACGTCACTTATCACGAAGACCAAGAAGAGGAATTGGCAGTCATCAACTACACGAGTGGGACGACAGGCTTCTCCAAGGGCGTGATGCTGCCCTACCGCTCATTGGTGAGCAACATCAACTTCATCTTCGAACGCCTCGCCATCCCCTACTTGAAGCCGCACACCAACATGCTGAGCATCCTGCCGATGGCACACATGTATGGCATGGCGGTCGAGTTCCTTTTCTCCTTCAGTTATGGAATGCACCTTTATTTCCTCACCCGTCTCCCCTCCCCCGCCATCATCGCCCAGGCATTTGCCGACGTGAAGCCATCACTCATCGTGGCGGTCCCGCTCATCATCGAAAAGATCATCCGCAAGAAAGTCTTCCCCAAAATCCAGAACAACATGATGCGGCTCCTGCTCAACATGCCCGTCATCAACAAGAAGGTGAAGCAGAAGATTTGCGAACAGGTATATGAGGCTTTCGGTGGCAACGCCTACGAAATGATTATCGGCGGCGCCGCCATCAACCAAGAGGTGGAGGCTTTTCTCAAGAGCATCGACTTCCCCTATACCGTCGGCTACGGCACGACAGAGTGCGCCCCCCTCATCTCCTATTGGGACTGGAAAGAATACGCCATGGGCAGTTGCGGCCGCCCCGTGGACAGGATGGAAGTGCGCATCCTCAGCAGCGACCCCGCTCACATCGAGGGCGAGATAGTGACACGCGGCGCCAACATGATGCTCGGCTATTATAAAAACGAGGAAGCCACCCGCGAGGCCATCGACGAGGACGGCTGGTATCACACCGGCGACTTGGGCACGATGGACAGTCAGGGCAACATCTTCATCCGCGGCCGCAAGAAGAACATGCTGCTGAGCGCCAATGGACAGAACGTTTACCCGGAGGAAATAGAGGACAAACTCAACTCCATGGCGATGGTGAGCGAAAGCATCGTCGTGCAGCGAGGCGAGAAATTCTTCGCCCTCGTCCATCCCGACTACGACGAGGCCCACAACATGGGCTTCTCCGACGACGACCTGGTGAACATCATGGAGCAAAACCGCCAGGAACTCAACGCGTCCATCCCAGCCTACAGCAAGGTGGCGGGCATAGAAATCCATAAGGAAGAATTTGCAAAGACTCCCAAAAAGAGCATCAAGAGATATTTATATCAAGACGCCTGAACAAGAAACAACACACTATGGAATCAATACCAAATTTCAACACACTGATAGAGAAGAGCATCAAGGAGAATTGGAACCTCGATGCGCTGACCGACTATAAGGGCATCACCCTGCAATACCACGATGTGGCCCGCAAGATAGAGAAACTCCACATCATGTTTGAAAACAGCGGTGTGAAGCAGGGCGACAAGATAGCGCTATGCGGGCGCAACAGCGCCGGTTGGGCGTCGGCATTTCTTGCCACCCTCACTTACGGTGCCGTCGCCGTGCCGATACTCCATGAGTTCACGGCGGACCAAATCCACAACATCGTCAACCACAGCGAAGCCAAGATTCTCTTCGCGGGCGACGTGGTCTCCACACAGGTGGACCCGATGAAGATGCCCAACATCGAAGGCATCATCTATATCCCCGACTATTCGGTGCTTTTCTCCCGTTCAGACAAGTTGACCTACGCCCGCGAGCACCTGAACGAGATGTTCGGCAAGAAATATCCCAAATATTTCCGTTCCGAGCATGTGAACTACTACAAGGAGAAAAGTCCCGACGAACTGGCGCTCATCAACTACACCAGCGGCACCACGGGGTTCTCAAAAGGCGTGATGATTCCCTACCGCGCCCTCTGGAGCAACTTCGACTTCGCCTGCCATGCAATGGGCAGCAACGTGAAGAAAGGCGACAACGTGCTGAGCATCCTGCCGATGGCGCACATGTACGGCATGGCGTTCGAGTTCATCTATGAGTTCTTGCGCGGCTGCCACGTCTTCTACCTCACGCGAGTCCCCTCGCCTGCCATCATCGCCAAGGCTTTCGCCGAGGTGCGCCCCGCCATCATCATCGCCGTGCCATTGGTCATCGAGAAGATCATCAAGAAGAAAGTATTCCCCAAGATACAAAACAACCGCATGCGACTGTTGCTCAATATGCCTGTCATCAACAAGAAAGTGCGCCAGGCCATCCGCGACCAAGTGGTGGAGTCGTTTGGCGGCAGGTTCATGGAGGTAATCATTGGCGGCGCAGCCTTCAACCAAGAGGTGGAGTCGTTCCTGCACCGCATCGAGTTCCCCTACACCGTGGGCTATGGCGCCACCGAGTGCGCTCCCATCATCTGCTATGCCGACTACCATAATTTCGTGCCGGGCAGTTGCGGCAAGGTGGCCATCCACAATGAACTGAAAATCGCCAGTCCCGACCCGCAAAACATCCCGGGTGAAATTCTCGTGCGCGGCCTCAACGTGATGCTGGGCTACTACAAGAACGAGGAGGCCACCCGCCAGACCATCGACAGCGAGGGTTGGTATCACACGGGCGACTTGGGCGTCATCGACTATGACGGCAACGTGTTCATCAAGGGGCGCAGCAAATACATGTTGCTGAGTGCCAACGGACAGAACATCTACCCGGAGGAAATAGAGGACAAACTCAACTCGATGACCTTGGTCAACGAGAGCATCGTGATACAGGAAGACGACAAATTGGTGGGGTTGGTGCATCCCGACCTCGACGAAGCCTACGCCATGGGCTTCACCTCCACCGACTTGGAGAGCATCATGGAGCAGAACCGCAAGGAACTGAACGAGTCGCTGCCGGCCTACAGCCGCATCTCCTCCATCCGCATCCACAACGAGGAGTTTGAGAAGACCCCCAAGAAGAGCATCAAACGCTTCCTCTACCTAAACGAGAAATAAATGCCTCCCCCTGCCCCAACAAGGTGGGGGGAATTTGTCAAGCATGAAATATCCTATCGGCATACAAGACTTCAAAACCGTCCGCACCAATGATTATTTCTATGCGGACAAGTCGGCATTGCTGTACAAACTCGTCAAGGGCGGACAATTCTATTTCCTCAGCCGCCCACGCAGATTCGGAAAGAGTCTGCTCGTCTCCATGATGGAATGTTATTTCAAGGGGGAACGTGAACTTTTCAGGGGGCTGGCTATCGAACATCTTGAAAAGGACTGGTTTTGCCATCCCGTGCTCCATCTGGACTTGAATGCGGAGAAATACACGACACAGCAAGCCCTTGTTTCCATCATCAGCGGACAATTAAGCCGATGGGAAGGAATCTATGGGAAAAACGAGAGGGAGGACACACTGTCGGAGCGGTTCAAAGGCATCATACAACGGGCTGCAGAACAGACGGGGCAGAAGGTGGTCATCCTCATCGATGAATACGACAAACCCTTGTTGCAAGCAATCGACAACAAAGAATTGCAAGAAGACTATCGCGCCACATTGAAAGCGTTCTATGGCGTGGAGAAATCCATGGGGGCTTACATCCAGATGGCTTTCTTCACCGGCGTGACGAAATTCTCCAAGGTCAGTATTTTCAGCGACCTCAACAACTTGGCTGACATCTCCATGGACCAGCGTTATGCGGAAATCTGCGGCATAACGGAAGAGGAAATCCACCTTTATCTTGACGAAGAGGTAGGGAAACTTGCCCAAAAGTGCCAAATCTCCAAGGAACAGTGTTATGAAAAACTAAAAAACACGTATGACGGGTATCATTTCGACGCCGACACCGTAGGAGTATATAATCCTTTCAGTTTGCTGCGCACCCTCGACAGTCAGACATTCAAGGACTATTGGTTTGAGACTGGCACGCCGACCATGTTGGCAGAAGCCTTGAAGCGTGGAGACTACAATTTGGAAGAACTTCTTCAGGAAGAGGTCACCGCCGATCTTTTGGAGAGCATCGACAGTATCGACGTCAATCCACTGCCATTGCTCTATCAGAGCGGTTATCTGACCATCAAGGGCTATGACGAACGTTTTTCCACCTACCGACTTGGATACCCCAATGACGAGGTGGAACGGGGTTTCACCCGTTTCCTCATCCCTTATTTCACTGCCATTCGGCCTACTCAGACTTCCTCTTTCGTTGCCAATTTCGTGAAAGATGTGGAACAAGGCAGAGTGAACAGTTTCATGCAACGGTTGGAAACCCTCTTTGCCGATGGCGACTATCAAGTGATGGGCGATGCCGAACTATATTTCCAGAATGCCGTTTGGATTATCTTCAAGATGATGGGCTTTTACACCGAAGTGGAACGTCACACAACGGACGGACGCATGGACATGCTCATCAAGACACAGAACTATATCTACATCCTTGAGTTCAAACTTGACAAGAGTGCGGACGAGGCTTTAAGGCAAATAGAAGAAAAGCAATATGCCAAGCCCTTTGAGCACGACACCCGTCATATTTGCAAAATCGGCATCAACTTCTCCACAAAAACCAAGCGGATTGACGATTGGAAGGTAGAATAAGGAGATTGGGGATTTTTTGTTTTTTTACATCTTTTTGGCTGACCTTGTGCAACAAAGTAGAGACGTCCTTTTGGGGCGTCTCTATTGTTATCTATCATATAAAATTATTGTTGGTGTCCGCTAAAACTATTTCTCTTGCGAGTACGCATGTGTATGCGATAAAAATAGGCTGTCTTTTTTGTTTTGGCTGGCTAAAAAAAGCCTTAGTCCAACAAGGTGGCGGAGCGCACTCTGCTGAGTGTCTCGGGTGTCATCTGCAGGTAGTTGGCGATATAGTTGAGCGGTGCACGCTGCACCACCTTCGGCATGAGTTTGCACAACCGGCGGTATCTGTCCTGCGCCGTCTCAAACCTGACAAGGTCGGCATGGACTTGCGACAGGATGAGCGACTCTTCGAGGATTTTTCTATAGAGAATCTGGATATTGACGTTGTGGAGCGCCACCTCCTCCAAGCGTTTCTTGGGCAGGGCGTAACACATGGAATTTTCCAATGCCTCGACTTGCAACTGCGTCGGTTCCTCACGGAAGAGACTCTCGATGCACATGACGATGGTGCCATCCACGGCGAGATGCTCAGTCACCATCATTCCCTTCTTGAAATAGAACTGTCGGAGGAGTCCATTGTCGATGTAGAGGATGTCGCGGCAAACCTCCCCCTCCTTGAGAATCAGTTCATTGCGTGCATACTTGTGCGGCACGAGGATGCTCTCGAGGATATCGAGTTCATCATGTGTCATCGTGCTGTACTTACGCGCCAGTTCCCTTGCGATGTCGCGTGTAGAATGTGGCAAATCCTTCATAATTTCTCCTTTCTAAATAGTATTATTGTTTAAGGTCTTTTCAATCCAGTTTGAGCACGGCGAGGAAGGCCTTCTGCGGCACCTCCACGTTGCCAATCTGCTTCATGCGCTTCTTGCCCCTTTTCTGTTTCTCCAACAGTTTCCTCTTACGGGAGACGTCGCCGCCATAGCACTTGGCAGTGACATCCTTGCGCACGCATTTCACCGTCTCGCGGGCGATAATCTTCGCCCCGATGGCCGCCTGGATGGCGATGTCGAACTGCTGGCGCGGGATGAGTTCCTTCAGTTTCTCGCACATCCTGCGCCCGAAGGCGACGGCGTTGTCCTGATGGGTGAGTGTCGATAAGGCATCCACCGGCTCTCCATTGAGCAAGATGTCGAGTTTGGCAAGTTTCGACGGCCGATAGCCACAGATGTAGTAGTCGAACGAGGCATACCCCTTGGAGATGCTCTTCAACTTGTCGTAGAAGTCGATGACTATCTCGCCCAGCGGCAGGTAGAACTGTATCTCCACCCTGTTGCCACTGACGAACTCCTGGCTAATCAACTCGCCCCTCTTGTCGAGGCAGAGTGTCATGATGGGACCGATGAAGTTGGAAGTGGTGATGACCGACGCCTTGATATACGGTTCCTCGATATGGTCGATGAGTGTCTGGTCGGGCAGTCCCGACGGGTTGTGCACCTCCTTCGCCCCACCCTGCTTGTCATAGACCATGTACGACACGTTGGGCACCGTGGTGATGACATCCATGTCGAACTCACGGTCGAGTCGCTCCTGGATAATCTCCATGTGGAGCAGTCCGAGGAAGCCGCAACGGAAGCCGAAGCCGAGGGCGACGGACGATTCGGGGAAGAACGACAGTGAGGCGTCGTTGAGTTGCAACTTCTCCAACGACGAGCGCAAGTTTTCGTAGTCGGTGGGGTCGATGGGATAGACGCCGGCGAAGACCATCGGCTTCACCTCTTGGAATCCCTCGATGGCCTTCTCGCAAGGCCGTGAGACATGGGTGATGGTGTCGCCCACCTTCACCTCTTTCGCGTCCTTGATGCCACTGATGATATAGCCCACCTCGCCGGTGGTAAGTTGGTTGCGAGGTATCATGTCCATCTTCAGCACGCCCACTTCATCGGCATCGTATTCCATGCCCGTGTTGAAAAACTTCACCTTGTCGCCTTTACGGATGCTGCCATTGGTGATTTTGAAATAGGCGATGATGCCTCGGAACGAGTTGAACACCGAGTCGAAAATCAGTGCCTGCAACGGAGCCTTGGGGTCGCCCACGGGATGCGGGATGCGCTCCACCACGGCATTGAGGATGTCCTCCACCCCCTCGCCCGTCTTGCCGGAGGCGCGGATGATGTCGGTGGGGTCGCATCCTAACAAATCGACGATTTCATCCTCCACCTCGTCGGGCATGGCCGACGGCATGTCGATTTTGTTGATGACGGGGATGATTTCCAAGTTATGGTCGATGGCCATGTAGAGGTTGGAGATGGTTTGCGCCTGCACGCCCTGCGTGGCATCGACGACGAGCAAGGCGCCCTCGCAGGCGGCGATGCTGCGCGACACCTCGTAGGAGAAATCGACATGTCCCGGAGTGTCGATCAGGTTGAGGATGTATTTCTTTCCCTCATGCTCATATTCCATCTGTATGGCATGGCTCTTGATGGTGATGCCCCTCTCCCGCTCCAAATCCATGTTGTCGAGCATTTGTCCTTCGGTGATTTGGATGGTGTTGGTATGTTCCAAGAGTCGGTCGGCCAAGGTGGATTTGCCATGGTCGATATGCGCTATGATGCAAAAATTTCTGATTAACTCCATTGTCGTGTTCCTGTAGAATATGCAAAAATAAGAAAAAAACTCCAATTTATCTTCTCTTCCTTCCCTATTTTCAAGATTTTTATGAAAAATGTCGTGATTTTGCTTTTTTTGTGCTACCTTTGGCAAAATCAAAATCACGACAAGATGAAAAAGTTTCTTTTTGCGGCCATGGCCGCATTTCTGCTGTTTTCCTGCCAAGAGTCCTTGGAAGACCGCGCCGCCCGCGAGGCCCAGGAATTCAACCGCAAGTTCTGCCCCCAGCGAATAGACGACAATTCCCGTTTGGACAGTTTCACCTTCGACAAGGCTTCGCACACGTTCACACGCCATTTCACGATAACATCGGCCGACTCGCTGAGTGCCGAGCGTGCCAAGGAGAAGCAATTTGAACTCCGGAAAGCACTTGTCGAGGAGGTGAAAAGCGACATGAACATGCGCGTCTTCAAGGAGAATGGCTATTCGTTCCGTTTTGTCGCCCATTCCGGTTTGGACACCTCAATAGTGCTCTACGATGCCACTATTTCCAAGGAGGATTACGCCCCACAACCCTAACGGCCCTTCGTTTGAAACCCACATAAAGTCATCGGGGAGAAACATGCCTTGCTTGCACGTTTCTCCCCGATGTATAAACAGCCGATGGGGTAAGACCTATTGGCGGGTGGCCATCTCTAATGCACGGCAGAGTTGGTCAGGGCAACTGGTGTTCTTGTAGCCGCACCTGATGCCGTTGAGCCGGTCCATGATGTCGCTGGCCTTCATGCCTTTCACCAATGAGGCGATGCCTTGCAGGTTGCCGTTGCACCCGCCGATGAAGACGACATCGCGCACGACATCGTTCTCATCCAGTTCCAGTTCTATCGACTGGCTGCAAGTGCCTTGTGTCTTGTAGGTGATCTTCCTGGTCGCCATTATTCCTCGGGCTTCATGTTGGTATAGACGGTCTGCACGTCGTCGAAGTCCTCCAACTTCTCCACCATCTTGTCGATGACCTCGCGCTGCTCGGGCGTGACGTCCTTGAGGTCGTTGGGGATGCGGGTGAACTCGGCACCTGTCACCTCAAAGCCCTCGCTCTCCAGGTGTTTCTGGATTTCGCCGAAACTCTTCGGTTCACCATAGATGGTGATTTCGCCGGCCTCCTCGTCCTCGTCGAACTCATCCTCCACACCGTAGTCGATGAGGTCGAGAATCAATTCGTCCATGTCGATGCCGTCCTTCTTCTTGAAGGTGAACACGCACTTGTAGTCAAACAAGAAACTCAGCGAGCCTTGTGTGCCCAAGTTGCCGTTGAACTTGTTGAACACCGACCTCACGTCGCCCACCGTCCTGGTGGTGTTGTCGGTCAGCGTATCGACAAAGATGGCCACGCCGTGGGGGCCGTAGCCCTCGTAGGACACTTCCTTGTAGTCGCTTTGGTCCTTGCCCATGGCGTTCTTGATGGCACGCTCGATATTGTCCTTCGGCATGTTCTCGCGCTTGGCATTGGCGATGATGGCACGCAGTGTCGGGTTGTTCTCCGGCTCCGGTCCGCCAGCCTTTACGGCGATGCTGATTTGCTTGCCGATTCGTGTGAAAGTCTTGGCCATGTGGCCCCATCTCTTCAGTTTTGTCGCTTTGCGATATTCAAATGCTCTTCCCATTGGAGTGTGATATTATTGGTGTTGATCTATTACAATGAACGGTTATCTCAGTTCGGCACTAAGTTTGGCCTTGAGGTTCTGGATGAGTTTGCTCATGATGGCCTCAATTTGCTTGTCCTGCAAGGTGCGCTGGTCGTCCTGAAGGATGAAGTTGACGGCATAACTCTTCTTGCCAGCGGGGAGGTTCTTGCCCTCATAGACATCGAACAATTCGACGCTCTTGAGCAGTTTTTTCTCCGTAGCCTTCGCGATTTGCTCGATTTGAGCAAACTCCACGCTCTTGTCAACGAGGAGGGCGAGGTCGCGGCTGACGGCGGGGTATTTGCTGATTTCGGTGAACTGCACCTTGTTCTTGCGAACGATTTTCATCAGGGCGGTCCAGTTGAGGTCGGCGAAATAGACGGGTTGCTCGATGCCGGCGGCCTTCAACTGCCTCGGACTTACAATGCCCATCTCCACCATCAACCGTCCGCCACGGTTCTCCATGGCGATGGCTTTGGAGAAGATGTCGTTGGCGCTGTTCTTGGCCACCAACATGGCTGTCGGCACGCCCATCCTTGCCAGCACGTTCTCCACGTAGGCCTTCAGTTCATAGAAGGAACTGTCCTCGTTGGGATGTGCCCAACTGCCCGACACCCTCTTGCCCGTGACCCACATTCCGAGGTGATATTCCTCGCGATAGGCCCTCATCGGGTCTTCGTTGTTCTTCTTCTCGGGGTCAAACTGATAGCAGTTGCCGAACTCGAAGAAGCGCAGGTCGCCGTTCCTTCTGTTCGCATTGTGGGCGATGCTCTCCAAGCCACCGAAGAGCAGTGTCTGCCGCATCACGTTGAGGTCGCTGCTGAGCGGGTTCATGATGCGCACGAGGTGCTCGGGCTTGTATTCCTCCAAACCGTCGTAATACGCTGCCTTGGTGATGGAGTTGTTCATGATTTCATTGAATCCGCAACCCACCAGTTGCTCGGCCACGAGGTTGTGCAACTTATGTTTGAGGTCTTCCTCCCCCTTGATGACGAGCGAACTCTTCAACTGAGTGGGGATTTCCACATTATTATAACCATAGATGCGGAGGATGTCCTCGACGACGTCGCACGGTCTCTTCACATCGACCCTGTAGGCCGGCACGCGCAGTTTGACGCCTTCCTCGTCCTCTTTCTCCACCACCATCTCCAAACTGTCGGCGATGCTCTTCACCGTCTCCACGGGGATATGCTTGCCGATGAGCGAATCGACGTAGGCATATTTCAAATCGACGACGCTGTCGGCGATGGGATTGGGATAGACATCGTTGATCTCCATCGAAATCTTGCCGCCAGCCAGTTGCTTGCAGAGGATGGCAGCCTGCTTGAGGGCATAGATGACGCCGTTGGGGTCGATGCCACGCTCGAAGCGGAAGGACGCGTCGGTGCTCAGGCCATGCCTGCGTGCGCTCTTGCGAATCCACGTGGGATGGAAATAAGCGCTCTCAAGCACCACGTTACGGGTGGTCTCATAGGTGCCGCTGCCCTTGCCGCCGAAGACACCGGCGATGCACATCGGCTCCTGCTCGTTGCAGATGGCCAGGTCATGGGGTCCGAGGACATGCTCTTCGCCGTCGAGGGTGACGAACTTGGTGCCCTCGGGCTGCGGCTTGACGACGATGTGGTGGCCAGCCACCATGTCGGCGTCGAAGGTGTGGAGCGGCTGTCCATACGCCATCATCACATAGTTGGTGATGTCCACGATATTGTTGATGGGCCTGAGGCCAACGGTGGTGAGTTTGTTTTTCAACCATTCCGGCGACTCCTTCACCTCGCATCCAGTGACGCTCACGCAAGCATACCTGCGGCATGCCTCGGTGTTCTCGATGGTCACCTTGATGGGCAGGCTGTTGTCGTCCACCTTGAAGTCGTCGCAGGTCGGGCGGTGCAAGGCCGTCGGCCGACCGTTCTGCCGCAACCAGGCATAGAGGTCGCGTGCCACTCCCCAGTGCGAGAGGGCGTCGGCCCTGTTGGGCGTGATGTCCACCTCGATGAGCCAGTCGCTTTCAAGGTGATAGTATTCTGCGGCGGGCTGACCTATCACGGCGTCGTCGGGAAGGACGATGATGCCGTCGTGGCTGCTGCCCACGCCAATCTCATCCTCGGCGCAAATCATGCCACACGACTCCACGCCGCGCAGTTTCGACTTTTTGATGACAAACTCCTTGTCGCCGTCATAGAGCACGCATCCGAGGTCGGCGACAATCACCTTCTGTCCAGCGGCGACGTTGGGCGCCCCACACACGATTTGCGACGGGTTCTCCTTGCCTAAGTCAACGGTGGTCACGTGCAGGTGGTCGGAATTGGGATGGGTCTCACAAGTGAGCACCTTGCCCACATAAAGTCCTTTCAGTCCGCCCTTGATGCTTTGTACTTCCTCCATTGCTCCCACCTCAAGTCCTTCCGATGTCAGTGCAGCACACACTTCCTCGGGAGTGAGGTCGAAGTCAACGTATTCTTTAAGCCATTTAAAAGAAATGTTCATTGTCTTTGCTTTATACTATAAAAATCGTGCAAAATTACACAATTTCCTGCAAAACAACAAAAAAAGGGGTGCAAATTAGCGAAGAAACAGTCTTGCGACCGTCAAATTGGGCACCCACCCTAAAAGGCATACGCACCAAGCCCTGTCTTCGTGCGTATGCCAAGCGAAAGATGGCGGTAGTCCACGACCACGCCATCTCCATTGCTTTTTGCCAAAGGTGTCACTCGTCGCCGACCAACGCCATCAGATAATCGACAGACCCGTTGAGGCCGAAGGCACTGACATCGAGCGTGACATCGTAGTTGCGGGCGTCGTACCATTCTGTGCCGGTATAGGTCTTTGTGTACAACTCGCGGGTGTAGTCGTTATCGACAATCATCAACTTGGCGTCGGCACTCGACACACCGTATTTGTCAACGATGCGCTTGATACGCTTCTCCTCCGGACTGTGGATGAATATCTTGAGGGCATTGGGATGGTGGCGGAAGATGTCGAAGGCACACCTGCCAACAATGACACACGACTCCTCCTCGGCAATCTGGCGGATGACGGAGGCCTGCGCCTCAAACAACTGGTGCGAGGTGAGTTCCGGTCCAAGGTCGTGGTGATGGTTGTCAATCATATAGGAACGGTAGAACTGGGTGAAGTCGTCCCACCACGACGTGTTGCGCGACTCCAATTTCATCACCGTGTCGGCACCGATGTCGAATTTCCGGGCAACGGCCTCCAAAATCTGCTTGTCGAGCAGTTTCACGCCGAGCCTTTTGGCTATCTCCGCCCCTACCTCATGTCCGCCAGTGCCGAACTGGCGGTTGATTGTAATGACAAATTTCTCGTGTCTGTTCATAATATCAAGGTTTTATGTTATATCTGTTGCGAAGATAGCAAAAAAGGATGGAACATGCAAATTTTGAGTGGATTTTTAGGCAAATTATTCTTCATGCCATGGTGTATGCTCTCATATTTGTCCTAAAATCGGCAAAAAAACTTGTAAAAAGGGCGTGAATGAAAAAATATTTGTATATTTGCAAATGCATTGCCAAGAGGGCAAGTGTTGGCGGTGAAACCGCCGCCATCCTAAACGAATCATTAACCAAAATTTATATTATGGATCTTGACGGAAGAAGAGAAAGCGAGAACTTTGAGGATCGCCGAGGTATGAGCGGCGGCACGATGGCCGGCATGGGCATCGGTGGCATGATTCTCATTGGCATCATCACCCTGCTGATGGGTGGCAACCCCATGGACGTGTTGCAACAAGCCGGCAGCATGACAGCCGGCACGGAGCAGGGCGAACAGACCTACTCCCCCGAGGAGGAGGCTCAGGTGAAATTCTGCAAGCAGATACTTGCGAGCACCGAGGACGTATGGTCGGCTGTGTTCAGGCAGAAATTCAATGCCGAGTACACCCCTCCCACACTTGTGATTTTCAAGGGTAGCGTGCAGACCAACTGCGGCGGCGCCACATCGGCTGTCGGTCCCTTCTACTGCTCTGCCGACCAGAAGTTGTATCTCGACTTGTCCTTTTTCCAGCAGATGGAGACGCAACTGAAGTCGGGCGGCGACTTTGCCCGTGCCTACGTGATTGCCCATGAGGTGGGCCACCATGTGGAGAACCTCCTCGGCATCCTCGGCAAGGCCCATTCGCAGATGAGCCAGACCAACCAGAAGCAAGCCAACCAAATCAGTGTCCGCTTGGAACTGTTGGCCGACTATTACGCTGGCGTGTGGGCTCATTATGAGGACGAGGCCTTCGGTTCGCTCGACGAGACCGACATGCGCGAGGCCATCAACTGCGCCCAGCACATTGGCGACAACTACTTGCAGGAGCAGTCGCAGGGATATTCACAGCCCGAGTCGTTCACCCACGGCACTTCCGACCAGCGCATGCGCTGGCTGAAGCGTGGCTATCAGACAGGCGACATGAACGTGACCACCTTCACCGGCAGTTACAGCGACCTGTAAAACCAAATTTGACAAAAACCGACGGACGCAGCAGTGCTGCGTCCGTCTTTTTTATTATCCCTGCGAAACACCCCTCATATACTCGGCGCACATCTCGGCGCAACGCTCCCCATCGACTCCTGCCGAAACGATGCCACCAGCATAACCTGCCCCCTCGCCACATGGGAAGAGGCCCCTCAGCCGCACATGCTGGAGCGTGTCGGGACGGCGCGTCACCCTCACTGGCGACGACGTGCGACTCTCCACGGCAATCATCACCGCCTCGTTGGTAAGGAAACCGCGGCTATGCTTGCCAAAGGTGAGAAAGCCTTGGCGCAAGCCATGGGCTATCGGTGCCGGCAACCAATCGTGCAGGTTGGATGCCACCAGTCCGGGGGCATAGGAAGCATTCGGAAGGTTGGTGCTCATCTTGCCTTCCACGAAATCAGCCATTCGCTGTGCGGGGGCTGTCTGCCTCCGTCCTCCCGCCACCCAACAGTCGCGCTCCAGTTTCTCCTGATAGCGCATCATCCTCAGCGGGTCGTCGCCGGGAATGTCTTCTGCCCTCACCTCCACCACCATGCCGCTGTTCGACCACTTGGTGCCTCGGTTGCTGGGACTCATGCCGTTGACGACCAGTTGTTCCGGTCCTGTGGCGGCAGGGATGACAAAACCGCCGGGACACATGCAGAATGAATAGACGCCACGTCCGTCCACCTGTGTCACCATGCTGTATTCCGCTGCTGGCAGGTATTTGCCACGTCCCTCCTTATTGTGGTATTGGATTTGGTCTATCAGATGGGATGGATGCTCCAAGCGGACACCCACAGCCAACCCTTTGGCCTCTATCTCGATGCCCGCATCATAGAGATAGCGATAGACGTCCCTTGCCGAATGGCCGGTGGCGAGGATGACAGGTCCCATGAATGTTTTCTCGTCGCCGCTGCGCAAGTCGATGGCTTCCACGCCCACCACCGCGTCGTCTTTGACGAGGAGGCGGGTCATACAAGTTTGGTGGTGCACTTCGCCGCCGCATCTCAGGATGGTGTCGCGCATGTTGGCGATGACACGGGGCAGTTTATCGGTTCCGATATGGGGATGGGCGTCGGCGAGAATGGCGGTGGAGGCGCCGTGCTGACAAAACACGTTGAGGATTTTCTCCACATTTCCCCTTTTCTTGGAACGTGTGTAGAGTTTCCCGTCGGAATAGGCTCCTGCCCCACCCTCTCCAAAGCAATAATTGCTGTTGGCGTCCACCTGTTGTGTGCGGGCGATGGCGGCGAGGTCGCGACGACGTTCGGTGACGTCCTTCCCCCTTTCCAACACCACGGGGCGCAGACCCAACTCTATCAGGCGTAGCGAGGCGAAAAGTCCGCCAGGCCCTTCGCCCACCACAACCACCTGCGGTGCCTCGCCGACATCGCCGTATTCTGTCTTGACATATTCGTCGTCCTGCGGCGGTTCACCGACATACACCCGCAACGAGAGGTTGACGAAAATCCTGCGTTGTCGTGCGTCGATGCTTCGGCGGAGGATGCGGACATGGGTGATGGCGGCGGTGTCGAGACCTTCGCTCTCTGCCACATAACGGGCAAGTGCCTCTTGCGAGGCAGCCACCCTCGGCTCCACTCTGACTTGTAATTCTTTTACCATGATAGGGATGAAACGCTCGCAGGCAGGGGTGTCGTCACTGACCGGCCCCCTGCCTGCGAAAACTCATGCCAATGGCGATGAGCAGATGTGATTAGAAATTGATACCGAAGTTGATGTTGAAACCATGTCCATGTGCCGAGGGCGAAGATATCTTCAGGTGGTCGTCGTCGGCAATGTTGGTGATGCCAAACTGATAGGCACCTTCAATGTAGAGGTTGTTCCACTCCACACCGCAACCAACTTTGAAACCCATATCCGTCCGGTTGAGATAACGGGTGTCGCCAGCGATGGCAAATGCGAGATAGGGGCCGACGAAGGGCAGGATGGCAACGTTGTTCTCTGTCGAGATGCCATATTTCATAAGCACGGGAATCTCAAAGTAGTTGAGGTGTCCACCGGGCTTTACTTTAACGGTACCGTCGTTTTCAACTACATCCTCCAGTTTGTTGGCACCTCTTTGGGTGTAGTAGAGACCGCTTTCCAAGAAGACGGGGGTGCTCTCCGACACTCTCAATCCAACGATGCCGGCGAGGGTCATGCCTGTGCGCCCCTTGTCTGTTTTCAGGTCGCCACCGATGCTTGACATATTGATACCGATGCGCATACCCCAATACACGTGCTCCTCATCGAGGGAGAAGCCGCCACTGCTAAACTGAGCAAACGAAGGAGCCGCTACAAAAAAGGCTACAATTGCGAATAGTAATTTTCTCATAATCAAACTATTTTATAGTGAATAATCTCTAAGAATCTGCAAAGTAACGACTTTTTTTCCATTTCACAAAATTTTGCGCATAAAAAGCGACAAGACAACCACATTGGCAACAAAAATCAGCATCTCGTCACTTCATATCCCAACAATCGTACGAGGGAATCCTGGCTGCAAGCACCCATCTCAATAGAGGTGGAAGATGCGCTCCATCATCTGCCACTTCTGGTCGCTGGTGGCGGTGGGGTCGCATTGCTGGAACTGCGCTACATACTCCTCCCACTCGGCTTGTCGTGGAAGGGTGGCCAATCGCGCCATCGCCTCCTCCCAACAGAAGTCTTCGGGTGTATCGACCACCATGACAAGTCGGTTGCCGAAGATATAGACCTCCATTTCAAGGATGCCCACCTGCCGGATGCCGTCGATAATCTCTTGCCAGGCTTCCTCACGACTGTGTGCACGCCGATAGCGGGCGATGAGTGCCGGCTCGTCTTTCAAGTCCATGGTCTGGACATATCTCTTCGTTTTTGTAATCATAGTTCTTTTTTGTGAGGAGTTAAGGAGTTAAGGAGTTTGGGAGTTTAGACAATACTCTTGCCTATCTCAAATGCGAAATATAAGACTAACCGATCGTTTATCTTAGAAGCCATTGCTATGTAAAAGGCACATTTCTACCCCTATTAACGATGAGCAATCAAGTCTATTGTCTAAACTCCTTAACTCCTTAACTCCCAAACTCCTTAACTCCTTAATTAATTAAACTTCTAAACTCCAAATCTCTACTCTCCCTTCATTGCCTTGTGCGACCGCCATCCGTAGATGCAGATGAAAACGAAGCAGAGGAAAGGAAGGATGAAAGAGCAGTTGACTGCGGGATGCCCCATGATGACCTTTTGGTCGATGATCATTCCCTGAAGCGGCGGCATGATGGCACCTCCTACGATGGCCATGACGAGGAAGGCGGCACCGAGCGACGTGTCGCGGCTATCGACTTCCTCGAGCGCGATGCCATAGATGGTGGGGAACATCAGCGACATGAAGAAACTCACACCGACGAGGCAGTAGAGGCCCAACATGCCCACGATGCAGATGGCGCCAGCAGTACACAGACCCGCCCCGATGGCGAAGAGCGACAGCAGCACCCTGGTGTTGACATACCGCATGAGGAAGGTGGCGATGAATCGGCTGCAAAGGAAGAGCACCATCGCCACGATATTGTATTTCTGCGCCGTCGCCTTGTTGATGCCCAAATGGTCGGCATATTGTATGATGAATGTCCAGGTCATGATCTGGGCAGCCACATAGAACATCTGTGTGAGCACCCCCTCGCGATAGACCTTGTTGTGCCAGAGGTTGGAAAGCGTCTCGCCGGCGGTATGGGTCTCGCCATGCGCCTTCCGCTCCTCGCTCTCCGTCTTGGGCATCTTGCTGAAGGCGAAGACAAAGAACATGAAGAGCACCACCAGTCCGATGGCGACGTAGGGATTGCGAATCACTGCCAAGTCGTGCAAGCGGATGTTGGCCTTCTCAGCCTCGGAGAGCGTGGAGAAGATGACTTGTCCGGCAGCGTCGCGGCGGTCGGAGATTAGTTGTGGCAGCACGATGAACGACGCCACGCTCATGCCGCAGAGCGACCCCATGGGGTTGAACGCCTGTGCGAGGTTGAGGCGCTGCGTCGAGGTCGCCTTGTCGCCCAAGGAAAGGATGAACGGGTTGGCGGTCGTCTCAAGGAAGGCGAGTCCGAAGGTGAGCACATAGAGGGAAACGCAGAAGAACGTGAAACTCTGCCACGAAGCCGCCGGGATGAACAGGAAAGCCCCCGTCGCATAGAGGGCAAGCCCGAGCATGACGCCTTTCTTGTAACTGTAGCGCCGGATGAAGAGGGCAGCCGGCACAGCCATGGTGGCATATCCGCCATAGAAGGCGAACTGCACCATCGAAGCCTTGGCGGCGGTGAGTTCCATGAGTGTCTGGAAGGCTGCCACCATGGGGTTGGTGATGTCGTTGGCGAATCCCCACAGCGCGAAGAGCGACGTGACGAGGATGAACGTGAACAGGAATTTTCTCTCTACGAGTTTTGGTTTGGTCATGATATTTTATTTAATGATTAGTACCCACCTTAGGGAAAACGACTCCCCGCCGCGCCTTGGGCGGGGAGTATTTGGAAACTGCACCTTTTTTATTTATAGATAGGACCGAAATTGGCACAAGCCCTGTAGTCGGCCCCCTCTTTGTCCATGCCGAAGGCGTTCCATGCCGCAGGTCGGAAGATGTTCTTGTCTTCGACATTGTGCATGCACACGGGGATGCGGAGGATGCTGCAGAGCGTGATGATGTCGGCCCCGATGTGCCCATAGGCGATGGCACCGTGGTTGGCGCCCCAGTTGTTCATCACCGAATAGACATCCTTGAAGGCGTCTTTTGTCGGGTCGAGTCGCGGAGCGAACCAAGTGGTGGGCCATGTCGGGTCGGTACGCTTGTCGAGGATGTCGTTCACCTCCGGGTCGAGGTCCACCGTCCAGCCCTCGGCAAGTTGCAGCACGGGACCAAGTCCTTTCACCAAGTTGAGGCGCAACATGGTCATGGGCATGCCTCCACGGGTGAGGAAATGCGAGGAATAGCCTCCGCCACGGAAATAGTCGCGGTCGGCGGGCATCCAACTGGTAGCCTTCAGGCATGCCTCCATGTCGGCATCGGTCATCTCCCAGTGCGACTTCATCGTCGGACAACCCTTCTCGTCGGACATGGCGCCGGTGGCGTCCAACGTGGTGGCACCGCTGTTGATGAGATGGATGAATCCGCCTGCGGCGCCGCCTTCCGGACGCTTGCCAGCCACGCGCTCCACGGCCTCGGGACTCCAGTAGGTGCGTATGTCGGAGAACATCACGCCCTTGTTGGTGAGCAGATGTCCGAAGAGCATCGACATGCCGTTGAGGAAGTCGTTCTCCGTGGCCAAAGTATATGCCTCACGCGGACCGTTCCAGTCGAACGAGGTACACATGAGCGACTCGGGGAAGTCGAAATTGGGCTTGTAGTCGGTCCACTGCCGCTGTCCCTGCACACCGGCGGCGATGGCGTTGTGACCGATGGCCTCTTCCTTGTAGCCCATCTCGTACAAGCGCCCCGAACCTTGCATGAGGTCGCGGATAATCATCATCGTCTTCACGGTAAACTCCCAGTCGGCGTCCTTTTCCTGCCGGTTCTTGCCTTTGCCCTTGCCGTTGAAGGTGGTCATCGGCGTGCCCGGGAAGAGCGGCCGGTCTTCGTTATAGTCATGTCCCTCGTTGGGCTTGCAGTATTTCTCCACCCATGCCATGGCCTTCTCAAATTCCTCCTTGTCGTAGATGCCATAATCGACGCGGCGCAGGATTTCCACCAGCGACACATATTCCGTGCGCATGCCGAGGTAGTCCTGCAAGAAGTCGGCATTGACGATGGACCCGGCGATGCCCATGCAGGTGTTGCCGAGCGAGAGGTAACTCTTGCCACGCATGGTGGCCACAGCCTGTGCCGCCTTGGCGAAACGCAGTATTTTCTCTGCCACGTCGGCGGGGATGGTGTTGTCGTCGAGGTCCTGCACGTCATGCCCGTAGATGCCGAAGGCTGGCAGTCCCTTCTGTGCATGTGCGGCGAGGACGGCGGCGAGATAGACGGCGCCTGGACGCTCTGTCCCGTTGAAGCCCCACACGGCCTTGGGATAGAGCGGGTTCATGTCCATGGTCTCGGAACCATAGCACCAGCAGGAAGTGACGGTGATGGTGGCTCCCACCCCCTCGCGCTCGAATTTCTCGGCGCAACGTGCGCTCTCGGCAACGCGTCCGATGGTCTCGTCGCTGATGACGCACTCCACGGGCGACCCGTCGCCGTTTTTCAAGTTCGACTCAATCAGTTGCTTCACAGCCTTGGCTAAGTTCATTGTTTTTTCTTCGAGGCTTTCGCGGATGCCTCCCTGTCGGCCGTCGATGGTGGGCCGAATACCGATTTTAGGATAGTTTGTCTTCATTGTTACTTATTACATGATTGTTAGTAGATGTTTTCAAATAAGTTGTGCCGGTCACTCTGACATGTTCTTAACGTACGGCAAATCGACGAGATGGTCGAAACCATAGAATCGCCGGGCGTTCTCGCCGAGGAAAGCGGTTTTCTCCTCATCGCTGAGTTCGTCGCTCTTGAGGATGAAATCATACGACATGCGATAAGTGATGGCGGTGATGGTACGTGGGTAGTCGCTGCCCCACATCAGTTTGTCGATGCCGACGAGGTCGATGGCCTTGCGGATGGCCTTGATGGCAGACGGGAAGGGGTAGAACTCGGCATTGTAGAGCCAGGTGATGCCGCCCGACTCAACGACGACGTTGTCGTGGCGGGCGAGCATGACTTGCTCCTCCCAACCATCGACGGTGGGCATGCCGAAATGGCCGATGGCCACTTTCAGTCGCGGACATTCCTCGATGACCTCACGCAGTTCGGGCACCTGTGTGCCTCCGTCTGCCAAGGTGATGGAGAGGATGATGCCGCGCTCCTCCATGAGTTTGAACATGCGCATCATCTCGTCGGAATTGAGCATTACCCGCTTTTTGTCGGTGATGATACGGTGGGCGGGGATGGCGATGCCCGGGAACCCGCTGTCGATGAGGTCGGCGGCCTCGGCGTAAAAACCAGGGTGCAGGTAGTCGGCCATGCCGCAGACGAAGAAGCGGTCGTGGTATTGCCTGCGCACGATGTCGAGGTATTCGTTTTGCTGTCCGTCGATGAATTCCTGCACGACGACGGCGGCAGACACCTGCGCGTAGTTCATGTTGGAGACGAACACCTCGGCGGTGTTGCGACCGTCTATCATGAAGGGGGGCAACATCTGTCTTTCCTCACCGAGGAACATGGACCGTCCGTTGGGCAGGGGGGTAATCCGCATCCCATTCCACGAGGTGTCTTGGCGTAGCCACAAGTGGCTGTGTGCATCAATGATTTTCATGGTTCGTGTTTTTTTGAGTAGCAAAGATACGAATTTTTCGGCAATCGGCAAGAAATCTTGCAAGGTATTTGCATTTCGCCCTCATTTTGCCTCAAATGGACGCCATTTGTTCACAAATGTCATCTTTTTGCAGATTCACTTTGTCAGTTGCGCGAATATTCGTACTTTTGCACCGAATTGTGGAGAATGCCCCATTTGTATTGGGGTGCCAAATGAACAACTAAACATCAAATGAAAGTATTGAAATTCGGCGGAACATCCGTTGGTTCCGTAAAAAGCATCTTGAGCCTGAAGCGCATCGTAGAGACAGAGTCGCGCCGGCAACCAGTAGTAGTAGTGGTGAGCGCCTTAGGGGGCATTACCGACAAGTTGATAGCCACCTCTCAACTCGCCCTGAAGGGCGACGAGAGTTACCGCGACGAATTCCAGGCCATGGTGGACCGCCACCACCAGATGATCGACACCATCATCACCGAGCCTCGCAAGCGCGAGCAACTTTTCCAGACCATCGACTCGCTCTTCGAACAACTGAAAAGCATTTATTTCGGTGTCTATCTCATTCACGACCTCAGCGAGAAAACCCTCGACGCCATCGTCAGTTACGGCGAGCGCCTGAGCAGCAACATCGTCGCCACCCTCATCAAGGGTGCCAAGTGGTATGACGCGAGGCAGTTTATCAAAACCTTCCGCAAGGGCGGCAAGCACACGCTCGACAGCGAACTGACCAACCGGTTGGTGCGCGAGACATTCGCCGACCTGCCCAAGGTGTCGTTGGTGCCCGGCTTCATCAGCCGCGACCGCGACACCCGCGAGGTGACCAACCTCGGGCGCGGCGGCAGCGACTACACCGCCGCCATCATCGCGGCAGCCCTCGATGCCGAACTGTTAGAGATTTGGACCGATGTCGATGGCTTCATGACCGCCGACCCCAAGGTCATCAAGACCGCCTATACCATCAATGAGTTGAGTTACATCGAGGCCATGGAACTTTGCAACTTCGGCGCCAAGGTCATCTACCCTCCCACCATCTATCCGGTGTGTGTGAAAAACATCCCCATATTGGTGAAGAACACCTTCAATCCCACCAATCCCGGTACCATCATCAAGGAAAAGGTGACCAACGACCAGAAGCCCATCAAGGGTATCTCCAGCATCAGCGGGACGACACTCATCACGGTGACCGGTCTGTCGATGGTGGGCGTGATAGGCGTCAACCGCCGCATCTTCTCCGCATTGGCCGCCAACGGCATCTCCGTGTTCATGGTGTCGCAAGCCTCTTCGGAGAACTCCACCTCCATCGGCGTGCGCGATGTCGATGCCGCCTCTGCCGTCGATGTGCTCAACGCCGAATTCGCCAAGGAGATTGAGACGGGCGCCATGTTCCCCATGCACGCCGAGAGCGGACTGGCCACCATCGCCATCGTGGGCGAGAACATGAAGCACACGCCCGGCATCGCCGGCAAACTGTTTGGCACCTTAGGCCGCAGCGGCATCAGCGTCATCGCCTGTGCACAGGGTGCCTCCGAGACCAATATCTCGTTTGTGGTGGAAGGCCGCTTCCTGCGCAAGTCGCTTAACGTGCTCCACGACTCCTTCTTCCTGTCGGAGTACAAGGTGCTCAACCTCTTCATCTGCGGCATCGGCACCGTGGGCAGCAAACTCA
>CAMKSZ010000004.1 GCA_946415525.1 uncultured Prevotellaceae bacterium | reverse complement strand
TTTGCTCGACAATCTCTGCTACAAAACCTTCGGTAGTACCGCGATAGGCTATTTTTTCATATACTTCGGGGGTGACTATGAATAACTTGGCGGTATCCTGTATGGAAGAGGAAATAGCCGCCAATGCGTCTTCCGACACCATTGACTCGCAATAAAACAAAGAATCAACAACATACCCAGCGTTCAAACAATGGGTCAGTTCGCGTTGTCCTTCAACAACAAACAATCCCTCTTTCTTGCGCATACTTGATTTTTGCTGCAAAGCAAGAAGTTTCTTGATTTTGGGATTGTGAATGCTTGAAATAAGATTATCCATATTGAGGAGAATGAAAAACAGAGAACCTCACGTTCTCTGTTATTACTGCGGAGAGACCGGGATTCGAACCCGGGATACGCTTTTGACGTATACACGCTTTCCAGGCGTGCCTCTTCAGCCACTCGAGCATCTCTCCTAATGTTTCTTTCTATTTTCGGGTTGCAAAATTACACAATATTAATGACACTCACAAATGTTTTTTGAAAAAAAACACATGGAATCACCATTTTTGTACTTGTAAGCCTGTTTGGTGGTGTGTTTGTTACGGCCGTAACTGTTGAACATACTTAACAGGAGGTTCGCCAGATCCTCTAAGGATGTCGGCAAATGACTGAGGCGATACTTTGACCGGGCCTTTCATGAACTCGGGTATATTGAAACACTTCATCGACATTCGATTGTAGTCAGGGAAAGGCTGTGGAAGTTCAAAAGGCTTTGAACCCTTGCCGTCTTTGTTGACATGAGCGAAAAATGGTCTTGTATATCCACCATCGTATCTACGGCTACTAAACACCAGCCATCTACCATTGCTTGACCAAGAGTGATAACTTTCTGTATTGTTGGAATTTACTTCCTCCAGATTCCTCGCCTCTCGAGTTTGCAAGTTCATCATCCATAAATCTGCATCCCTGTGCCATATATGGAAACACCCGTATTCGCCCAAAGTGAAAACCAGCCATTTTCCATCTGGCGAAATTCTTGGCAGTGTTGCGCTTTTGTTTAATGAGTCGGCATTGAACACCAATTCCCGATGGCCAAAGATGCGAGTTTCGGGGTCGAATGACTTTCTATAAATGTTGTATTTTAGTTCCTTTGCTCTCCGGATGGTCTCCACCTCCTTGGACACAGTGTCCTTATATTCAAAATGAGCACTACAATAATAAAGCATTTTGCCATCAGGAGCCCAGAACGGAAATACTTCCATTTCGTCCGGGTCATTCTCGATATTGGTCACTTCATTTTTGTCAATATCGAAGGCAATCAAGTCGCTTCCTGCATCAAATACTTCGATTTTATTAAGGTCGCGAGTATGGAATGACTGACTGGTCTTATTTGTGGAATAGACAATCAATTTGAGCCACGGGTGCCAAGTAGGATATACTCCTGCAGAGAGAATGGAGTCGTTTTTCATATTCACTTTTTTCACTTGTCCATCATAAGCGATGACCGTGCCACCATGGTTTTGCCTTGCATGGAATTGCATCCTGTCAGGATTGTATTGCTGGTAGTTGTGGCAGTTGATGCATTGTCCGTCGGTGGCTGTGGTGCACAGCATATTGTCGTATATCACACGTTCGTCATAGTTTTCAAGGCATCGCTGGTTAATGGTGAGTTCCTCATAGGTCACATACGAAGGAGAAATGAGGCGATAACTGATATAGGGGTCGATGCTGTCAGGAGATACCGTGATGGAAAATGGTTGATAGAGCACCCATCCACCGTTTTCCTTGGAATATACTTCGACAGTGATGTCATGCCCACTCGCCTTTTCCATCAACGAATGCCATTCGTCAATATCAGGGCGAGCGTCTTCGCCTCCACAAATGATTTCTTGTCCATTGTAACTAAGACGAGCCACCATTTCCTCTGATGGTGAATCCATTTTAAAGGTAAGCGGTGTTATGTTGACAGGGATTGTCACCCCAACATAATCGGGATATATTTTGGGTGCGGTGTCTTTTTTGGTGAATTGACCAGGTATTTGCACTTGATGACAAGACGCGAGAACGAAACAAAGGCATGCCACTATCACCGGCAAAGCGATATGAGACGAAAAGTATGAATGGAATATCTTCATGATGTCTTTATTATCAATATAATTCTTGTTTCCTATTGAGGAAATATTCATAATAGAAAGTATGGCCAAATTCAGGATAAAAGCGCTCCTTCATCATCTCCTCACTCATTCCCGCATATTGCTGGGCCCTCGCCATAAAGTTCTGATAGGTTTTCACTACGACTTCGTCGAAAGGGAACTTGCTGATGTCAACTTGATGCTCGAGGTTCCCATAGAGCATGGCAACCTCCTGATAATGAATAGGCATACGCTGTCCAGGATGAAGTTGCATGTATTTAAAGAACTTTGGCCAAAAAGTAGCGATATCTTTAGTCCACATTGCAGCAATCAACGTCTGCTCCTGCAAAATTGGGTCGTCGGAGTCGATGTTCGCAAGTTCGAAATATAAATAGTACTCCACTAAGGAACGGTCGCTCGTCAACCGATCCTCGTAACCCATCATGTGAAACACAGGGCCATAGCCTGGGTCTGACTTTAGTGCTTTTTTGTCATTCATGAGCGATTCTTGTTTCTCAGCCCACTCCTTGAAGAACAATGTATGTTTCAACATGTCGATGTATTTCATTGCTGTCGTGTATTCTCCATTTACGATGCAGCACCTTGTCATGTATTGGAGATACTCGGCTCTCCACCCCTGCTCTACGCCGTCTTCCAAGCACCATCTGTAACAATAATTGGCTTGCCCATAATGATAGTAAATGGACTTACCTGCCACCTGTGTCATCTTCACAGGGAAAGGAGATTCTGGCTTTTTCGAACCGATGCGGTAATGATACATCTCGTCGCCTTGTCTGCCCAAGCGAGCCAGAGCCAAATTCCTCATCATCACAATGGCTCTCGTTGGCTCGTCTCCCTCTGGTGTTTCTTGAGCCATCACCCCCTGCCAATCATTTTGCTCCATACATCGTTGCATGCGCAGTTCTTTATGGAAATTATAGTCCTTAAACCAAAACCGTCCTGTTGCATAAACTACCATAAGGATAATGCAGGCTTGACATATATTCCAAATCCACCATTTCTTCACTTCTTCTTGCATGTCTCTCATGCGAAAACAAAGAGCAGCAATGATATAAAAAATGGCCAAAAGGATGAAGGGGATATAATAAGCACTGTAGTTCTTGTCGATGACAAACACTGGGAGTGCAGAGAAATAAAGGTTCTCGAGGCTGGTTTGGTAAAAAATAGTCCTATAATATACCAAGGGTACTCCCCATATCAAAATAAGCGAACAAAGGGAATACACCGACTTCCATGTGATGTTCATGTCATCCATTCGCCATAAAATGACAGCCATAAGTACCGTGGCAAACAAGCCATAAGCACCCAATAATGGATAGGAGACAATGGATGCCACCATCATGAAGAGGAGCCGCATCTGAAATTTTAGGGTAATCTTGCGAAACAACCATACCAATGATAAAGCAGCAGTGGTGCCCACCACTGGCACGAACATGTGCCCTGGTAATTTCAGATAATAAATCCAATAGCCTAAATCCACATTATTAATAATAAATAATGCAAGTGGAACAAGAAGCAAAGTGAGCCATTTCAAAGGAATTTTAAAGGTACATGCAGAAACCACCACATTTAAGCACCACCAAGCAGCCAACAAAAAAACGCCCAACCACGGATGATAGAAAAATTGTGTAAAAAACTGGGAAAGCCAAATCAACAATCCACCAGGCACCACCATTTGCTGCTTAAAAAAGAATCCCGTGTTCAAAAACAAGTTTAATTCTTGAACTTTCCATAAATACTCGTCTTCATAAAGGACAAGTAGTGTAGCAGCCAAAATAACGGCCACCATAACAACACAAACAGGGATGATTCTAAGTTTTTTCATCATGGAGAGATTTTCCTACAAAATTAATCTTTTTTTCAAGAATCAAAGGCCGTAGAAAGGAAAAACTTTCATTTATCGCTATTTTTCAATGAAAACGAGAGAAAGACCACCCGCTACATTACAATGAAAACAAGTATGCAGTTGACATGAAAAGAGTAATCTTTGGTTTCTATGTCAAAATAGCCCAAGGCGAAGCCTTGGGCTATTTGCTTGTTGGTCTTTCAAAATTTTGTATGAACAAAATGCATTACTTGAATAAGATGACTATTCTTTTAACAGGACATTCAAGTGCATCCCCTTCAATTATCCTTCTATCCAAGTCTTGCTTCAACTATATTCACAACATAGTCACCCAATTTTTCACATTCATTGATGACATCAGTGTACATGGTACCTATGGCATACGTATATTTTTGGTCGTTGACATCGACGATGTTTTGGGCTTTCAACTGGTTGCGCATAGCGTTGATTTCTTTTTCTATGCGATAGGTCTCGTCGGAACTCAAATCCTCGCGCCTGCCTTGCATTACTTTGTTCATTTGAGTGAGCGCTTCATCAGTCAATTGCATGATAGCACCAATATGCTTATACTGGTCTTCCGTGAAATCTACAGCGCTCTGTTGCTTTCTGTTTAATGAGCGAGCCAAATTGTAGCAAGCATCGCCAACGCTCTCCAGTTCGCTTATTTCGCGCAACATGGCACGGACTTTCGACTTCGTTTCGTCGCTGAGATGGGCATAACTAACCTCTTCAAGATATTTTGCTATCTCTATCTCCATACGGTCGCTAATGCCTTCATATTTTTCTATGCGAGAGAAGTTCTTGACAAATTCCTCTTCATTTTTCTCAACAAGAAGTTCACGCACCATACCAAACATCCGCTGCATTCGCTTGGAGAAAAGTACAACTTCCTTTTGTGCTTGCATTACCGAAATTTCCGGGGTCTGCATCAGACCACCTTCAATGTAACGAAGTCTGACAGGCTCGTTCTCGTCTTCTTTTTCATCTTTGGCCTTCAGCAGTTTGCAAACCAGTTTTTCTATTTGGGGAATGAACCAAATCAGAATGAAAGTGTTGATAACGTTGAAAGCAGAGTGAAAGGTTGCAAGCACTACATTAAGTTTAGCGGCATTGGCAAGAAAAGCGGTCTCGCCCACTGCTTCTTTTGTCATCGTCGAATCATAGCCTGCTATTTGGCAAACCATGTCGATGAAAGGATAAAAGACTATAAGCACCCAGCAGACTCCAAAGAAATTGAAGAACATGTGCGCCAAGGCTGCACGTCTCGCTTGAATGGGAGCCGTGAGGGCAGCGAAATTGGAGGTTAGAGTGGTGCCGATATTTTCACCCATAACGAGAGCAATGCCTTGATAAATAGGCAACGCGCCACTTGAACACAAAATCATGGTGATGGCCATGACGGCAGCCGATGACTGGACACACATGGTAAGTATGCCGCCGATGAGCAAAAACAACAACGTTGTGGAGAAACTTTGCGGGTCGAAGGAAGAAAAGAAGTTCAACACTGCTTCCTGTTCTCCAAGATGCATGTCTTCACCCGTTTGGCGTAAGGTGCCAAGACCGAGAAATAAAAATGCAACACCAAAAAGGAAATCTCCCTTATTATGATGGCGTTTGGTATAAATCAAAATTATGGAAAGAATGAAAGCAGGCCAGACAAAATCGGAAATTTTGAAATTGACTCCTGCTGTCATAATCCATGCTGTCAGTGTGGTGCCGATATTGGCTCCCATAATAACACTAATAGCCTGGGCAAGAGTCAGCAAACCTGCACTAACAAAAGAAACAGTCATCACTGTGGTTGCCGTACTTGACTGCACCGCAGCAGTCACGAAAACACCTGTCAACATGCCTGTAAAACGATTGGTCGTCATCTTGCCTAAGACATGACGCAATTGGGGGCCAGCCATTTTCTGCAAAGTTTCACTCATCAATTTCATGCCAAACATGAGAAGAGCCAGTGAACCAAGCAATTTGAAAACGAGCATTAAAATATTACCGTTGGTTTCCATTAGTATATAATTAATATGAACAATTTGACAAATATGGTAATGTTGGTGACGTTTTAGGGTACAAATTTAACTTTTTTTCTTGAAAACTAACATAAAAATTATCAAAATTTGATAGCAATTTTCTATAAAAACTATATTTTGTCTTCTTTTTCAAGTTTTGAAAGGGCAAGAGCCGAGGAAGGACGTGCCCAACTTGCTGTGAGGCATCAGAGTTAGCACTTGAAAAATTGTTAGGAATGGGCATTCCCCAAAAAGAGGAAATGGTGGATGCTTGTAGGTCACTCATGAAACTAAAAACAACATATTAAAACAGATCAAAGACAACATCCATACATCTTTTGTCTTAAAATGATAAAAAAAGTAGGTAAAATAATGCTTTTCATAATATTTTTTGTTATCTTTGCATATTGCAATTAAACTGCTACTATTAGATACACATTTTTTAATTTTTAATAATATGGAAAATAACGCAGAACTTATCAAACAATGTGAGGCAAGAGCCCAAAAATGGTTGTCGCCTGCTTTCGACGAGGAAACAAGGACGGCTGTACAGGCCATGCTCGACAATGAAGACAAAACAGAACTGATAGATGCTTTCTATCGTGACCTGGAATTCGGAACTGGTGGCTTGCGCGGCATCATGGGTGCAGGAACCAACCGCATGAACAAATACATTGTAGGTATGGCAACACAAGGTTTTGCCAACTATATCAACAAGGCATTTGCTGGTCGTGACGACCTTAGTGTTGTGGTGGGGCATGACTGCAGAAACAATGGCCGTATGTTCGCAGAAACCGTGGCCGACATCTTCTCTGCAAACGGCATCAAGGTCTATCTCTTCGAGAGCCTTAGGCCCACTCCTGAGATTTCGTTCGCAATTCGCCAGTTGGGCTGCCAGGCAGGTGTTAACGTAACCGCTTCTCACAATCCTCGTGAATACAATGGCTACAAGGCTTATTGGGATGATGGAGCACAAGTGCTCGCTCCCCATGACAAAGGTATTATCGATGAGGTGAACAAAGTGGCCATCGAAGATGTGAAATTCGAAGGCAATAAAGAACTTATCGAAATCATCGGCGGCGAAATGGACTGGGACTATCTCCAGGCTGTCAAAGAGGCAATGGTTGACCAAGATGTCATCCTTCGCCATAAAGACCTCAACATCGTTTATTCTCCGATGCATGGCACTGGCCGTGTGATTATCCCTGAAGCATTGCGTTCTTGGGGTTTCCAAAATATTCATGTCGTGCCAGAGCAAATGGTTATCGACGGCAATTTCCCCACTGTCGTTTCGCCAAATCCAGAGAATGCTGAAGCCATGACCTTAGGCATGAAATTGGGAACGAGGCTCAATGCCGACGTTGTCATTGCTTCCGACCCTGACGCAGACCGTCTTGCCATTGTTTGTAGAAACAATAAAGGTGAGTGGGAAATCCTCAACGGCAACCAGACCTGTATGATGTTCTGCTGGTATATCATTGCCAACAAGAAGAAACTTGGCCAACTCAAGGGCAACGAATTCCTCGTTAAGACGATTGTTACCACCGAGGTTATCAAGAAAATTGCCGACAAGAATGGTGTGGAATTGCGCGACTGCTACACAGGATTCAAGTGGATTGCCAATGAAATCCGTATTTCGGAAGGCAAGAATAAATATATCGGCGGTGGCGAAGAGAGTTTTGGATTCCTGCCGTTTGACAAGGTTCGCGACAAGGATTCACCAGCATCCATCTGTCTGATTTGCGAAATTGCCGCTTGGGCAAAGGATAATGGCATGACGCTCTATGACTTGCTGATGAATATCTATTCGGAATATGGCTTCTCACGTGAATTTACCGTCAATGTGGTCCGCCCAGGAAAGACTGGTGCCGACGAGATCAAGCAGATGATGGCTGATTTCCGCAAGAATCCTCCTTCAGTGCTTGCAGGAGCCAAAATTGTCTTATGGAAGGACTTCCAGACACTTGAGGCAAAGGATATCAAAGGCAATGTCACTCCTATCGAGATGCCTGACACCTCGAATGTACTGCAATGGTTCTGCGAAGACGATACCAAGGTAAGTGTCCGTCCTTCAGGAACAGAACCTAAGATAAAGTTCTATATCGAAGTGAAGGATCCGTCGTTCAAGTGTGCTGGATGCTACGAGCGTTGTATGGCGGCTGCCGAGGAGAGAATTGAACAAATCAAGAAAGACCTCGGTCTCTAATAGCATTTTAGGCTACCATCGCTCTATAATCAAGTATGCCGCACTCAGAATGAGTGCGGCATATTTCGGTTCTAATATTTCAATGCTTATTTGGTTTGTGCATTAGCGTTTGCGCTCTCTCTCCTTGATAATGCCGTGACGATAGGAGTAGAGCAGTTTCTCCAAATCGCATATTTGTTGGCGAATTTCCTCGCCTTTGTTGGTGTCGGAAACGCGCATCCTATGTGAAGACATTTCCACAATCTGTGTAGTGCCAAGAATGTCGGTTCCACGCTGGATAGCGTCTCTTGTAGAGGTGAATGGCTCATGTTGAACTAATTGGAAGCCTCGACTATGATACACCAATGTATATCCCGCAATGCCGGTCTCTTTGTGGTATGCTTCAGAAAAACCGCCATCGATCACCATTAGTTTTCCTTCTGCTTTAATGGGATTCTCGCCAGTCTTCACATGGACAGGTACGTGACCGTTGATGATATGGCGATTGGGGCCTTCCACTCCAAAAGCGTCCATGATGCGATCGCAAATTTGGGCATTGTCGCGAAGTTTGAAATAATAGCCTTTTTCTTCTTTGTGTGTCTCCTTTTCTTTAAGGAAATACCGTTCGAAGGTTGCCATCTTCGATTTGTCGAACAAAGGAGAGTCTTTGCCACACCATAGGTAAAGGAAATAGTCGATGCTGTATTTGCGCTCGGCCTCGTCGGTGTCGTTTTGGAATGCGGAACGGATAATCATGCCTATATTGTGCATCAATTCCATTCCCTTGAAGAGGCGTCCGCCGTAGAGTTCCACTTCTTTCAACGAACCGTCCTCGTTGAGTGGAATGGATGCGTGAAACAGAAGGTTGTTGTTGAACACGGCATACATGCATCCATGACTGAGCAACAACTGAATGTGCCTGTCAAGTTTTTCGCTGACAACAAATGAGTGATGCAAGCGGTCCATTAATGCGCGTTCCTCGAGGGTAAGTTCATTGGGAGACGTTGGGTCGATGGTTGGGAACGAATTACTGGTTAAAGTGTATTCTTGGCCATTGAGTGTGATGGTCCCCTTTTCATAATCCACGAAACTGAGCACCGCCCTGTCGTCCATGTGCCATTCTGGATGCTGCGCAGCCATTTGGGCTTCGAGTTTAAACTGGATGATGGAAATGGCCTTGTGCATTCGCGCAGTGAGGAGACGTGTTTTCTCATCCATTGAGTCGTCGCCATTCAAAAGACGGGGTAAGAATTCCTCACATGGGTCGTTGCCATAAGTGTCAAGAGCGAAAGTGGCGAGAGGAACGAGATTGATGCCGTAACCCTCCTCCAAGGTGACGAGATTGGCATAGCGGAGCGACAGGCGGATGACATTGCAAATGCAGGCTTCGTTGCCTGCGCAGGCACCCATCCACAGGATGTCGTGATTACCCCACTGAATATCCCAATTATGGTAGGTTTCCATCGTGTCGAGTATTAGGTGCGCCCCTGGTCCTCTGTCGTATATGTCGCCGAGAATGTGCAGTTGGTCAATTGCCAAACGATGGATGACATTCGAAAGGGCTACGATAAAGTCGTCTGCGCTGCCTGTGGATATGATGGTGTCGATGATTGCGCTGATGTAGGCCGTCTTGTCCACATCCTCTGTGCGTTCGTGAAGAAGTTCTTGGATGATATAACTGAATTCTGCAGGAAGGTTTTTCCTCACTTTTGAACGAGTGTATTTACTGGATACTTCACGACAAACCTTCACCAAATGGTGGATGGTGATGTGGTACCAATCGTTAATGTCCTCTTCCTTTTCCTTGACCAGTTCCAGTTTCTGCCGGGGATAATAGATCAAGGTACACAATTCTTTCTTTTCCGATTCACGGATCTGGTTGCCGAAAATGTCGTTGACTTTGCGCTTGATATTGCCAGAGGCATTTTTTAGTATATGCTGGAATGCCTCAAATTCACCATGGATGTCTGCCAGGAAATGCTCGGTGCCTTTAGGAAGGTTGAGGATAGCCTGGAGGTTAATGATTTCCGTACTCGCTTCAGCGATGGTGGGAAACGTATGCGACAAGAGCCTTAAATAGCGCATGTCGTCATCGGTAGGTTGTGTCTTGACTTTTTTCATCTATTTTAGTATTTGATAAGGTTGTTCCTGATAATGGATGTTCCACGGTCGTCGAGTGCCGGCACAGGCATGAATCCATGTTCAAGGTAAATTGTTTCAGAGAGCACTTGATTAATGCGACGGGCAAAAGTAAGCAAGCCCAACTCTTCCAAGAGATTTTTAAGGAAGTCCTCATCGACGTTTTCAAAACGATAGACCTCGTAAAGGTCGCACAAATGACGGAGGCTTAACGTGAGCCTTTGCGAATGATATTGAAGATTGAACAACATGATGCAAATCTTTTTCGCGACAGGTTCCACATTCTCCAATTTCCGGGCTTTCCTCTTAAGCAGCCAATTGTCACTCAGCAACTGCCCAGACTCCAGTTTATTTTTGTCTTTGGGGTGCAGCGCAGGGAATTGTTCTATCTGTTGGACATCAATGGCAGGCAAGTTGAGTTGTGCTTTTAGAATGCCTTGTGACACGTATTGGCTTATACCTTGTTCCATAGCGAAAATCATGATGTTGCTCCACTGGCGTGGTGCTATGGCTCGAAGATTAAGGATGTCTTCTGGGCAAAGGGGCTTGCGTTCATTTTCGCCAGCCAAACTCAAGTGAAGGAGTGCACACACGGCTTCGCGACTGTTCTTGTCAAGGTGCACGCCCATGTCTGTGTCGATGATTTTTTGATATATCCGAAGAATACTGGATGTATAACTGTCCAAATCAACATAGTCGCCATCTCGTGGGTCGGGAATATACTGAACTCGTCTGGCTATTTTGCTATTTATCAAGTAGGCCTCTTCTTCTTTGTCCGACACGACAACACATGATGCATTGGTTGCCATCTTTTTTTGGTAGAGAATCATTTTCCAGGTTCTCATGCCATATTCTTCTTCGATGAAATGAGGGCTCATGCCACCATATGGAGAGAACACGACCAGAAATCCACGTTGTACAGACCATGACATGACCTTGCTGCTTATATAATCATAACAGCCATGGATATGGACAATTTGTGGCATTAAGCCATAAAGGAGTGTCAGATAACGCCTTTTTAGGGCAGGGTAATTAATCCATCCCTTTTCTCCATATTCGGAAGTGCCATTGCCAATGCAGTGCCGGGTATATTTTTGTGAAGTTGTGGATTCTGGAGTAAGTTGGGCAAGGTGCAATTCCGTTGTTTCGGCCATCTTCTCCAAGAAGATGTCGAAATAGGATGCCAAGTCGGCTTGTTTTGGCATCCTTGGAAAGAAATGTAGTATTCTCATTGCCATATGGTATGCAAAGTTAATACATTTCCGTCAAATTCTTCCTATTCTTACAATATTTGTAGTCGGCAAAGAAAAGATTTCTATCTTCTTATGATAAAGCAAGTCATACTTTGTGGCTGATGAAATCGTTTTTGTCGGCATATTCATATCGGAGATGGGTAAGGAGATGTTGCCAAAGGATGATGCACTCATAGTAATATAATTTCCATCCAGGTATCTTGACACCAAAACTCCTGATTGCTTTCTTGGCATTGAAGGTACGAAAGGCGATGGTGAGGATGAGGGCGAGTACACATGCACCGAGAAGCAACCATCGGGAGGTGAAACCAGCGAAAACGGAAACCCCAAAAATCAGCAAATTGACAAGATGGAGGAAAATTTGGTCGATACCTTGAAGAAAGCGTGACATAGCCCCACCTTCAAGATGTTTGCCAACTTCATAAAAATAGACTTGCCTGTTTTGCCATGACTTCTTTGGAATGGGGTTTTCTATGAGCCATGTATCTTCGTCAGTAGCAATTTCCATTGGTGATGAGAGGCCGTATTTGTTCACGAGGAAGTCATACTCTCCAATTGAGTATTTGAGATACTCCAAGAATCCTGACCTGTTCATAAAATCACTTTTTCTGAATGCCAGATGCTGACAATTGGTGCGATAGGCACGTCCTTCTTGTGCTTCGTGGAGAAGGTAAAGGGCTGTGTGCAATTGCTCGAATCGGTGAAACGGTTCTGCATCGTCGGAATAGTTGGCATAACCGAGAATCATGTTGTTGTCACTCCCCATGTGGTGGCTCATTGCTTCCAGCCAATGGTTATTAATTGGCTTGCAACGAGGGTCGGTGAGGACAATCCATTCATGTTGAGCCGCTTTCACTCCCAATGTGATGGCCAACTTGTTTTTGCTCATGTACCGTGCACTTTCTGGAACAAAGGTGTGGTAGAGTTTTTGATTGTAGTCGTTCAGATAGCGTTTAAGCACATTCTCGGATTCAATGTCTGCCTTTTCTGTGACTACAACGACTTGATAGCCAGGAGCATAGTCTTGTGTCAGATATATGGGCAGATGCTCGTCGAGCGCCACATGATCACCATTAGACACAAGCAAAACAGTTATTGGGGGCGCTGTCTGGGATGAAGCAGCATGTGGCTGTTTTCTCACGCGTCGGAAAAATGGACTCATCATCGGTGAGACAAGCGCAAGGAGGACAAGAATGGCAGAGATGACAATTGTAAGAGTGTCGAAGGTCATAATTCTTCTGTAATATATCCTATGGGCAATTTCCGACAATTGTATTGTGAAGCCATGATTTCTCCGTATGCACCGGCTGATCGAAAAGCGATGAGGTCGCCTCGGCGAGTAGTGTTCAAATCAACGGATTTTCCAAATACATCGCTTGATTCGCATATAGGCCCCACCACGTCATAGGTTGAGATGCTTTCGTCGCTGGAGATGTTTTCGATTTTATGATATGCTTGGTAAAGTGCAGGTCGGATGAGGTCGGTCATGCCGGCATCTACGATGACAAATTGTTTTGTTGCCCCTTGCTTTACATAAAGAGTACGGGCAATTAAGGTGCCACATTGAGCGACGACCGCTCTTCCGAGTTCAAAATGTAGCGTTTGTTCTGGACGAAGTTTCAGGTGTCGGGCGTAGGTGTCGAAATAACTCTTGAAATCAGGAATGGGAACACGGTTTGGATGGAAATAGTCTATGCCGAGTCCACCGCCCACATTGATGTGCTGGATTCTTATGTTTTTGAGACTCAACTGCTTTTGTAAGTCGTTGATGCGATTGCAGAGGGCTGCGAAGTCGCCCATGTCAAGGATTTGCGAACCGATATGAAAATGGAGTCCTATGAGTTCCACATTTTTCATAGAGTTCACAGTTTCAATGACACCCTCCATATCATTCATGGCGATGCCGAATTTGTTTTCGGCAAGACCTGTCGTGATTTTCGCATGTGTATGGGCACCGACATCGGGATTGATTCTCAGGGCTACTCGTGCCACTTTGCCATGTTGGCCGGCCAACAAATTGATCACCTCAAGTTCTGCCACACTCTCCACGTTGAAACAGAAGATGTTCTTTTCAAGACCGAGAATGATTTCCCAGTCCGACTTTCCTACACCTGCATATACTATTTTCGAAGAGGGGAAACCAGACGCGAGCGAGGCACGAATTTCACCACCGCTCACACAATCGGCTCCCAAACCTGCCTGGGCAATGACGTTAAGCACCTTGGCATTGGCATTGGCCTTGATGGCATAGTGGACGACAAATCTCTCATGCTTCGAGGCCTCGCGGTTGATGGCGCGCAAGGTCTCTCGAAGCAAGTCTGTGTCATAATAATAAAAAGGTGTCTCTTTTTCCTGGAATTTATCCAATGGGAAATGTCCTTTCATGTCCTATTTGAATAATTTTTCACTGAGGTTTTGAAGTGCACGTTTCTTGTCTTGCTCTTTCACCAAGAAAGAAATGTTGTAGTTGGAGCCACCGTAAGATATCATTCTGACGGGGATGTCCTTCATGGCATCCGTGGCAAGTGTTTCGAAACCGAGATTGCTCCAGTCGAGGTCGCCTACGACACAGATGATGCACATGTGCGCATCGACTGTCACCGTCCCATATTTTTTCAATTCATTGACGATGGGGCTTAGGTGAGCGTCGTTGTCAATGGTAACAGAAACACCCACTTCGGATGTACACACCATGTCGATGGGAGTCTGGTAACTTTCAAAAATTTCGAACACCTTGCGCAGAAAACCTGTGGCGAGGAGCATGCGCGAACTCTTTATTTTTATGGCAATGATGTTGTCTTTGGCGGCAACAGCCTTGATCTGGCCACGCATGATGACATTGTCGACAATGGTGCCTTCGGCATCAGGCTGCATGGTGTTGAGGAGCCTGACGGGAATGCCTGCATATTTGGCAGGTTGGATGCATGTGGGGTGTAGGATTTTGGCACCGAAATAGGCAAGTTCGGCTGCTTCTTCGAAATTGAGTTGCCTAACGGCTTCCGTATCATCGACGATGCGCGGGTCGTTGTTGTGCATGCCGTCGATGTCTGTCCAAATTTGTATCTCCTCTGCATTAATGGCGGCGCCGATGAGCGATGCGGTGTAGTCGCTGCCGCCACGCTGTAGGTTATCTACTTCACCATAGGCATTCCTGCAGATGAAACCTTGAGTAATGTAGATTTGGTATCCTTCGTTCTCACTGAGGATGGCACTTAATTTCTCCTTGATGTATTGTGGGTCAGGTTCGGCGTTTTTATCTGTCCTCATGAAGTCGAGTGCTGAAAGCAAAATAGCATTAACCCCTTTCTCATGCAAGTAGTTGGCCATCATGTTGGTGCTGATAACTTCACCTTGGGCGACAATGCTCTTCTCCTCAAAACTTGTGAAGAGGTCTTTGGTGAAAGAGCGAAGATAGTTGAACTCTTCTTCGATGAATAGTCTTGTCTTTTCCTTCCATTCCTCTGTGCTGAAAAGTTCCTCAACATGCTGCATATACTTCTTTTCAAGCATGTTGATTACTTCGTTGGCCCCATCGGGATTCTTTTGGTATAGATAATCGGAAATCTCTATCAGAGTATTGGTGGTGCCCGACATGGCCGAAAGCACCACAAACGTTGGCTCACCGCTTCGAGTGGTCAGTTCTGCTACTGATTTCATTCTTTCGGGGGTGCCGACGGATGTTCCGCCGAATTTCATTACTATCATGGTCGTTTGTTTTTGATTTTCTGTTTTTTTATTCCTTACTGTCTTCGGTGAGGTCAATTTGATGGTATTCGTGTGTCACATCGGTCACACTCCCGTCTTTGCAACGGTATATTGTGCCAGGAAATTCGTCAAGGAGTTGTATGTTGTGGGTAGTCATCACCACAGCCGTTCCATCCTTACTGATTTTCTTGAGCAGGCCAACAATGTGGCGGGCGGTTTCTATGTCCAAATTACCTGTTGGTTCATCGGCTATAATGATGCGTGGCTTGTTGAGAATGGCTCGTGCGATGGCAATGTGTTGCTGCTCGCCACCCGAAAGTTCGTATGGCATTTTGTCAATTTTGTCCAACATACCCACGGCATCGAGCACTTTGTTGATACGCTCTTCACGTTCTTTGCGCTTGCGCCAGCCAGTTGCTTTTAAGACAAATTCGAGGTTTTTCCTGACGGAACTATCGTGTAGCAACTGGAAATCTTGAAAAATGATGCCCATTTCACGTCGAAGGGCTGGGACGTCTTGACGACGAATGTGACATACGTCCTGGCCCAATACTTCTGCCTTTTGGGGAGAGGAATGGTCGAGTTCGCAATACATGGTTTTCAGCAAAGAACTTTTGCCAGAGCCTACTTTGCCGATAATGTACACAAAATCGCCTTCATTGACTTGCAGATTGACATCTTTAAGCACGACGTTGTCGTCTTGCACGACATTTACTTTCTGGTAGTCTATCAGCATATTTGATAAATTAAGACAAATTAATGATTTCTTGATATGGTTAATGTTTGTGCCAGTTGGGGTCGTGTCTGACTTGAAGTTCCTTAGCCAAGTCTTCTATTCGTAGCCCTTTACTGGTGAGCAATACTATGAGATGGTAAAGCATGTCGGCACCTTCATAGATTAGGCGCTCGTTAGTACCGTTGGTTGCCTCGATGACCAATTCCAAAGCCTCTTCACCCACTTTTTGTGACATACGGTTCAAGCCATCTCGGAAAAGGCTTGTCGTATAACTCCCTTCTGGCATTTCTTCATGGCGCTTTTCGATGAAATTTTGCAAGTGAGACAAGAATGTCAAGGGGTTGGACTCGTTGGTTTCATTCCAGCAGGTGTCGCTGCCTGTGTGGCAAACCGGGCCGACAGGATGGACGCGCACCAACAGGGTGTCGTTGTCGCAATCGGTCTTTATGTCAACTAATTTTAGATAGTTGCCCGATGTCTCACCCTTGGTCCATAAAGTTTGGCGAGTTCTGCTAAAGAATGTGACCAATCCTGAGGAGAGGGTTTTGTCGAGTGCTTCTTGGTTCATATAACCCAACATAAGCACTTGGCGTGTATCGGCATCTTGTATTATGGCGGGGACGAGACCTCCGCATTTTGCAAAATCTATGTTCATGTGGTTTATCTTTTATATTCTTATTTTTATACCTTCTGCTTTTAAGAAGGATTTCAATTCGGGTATCTCAATCTCACCGAAGTGGAAAACACTGGCTGCCAAGGCTGCATCGGCCTTCCCCTTAATGAACGCATCGCTAAAATGGCGCATGTTTCCGGCTCCCCCACTGGCAATTATCGGAATGGGAAGTTTCTCATGCAACTCAGCAAGTGCCTCTATGGCAAAACCATTCTTCACGCCGTCATGGTTCATGCTGGTGAAGAGAATCTCGCCCGCTCCACGGTCGGCAACTTCGGATGCCCATTCAATCAACTTGCGCTCTGTGGGGATACGCCCTCCATTTACGTAACAAATCCATTCGCCCTCATGAAACCGTGCATCTATGGCGCACACGCATACCTGGGAGCCAAACCGGTTGGCAATCTCGTTGATAAGGGTGGGACGCTTCAATGCGGCGCTGTTGACGCTGACTTTGTCGGCTCCTGCATATAACAGGCGCTCCACGTCAGACAATTCGTTGACACCTCCGCCAACAGTAAAAGGAATGTTCACCTCGGCTGCTACACGGGTCACCATATCGGTAAAGGTCTTCCGCCGCTCATGGCTCGCCGTGATGTCGAGGAATACCAACTCGTCGGCACCGGCATTGCTATACGCCTTGCCCAGTTCAACGGGGTCGCCAGCCTGACGGAGGTTGACGAAATTGGTTCCTTTTACTGTTGTGCCGTCTTTCACGTCGAGGCACGGTATGATTCTTTTTGCAAGCCCCATGTCTATGTCAATTTGTTGATATCGATTCTTCCCTCATAAAAGGCTTTCCCAAACACCACGGCAGGAATGCCGTTACGGTCGAGTTCTTCAATGTCTGCGTTGGATGATACGCCTCCGCTGGCAATCAAATGCAAGGAAGGGTATGCCTTCATCACGGCTGTATAAAGGGAGGTGGAGGGGCCTGTGAGCGTGCCGTCTCGAGAAATGTCAGTACATAAGACGTGCTTTACTCCCTTTTCCACATAAAATTTGAGGAAAGGCAAGAGTGCCTCTTGGGTGTCTTCCTTCCATCCGTTAATGCTCACCATGCCGTTTCTCACATCCGCTCCCAATATCATCTTGTCGGCACCATACTTTTCCAACCATCCGGCGAATAAATGAGGGGAAGTCACTGCCACGGAACCGATTGTTACCATGGACGCCCCACATTCAAAAGCCTTCTCAATGTCGGCATCGGTCTTTATCCCACCACCAAAATCAACAATAAGATTGGTAGAATGAGTGATGGATTTAAGCACCTCGGTATTGACGATATGTTTCGACTTGGCACCATCGAGGTCGACGACATGGAGTCGCTTGAACCCTAATCGTTCGAATTCGACAGCCACCTCCACTGGGTTGGTGTGATAGGTGGTTTTCTTTGCGTAATCGCCCTTGGTGAGTCTTACACATTCACCTGCAATGATGTCTATGGCTGGTATCAGTTCTATCATTGGTGCTTGGATTTATGATTGGCTCCTTCAAATGCAAAGTTCAAGAAATTGCGAATAATGCGCTCGCCCACAAGTCCACTTTTTTCGGGATGAAATTGAGTGGCGAAAAAGTTGTCCTTTCTGATAGCGGCACTATAGGGATGGACAAAGTCTGCCACTGCTATTGTATATGGACAAACAGGAACGAAATAACTATGGACAAAGTAAACAAAAGAACCTTCGTCGACACCATTAAATAGAGGTGATTTCAAATGAGTGATTTCATTCCATCCCATGGCTGGGATTTTGTCTTCTCTACTGTCTGGACGAAAAAGGCATACGTCAGTATCGAAAATTCCCAAACAATCGGTGTCGCCTTCTTCAGAATGCCTGCACATAAGTTGCTGTCCGATGCAGATGCCGAGCACGGGTTGCCTTAGTTCGCGAATCACTTGGTCAAGTTGATGCTCATGCAGGTATTTCATGGCTCCGCTTGCCTCACCTTGTCCTGGGAATAGCACGCAATCGGCGCTTTTCAACTTTTCAGGGTCGTCGGTCAGGCATGGTTCTATGCCTAATCTGCGGATAGCGTTTACCACAGAATAGATATTTCCTGCATTGTATTTAACTATTGCTACATCCATAATGGGAATCAACTGAATATGATGGTCTTGTTGTGGTAGGTCAATATCTTTCGCTGGATATGCTTGGTGACGGCACGTGAGAGGACAATTTTCTCTAAATCTCGGCCTTTTAGCACCAGACTGTTGGGGTCGTCCTTATGAGTGATTCGTACAACGTCTTGCTCGATTATTGGACCAGCATCCAAGTCGGTAGTTACATAATGGCTGGTGGCGCCAATAATTTTCACGCCTCGCTCCCATGCCTGATGATAGGGTTTGGCACCCACGAAAGCAGGTAGGAATGAATGGTGTATATTAATAATGTGGTGTGGGTACGCATTGATCATCCGCTCGGTGATGATTTGCATATATCGCGCCAAAACAATGAAGGTGACATTCTTCTCCTTGAGTAGTTTCATCTCGGCTTCTTCTACTTCTGCCTTGTTGGAATGGTCTTTTTTGACTGACCAAACGTAATAGGGAATGTCAAATTGTTCTGCCACATAGCGCAAATCTTCGTGATTGCTGATGATACATGGTATTTCAACCTCCCATTCGCCGGCTTTGTAACGTGCGAGCAGGTCATAGAGGCAATGGCTCATTTTACTTACAAAAATGGCCATGCGAGGGCGTCGGTCGTTGAAATAGAGATTGAAAGTCATTTGGTATCTCTGGGCGTAGAGCGTAGAGATATATTCCTCGATTTTCTCACGGGGGATAAGAAAATTGTCGAGTTCCCATTCGATTCGCATGAAAAACATTCCGTCCTGCCTGTCCACATACTGGTCAAGATAGACAATATTGCCCTTGTTGTCGGTGATGAATTTTGTCACCTCTGAGATGATGCCCTTTTGGTCGGGGCAATGCAGAAGCAAAATGGCTGATGGTCTCATTTTCTCTATTTTTCTCTAAAATAAGTGCAAAGGTAAGGTTTTTCCTACACTTTAAGACATATTATTAAATAAAAATGCCTTTTTTCTCACATTTTGACATCAATATGCATCCCAAATACATTATTTCACGACGTCACGGCATACCTTTATTAACTTAACTGTGGAATTGTGTCGAAGATTCTTTACGAGTATCTTTTCGCTAAATATGAGTACATAAGTATCTTATATCTCGACCGGCTAAAAATCCCATTATTATCTATATTTGTGTATAATAAATATATCCTATTCTTCGCAATTTTCTTCCTTTTTTTGAAAACATTAAAAAAAAATGATAAATAATATTGTGGAAATAAATAAAAAATAGTATATTTGCAAATGTAGTAATAGATTTCACTTTTATTTGAATAGATATGGCAAAATACAACATTACAGAAAAAAAAGAGAAGGAGGCTGCCTATAGGAGCCTTGTGAGTCCGCGTCTAATGGATGAGTTGAAGGAGAAAATTTTGGACTTTATCTTGATTCAGAAGAAGTATAAGGACAAGGATTATTCAGCCAAGAAACTGGCAGAAGACTTAGGGACTAATACCCGGTACATCTCGGCTGTTGTCAACGTGCGTTTTCACATGAACTATACGTCGTTTGTCAACAAGTATAGAATAGAAGAAGCCATGACGATGCTGGTGGATAAAAGATATCAGGACATGAACATGGAGGAAATCAGCAGTGTTGTGGGTTTCTCCAATAGGCAGTCGTTTTACGCTTCTTTCTATAAAATCAATGGTCTTACACCGCGTGAATACAAAATTAGGCATTTTGCTCAGCACCCCTCACTGAAAGAAGGGAAGAAAGAACAAAGAAAATCAAGGAAAGCCACCCAACCACAACAATGAAATGACGGAAAATTTCTGTTACGTCGGGGAGAGATTCGCTGACATTCAGATACTTAGGTATCGCTTAAATGGTTTTGAGGATTTGACTTTGCGTCAAAAACTTTATGTTTACTATCTCTCCGAAGCAACATTGTGGGGACGTGACATCACTTTTGACCAAATGTGCATTTACAATCTCCAGATTAGAAATCTTCTGGAGATTGTCTATTTGTACTTGAAAGAAAACGGACAAGTCGATAATCAGGATTACATAGCGCTCCAAACCTATTTGAAGCGGGTTTGGTTTTCAAACGGCATACACCACCATTATGGCGGTGAAAAGTTTGAACCTGGCTTTTCAAAGGAATTTTTTTTAAATATTATTTCCCAAATTGACAATTATTTTCCGAAATATACAAAATGGGATTCTGTAAAGAATCATCTCGATGATGTTTTGGAAGTATTATTTGAGGCTCGTCTATTTCCCAAGAAGACCAACAAGGAAGATGGGGTAGATTTGGTTAAAACTTCAGCATGCAATTTTTATAATAATGTGTCCCAAGTTGAGGTGGAACGTTATTATGCCAACAAAAAAAAGGGGAACGAAGAACATCCTCTCTCTTGGGGACTGAATAGTAGGCTTGTCAAGATAGACAATCGTTTGGAAGAACAAGTTTGGAAAATTAATGGCATGTATGGTGCCGCATTAGAAAAAATTGTTTATTGGCTTGGAAAAGCACGAGAAGTTGCGGAAAACAACCAGCAGCGTAATTACATCTCTCTCCTCATCGATTATTATCGAAGTGGCGATTTGAGGGATTTCGATAAATACTGCATCAAATGGGTCGGTTGCCATGAGGGTGATGTCGATTTCATCAATGGATTTATAGAAGTCTATGACGACCCATTGGGCCTAAAGGCCACATGGGAGGGGTTGGTGGAATACAAGGATCACGTGGCTTCTCGTAGGTGTCAGATTATCAGCGACAATGCGCAATGGTTTGAAGACCACTCGCCTGTGGACCCAAGGTTCCGAAAGCAAAAGGTGAAGGGGGTGACAGCCAGTGCAATTTGCGCCGCTATGTTGGGTGGGGAGGAATATCCATCTACTGCCATTGGAATCAATTTGCCCAACGCTGACTGGATACGAGCCGAATATGGCAGCAAAAGCATCACTATTTCAAATATTACCGACGCGTACAAGCGTGCTGCTCATGGCAATGGATTCAAAGAGGAGTTTGTGTATGATCAAACTACTTTGGAACTTATTGAAAAATATGGCGATGTCTGTGATGACCTCCATACTGATTTGCATGAATGTCTCGGCCATGGCAGTGGCCAGTTGTTGCCTGGCACCGACCCTGATGGGTTGAAATCATACGGAAACACCATAGAAGAAGCAAGGGCAGATCTTTTTGGACTTTATTATATGGCCGACCCCATACTCTTGGAATTAGGAATTTTGCCAGATAGTGAAGCATACAAGGCACAATACTACTCCTATCTTATGAATGGTCTGTTGACACAGATGACCCGAATTCGTGAAGGTAACGTGATCGAAGAGGCGCACATGCGCAATAGGGCATTGATTGCCAGATGGGTCTATGATCATGCCAAAGGAAGCATAGAGTTGGTCGTGAATGAAGGCAAGACTTACTTGAAAATAAATGATTACACTGGTTTGAGAGACTTATTCGGGCAACTATTGGCAGAAATACAGCGTATCAAAAGCGAAGGTGACTACGAGGCTGCCAGAAAGTTGGTGGAGGATTACGCTGTGACACTGGATCCCGTACTACATAAGGAAATTCTTCAGCGATACGAGAAACTGAATCTCGCTCCCTACAAAGGTTTCCTCAATCCTAAACTTGAACCAGTTTATTCAACAACAGGTGAGATTATCGATATTAAAGTAGATTATTCGGAAACCTATGAGGAGCAAATGCTCAGGTATTCCAAAGACTATTCTGCATTATGACAACTGACCTTAAAATATAAAAAACGTTCTAAAGTTTCTGTTGTTCTATCCTGTGGCTTCGAATTTATCATTTGGGTTCACAAAGGTTTCCCTATGGCCTTGTCTGAATGAAAGCGTTTGAGCATAGAGAGAATGTATAGTGAAATACAATAATAAATGCTAAATCTTTGCCTTGAAAATGATATGTTTTCATTATTTTGCTTAACTTTGCGCAAGAAGCATAAAATGCGACGAACATGTTATTTTTTAGATAGACACAGTTATGACAGTTTTTCCATGCGCTAAGATTAATTTGGGACTGAATATTGTATCCAGGCGTTCCGATGGATATCATCTGCTCGAAACCGTCTTTTATCCGGTTCCACTCTACGATGCTTTGGAAGTGCATAAAATGGATCATGACTTTCCAAGCACCGTCCCTTGCGACATCAAGTTGTCTGGCCTTGAAATAGCCGGCAAAGAAGATGAAAACTTGGTTGTCAAGGCATACCGTCTTTTGGCCCAAGATTTCAGCCTTCCGCGCGTTCATGTCCATCTTTGTAAGCAAATCCCCACTCAGGCTGGCCTTGGAGGCGGCTCAAGTGATGCGGCCTATATGATAAGGTTGCTTGACGAGAAATTTCACCTTAATATGGGAATAGCCGAAATGGAGCGTTATGCCGCCCTTCTTGGAGCCGACTGTGCATTTTTCATTACTTCAGAACCGGCTTATGCTCAAGGAATAGGTGAAATTCTGGAACCAGCCGACGGTAAATATGGCAACCTTATAGGCTACTATCTTGCATTGGTGAAGCCTCCTATCGCTGTATCTACTCGTGATGCTTTCAGTCAAATAGTCCCGAAAAAGCCTGCCAAATGTTGTCGTGACATCGTCAGGCAACCCATCGAGACATGGCGTGATGAACTGTTCAACGATTTTGAAGAACCCATATTCCGCCTTTATCCCCGAATAGGTGAAATCAAGGCCGCTTTGTATCGGCAAGGAGCGCTTTTTGCCCAAATGAGCGGTAGCGGAAGTACTGTGTATGGAATATTCAAGGAATGCCCTACCCTACCTAAGGAATTATGTGAAAATTGTTTCACTGCCGTTGTACCTCTCTAAAGAATCATATATAATGGATAACAAAAAAGAACTCTTCCCGGTAGTCGATGAAAATGGTTTGGTGATTGGAAGCATCGATAGAGGGCATGCCCATGATGGCTCCCGCATCTTACATCCCGTGGTCCACTTGCACCTATTTAATAGTGCCGGTGAATTGTACTTGCAGAAGCGGCCTCAATGGAAAGACATACAGCCAGGGAAATGGGATACTGCCACTGGAGGTCACATTGATTTTGGAGAGGATGTTGAAACAGCATTACGCCGTGAAGTTCGCGAAGAATTAGGTATTGTTGACTTCGAAAGCCAGTTCTTGGGAAAATACATTTTTGAGGGAAAACGCGAGCGGGAATTGGTATATGTATTTAAGGCTGTATATGATGGTACCGTATATCCCAATAAGGAAGAATTGGATGGTGGTAAGTTTTTCAAGAAAGAAGAGATTGTGGATTGTATGGGAAAAGATATGATGACACCCAATTTTGAAGATGAATACCAAAAATTTTGGGGCTGACCTGCTGGTTTGGCACAGTTTTTGATTTGATTGGTTGATAATTGATTAAAAGAAGTGTAAAAAGATGAATAATAGCCAGTTTTCCCCCAGGGTTTCCGAGATCTTGTCATATAGCCGCGAGGAGGCGATGCGACTGGCCAGCCAGAACGTGTGCCCCGAACATCTGTTGATGGGAATCCTCAGAGATAACTCCAGCGCGATATCGCATTTGTTTGCCAGTTTCAATGTTGACATGCCGGCTGTGAAAAGAGATTTGGAGAATAAGGTGAGTAGCAAGAATGGCATTGCGCCCATTAACCCTCGTGACCTTATTCTTGACGACCGTGCCAACAACATCATGAAACTTGCTGTGCTTGAGGCAAAACTTCAACGCACCGAAACCATAGATGTCCAGCACCTACTCCTTGCCATTTTGCACGACAAGGTGGACAATGGTGCTAAAACCGTATTGGAAAGTCATTCAATGAATTACGAAGACGTATTAAAGTATTTTCAACAGAAAGCAAGTAAAACAACCGATGGATTGGGGTTGCCCGATGATGCGGAAGATGAAGAAGACGACCCTTTAGGCATGAACGACAATGCCAGCCGCAGTCGAAAGGGTATGGCCGCCCAAGCGCGTAAGCCTATGAGCAAAACCCCTGTACTCGACAATTTCTCCACAGACCTCACGCTGGCTGCTTCTGAAAGCAAACTTGACCCTGTTGTTGGAAGAGAGCAGGAAATGCAGCGGGTGATGGAGATTTTGTGCCGTCGCAAGAAGAACAACCCGATTTTGATTGGTGAGCCGGGTGTCGGTAAAAGTGCTATCGTAGAAGGTCTTGCCCAATTGATTGTCAAGCATCGCACCTCGCCTATTCTCTTCAACAAACGTTTGGTCAACCTTGACTTAACCTCTGTTGTTGCAGGTACGAAGTACCGTGGACAATTCGAAGAGCGCATTAAGGCACTTATCAAGGAATTGGAAGACAATCCCGACATCATCGTGTTCATAGATGAAGTGCATACTATCATAGGTGCTGGTTCCACACCGGGGTCGATGGATGCCGCCAATATCCTTAAGCCCGCATTGGCACGAGGAACAATTCAGTGCATTGGTGCCACTACGCTGGATGAATATCGCAACAGCATAGAAAAGGATGGCGCTTTGGAGCGACGTTTCCAGAAAGTCATGGTGGAACCCACCACGGCAGAAGAGACTTTGCAGATACTCCAAAACATCAAGGATAGATACGAGCAGCATCATCATGTAAACTATACAGAGGATGCACTTACCAATTGTGTCCGCTTGACCGAACGTTACGTTACCGACAGATCGTTCCCCGACAAGGCTATTGATGCCATGGATGAGGTTGGAGCGCGTGTTCACTTGCAAAATGCCCATGTTCCTCCCGAAATTGCCGAGAAGGAAAAAGAAATTGAGGAAATTAAGAAGAAGAAAAAGAATGCGGTCCTCAACCAGAATTTCGAGTTGGCAGCAAGTTATAGAGATCAGCAAACCATTGCTGAAGAGGAGTTGGACCGCCTGAACAAAGATTGGTCGAACAACAACATTGACCAGCGAGAGACCGTCACGGAAAAAGAAGTAGCCGATGTCGTTTCAATGATGACTGGTGTTCCCGTGCAACGTATGGCAGAAGCGGAAGGTGTAAGGCTTCGTGCCATGGGCGACGAACTAAAGAAAGCGGTGATTGCACAGGATGCAGCCATCGAGAAGATGGTGAAGGCCATCCAGCGCAATCGAGTGGGGCTGAAAGATCCCAACCACCCTATTGGCGTATTCATGTTCTTGGGCCCCACAGGTGTAGGTAAGACTTACTTGGCCAAGAAGTTGGCTGAATACATGTTTGGTAGTGCAGACGACCTTATCCGTATCGACATGAGTGAATTCACGGAGAGTTTCAATGTCTCTCGGCTGGTGGGTGCTCCTCCGGGATATGTTGGTTACGAGGAAGGTGGCCAGTTAACCGAAAAAGTCCGTCGTCACCCCTACTCTATCGTCTTGCTCGATGAGATAGAAAAAGCCCACGGCAATGTGTTTAACTTGCTGCTACAGGTGCTCGATGAGGGTCGCTTGACAGATGGCAACGGTAGGCTGGTGGACTTCCGTAATACGGTGATTATCATGACTTCCAATGCCGGTACACGCCAACTAAAGGAATTTGGACGTGGTGTTGGTTTCAACGCTGGTGGAGCCTTGGGGTTGAGTTTGAATGAAAGCGATAAGGAACACGCCCGCTCCATCATTCAAAAAAGCCTGAGCCGACAGTTTGCTCCAGAGTTTCTCAACCGTCTTGACGAGATCATCACTTTCGACCAACTCGATTTGAATGCCATCAAGCAGATTGTCGAAATCGAACTCAGAGGCCTATTCAAGCGCGTTGAAGCATTGGGCTTCCAACTTGATATCAGCGATGATGCAAAAGAGTTTGTCGCCACCAAGGGTTACGATGTTCAATTCGGTGCCCGACCATTAAAGCGGGCCATACAAAACTATATTGAGGATGGTCTTTGCGAGCGGATTCTGAGTGGTGAGGTGCCCTTTGGAGCAACTATTCATATTCGCAAGAACCCCGAAGACGAACAACTTATTTTTGAATAATATTTGCTATTGCGGCAGACAATCATTTTGTCTGCCGCAATTTTGCACCAAATTAATAAATGATACTATGACTTCAGAATTTATCCTTCGTTTGTTTGCTGCTGCTGTCATGGGTGGCGCCATCGGTTTGGAGCGTGGCTATCGTGCCAAAGAAGCAGGTTTCCGCACTCACTTTCTCGTGGCACTTGGCAGCGCCCTGTTCATGATTGTCTCACAATATGGTTTTGAAGAATTGCTCTTGCAAACCCAAGCGTCGGGTTTGTCGGTCAGGGTTGACCCTTCGCGCGTGGCTGCCCAAGTAGTGAGTGGCATAGGTTTTATTGGAGCCGGCACAATCATATTCCAACGGCATGTCGTCAAGGGTCTTACCACGGCTGCAGGCTTATGGGTGACTGCTGCCATCGGCATGACTTGTGGCTCTGGCCTGTATATGCTTGCCATGGCCAGCACCATCATGGTGCTCATTTGTTTGGAAGCACTAAACTTCATCCTGCAAAAATTTGGAACTCGCAATATAAATATCACTTTCTCTTCTCCAAGCATCGAAGATGTCAAGGCCGTCCTCAACAAGATGCGCCAGGATGGGATGACAATAGACTCCTACAACATGCGTGAGAATCATGACAATCCCGAAGCCATGTATCAAGTATCTGTCGAAGTAAATGTCAAGCGAAGCAAATATGAGTCACATGTCATGAGTATAATGTCTGAACTCAAGGGAGTAAAAATAGAGAGTATAGAATAACGCTATATCTCCCAGGACCAATCACTATAGTTTACATTTGGTATATAACACAAATTCGGGCGGGTTTCAAAATACCCGCCCGAATTTGCTATTCTTATTGACACTATTTATTTGTCAAGTAAGATGTTCATCATCTCCACTGCGGCCTTGGCAACAGAAGTACCAGGTCCAAAGATGGCTGCTACGCCCGCCTTGTACAAGAAATCGTAATCTTGTGCGGGAATTACGCCACCAGCAATGACCATAATGTCCTCGCGGCCAAGTTTTTTCAACTCCTCAATCAACTGGGGAATCAATGTCTTGTGGCCTGCTGCAAGCGACGATGCGCCAACAATGTGAACGTCGTTCTCTACAGCCTCACGAGCGGCTTCTGCCGGTGTCTGGAACAACGGACCCATGTCAACGTCGAAGCCGCAGTCGGCATAGCCTGTTGCCACAACTTTGGCACCACGGTCATGGCCATCCTGACCCATTTTGGCTACGAAGATACGAGGACGCCTGCCTTCCTTCTTTGCAAACTCTTCAGTCAACTCACATGCTTTCTCAAAGTCGGAGTCGTTTTTGCTCTCTGATGAATACACGCCTGAAATTGTTCTAATGATTGCCTTATAACGACCCACGATTTCCTCGCAGGCATCACTGATTTCACCGAGGGTACAGCGCAACTGAGCGGCTTTCACCGCCAAGTCGAGCAGATTGTCCTTGCTCTTGCGGCCTTCCTTGAAGTCGCGGACACAAGCCGTAATGGCCTTCAGTGCCTCTTGGCAAGCGGCTTCGTCACGAGTTGAGCGAACGGCTGCCAGGGATTCTTCTTGCTGTTTGCGTACCGCAGTGTTGTCGACTTCCAGAATGTCGATGGGATCCTCATGGTCGAGACGGTATTTATTGGTACCCACAATGGTCTGAACGCCTGAGTCGATACGAGCCTGTGTACGGGCAGCGGCTTCCTCAATACGCATTTTGGGAATGCCAGTCTCAATGGCTTTAGCCATACCGCCGAGTTTTTCGATTTCCTGAATGTGCTCCCATGCTTTATGCACCAGTTCGTTGGTGAGCGACTCCACGTAATAAGAACCTGCCCATGGGTCGATCTGCTTGCAGACCTTGGTCTCGTTCTGAATGTAAATCTGTGTGTTGCGAGCAATACGAGCAGAGAAATCTGTCGGCAGAGCGATGGCTTCGTCGAGAGCGTTGGTGTGGAGCGACTGCGTATGGCCCAGCACGGCAGCCATGGCCTCGATGCAGGTACGTCCAACATTGTTAAATGGGTCTTGCTCGGTCAGCGACCATCCAGATGTCTGCGAGTGTGTACGAAGAGCAAGCGATTTCGGGTTCTTTGCGCCAAAACTCTTGACAATCTTTGCCCAAAGCAGACGACCTGCACGCATCTTGGCAATTTCCATGAAATGGTTCATTCCGATGGCCCAGAAGAACGACAGACGAGGTGCGAAAGCATCCACGTCAATTCCAGCATTGACACCTGTTCGGATATAATCCATGCCGTCGGCCAAAGTATAAGCCAACTCAATGTCTGCCGTGGCTCCAGCCTCCTGCATGTGATAGCCGGAGATGGAAATGGAGTTGAACTTCGGCATCTTCTGTGAAGTAAACTCGAAGATATCGGCGATAATCTTCATAGAGAATGCTGGTGGATAGATGTAAGTGTTGCGCACCATGAACTCCTTGAGGATGTCGTTTTGAATGGTGCCAGCCATCTCTTCAAGTTGGGCACCCTGCTCAAGACCTGCCACGATGTAGAATGCGAGAATGGGCAGCACGGCACCATTCATTGTCATCGAAACAGACATCTTATTAAGAGGAATACCAGAGAAAAGCACCTTCATGTTCTCTTCGTTGCAAATCGACACGCCAGCCTTACCGACATCACCTACGACGCGTGCGTTATCGGGATCATATCCACGGTGTGTAGGAAGGTCGAAAGCCACAGACAAACCCTTTTGTCCGGAGGCCAAGTTGCGACGATAGAAAGCGTTAGACTCCTCGGCTGTAGAGAAACCTGCATACTGACGGATGGTCCAAGGGCGGAAAGGATACATCATGGAATAAGGGCCACGCAGAAAAGGAGGAATGCCAGCGGTGAAGTCAAGATGCTCCATGCCCTCCAGGTCTTCCTTGGTATAAACTGGCTTCACCTCGATATGCTCGGGTGTCTTCCAGTTGTATTCAATGCCGTTGGCTGCTTGCCACTCAGCACCATTTTGCGGCTGAATGCCAGCATAAATATCTATGTCTTTAAAACTTTTTCTCATGACTGTCAATTTTTTTAGATTCCCAACTTGGCATTGTATTCCTTAAGTGTTTCCAGCACATTACAACGTACATGCACGAAATTCTCAATTCCGGCAGCCTTGAGGTCGTCCATACATGCTGGTGCACCTGCAACAACAAACATAGCGCGACCATTCAGATAATTGAACGCCGGAATGGCATATTCTGCATACTCGTCGTCACTTGAACAAATCACAACGATGTCGGCACCTGCGGCAAGAGCGGCGTCAACGCCCTCTTCTACAGACTTGAAGCCCAAATTGTCGATTACCTTGTAACCAGCGCAAGCCAGGAAGTTGCAGGAGAATTGTGCGCGGGCCTGACGCATGGCCAAATTACCAATGGTCAACATAAATGCCACGGGCACGCGAGTGTTCTCGGTATGGATACGCAATTCTTCAAAATCTGCAGAAAGGCGGGTGGACTCTACTGCCTTGAAAGGAGCCTCTTCGCCAGAACAGCATTTCTTGCATCCATCCAGGCCCTTCTTTCCTTCTGACTTTTCGGTGAAATTGGGGAACTGGTTAGTGCCGAGAATGAATTCCTTACGCTTGGCGGCATCGGCATGACGCTTTTTGTTGGTCTCATTGATAACGTCCTGCACTTTTCCATTCTTTGCGGACTCAAGGAAACCACCATCTTCTTCCACTTGAAGGAATAATTTCCATGCCTCAACAGCAAGGCTGTCTGTAAGGTGCTCAATATAGTAGGAACCTGCTCCTGGATCGACAACTTGGCCGAAATGCGACTCTTCTTTCAATAGCAACTGCTGATTGCGGGCAATGCGCTCCGAGAAATCGTTGGGTTTCTCATACGATGCATCGAAAGGTGTTACCACCATGGAGTGGATGCCTGCCAATGCTGCACTCATTGCCTCAGTCTGTGACCGAAGGAGATTGACATAACTGTCGAAAACAGTCTGATTGTATTTGGATGTCGTTGCGTTGACAACCATCTTGCAAGCGCAATCGCATTTGGGTTCATACTGCTTCACAATTTGTGCCCAAAGCATACGAGCGGCACGGAATTTGGCAAGTTCCATAAAATAGTTCTCGCTGACGCCCATGTTGAACTTGATTTTCTTGGCTGCCAAATCGACATCCATACCTGCCTCCGTAAGAATTTGCAGATACTCATTGCCCCAAGCCAAGGCATAACCCAATTCCTGAACGATATAAGCGCCTGAATTGTTCAGTGCCTCAGAATTGACGGTAATGCAACGGAAATAAGGATAGTCTTTGAGCGCCTCTACAATTTTCGTAGCGTCTTCAAGTATGTCCAACACATCCTTGCCTTTCATGACAAGTTTTTCGATGGGATCAAAGTCAATGCTGCCGACAAGTTTTTCTTTGTCGTAACCTTTCTTCTCGAAATAGGCTTTGAGAATCTCAACCAATTCAAGCGAGTGTTTCTGGCAGGTACTGAAGTTGACTTCAATATACTCGCACTCTATATTATTTAATAATGTAGAGACCAGTTCTGCACTCACCTTGTTTCCCGGAATGCAGAAACCTAAAGAATCGATGCCCTTGTTGAGTATGTCCAATGCTTTTGCGTTGGCTTCAACGGCATCTTCTACCAGAATGTTCTGTCGGACATACCAAGTGTTGTCATCTTTCTTGTTGCCACGGACGAAGGGGAATTCACCGGGCAATGACTCCGGTGTCTTTAGTTTCAGTACATCTTCCCTACGATAGAAGGGCTGCACGTTGAAACCTTCATTGGTTCTCCAGACAAGCCTCTTGTTGAAATCGGCGCCCTTGAGATCCACTTGGATTTTGTCAAGCCATTCTTGCGTGGTGGGAGCCTGAAACTCGCTAAAGAGTTTTTCCTTGTTGTTTGACATAGCGAAATGTTTATTATATAAGTTGAAAAGTAATTAAGGTTTAAGAAAAGGGCCTTAAATCATCGTGCAAAGATAATGGTTTTTTGCGACATATGGAAAGAAATTCGGATAATTTAATATTTAAACGTGAAAAATTCAAAATCTTGTTCTATAGCCTAGATTTTATTGCACAAAAATTATTTTTTGCGCAATAAAATGAGTAATTTTGCACCTTGAACGAAAATTGCTTTTATTGAAATGGATTGGCTAATTCATCTTTTTACCGAAACTGACTCTATCGCCCACACGGTGCTGCTCTATGCCTGCGTGATAGCGCTGGGTGTGTATCTGGGCAAGATTAAGTTTTTTGGCATCTCCCTGGGTGTCACATTCGTTCTTTTCGCCGGCATCCTGGCTGGTCACATCCATTTCACCGCGCCAATCGAAATATTGAATTTTCTGCAGGATTTTGGTCTGATACTCTTCGTGTTCATGATTGGTCTGCAGGTGGGTCCCGGCTTCTTTGAGAGTTTCAAGAAAGACGGCATCACCCTCAACGGACTGTCCACCGGAGTCATCCTGCTCAACATCCTGGTGATGTTTGGCTGCTACTACCTGTTTTTCGACACCTCCAACCCGTCGAACCTGCCGATGATGATTGGTACGCTCTATGGAGCCGTGACCAACACCCCTGGTCTGGGTGCCGCCACCGAGGCCCTGAGTACCGTATTCGCCGAGGGAGCCCCGCAGATTGCCTCGGGTTATGCCTGCGCCTACCCGCTTGGTGTCACCGGCATCATCCTGGCCTCTGTCGCTGTCCGCTACATCACCCATTGCCGCTTGGAAGACGAGGAATCCAAATTGGAAGCCCTGGAGGCCGAGAATCCCCATGCCAAGCCCTACAAGATGCACTTGCGTGTGGCCAACTCCTACCTTGCAGGGCGTACGCTGATGCAGATCAGCGAGTTTCTGAACCGCGACTTCGTATGCTCGCGCATCCTGCACAATGGTCAGGTGGGCATTCCCAACCGTAACACGATTTTCGAGATCAACGACGAGTTGCTTATCGTGTGTGCCGAGGCCGACGCCGAGCCCATCAAGGCTTTCATAGGTCCGGAACTGGAGAGTGAGTGGAAAGAGGAGAACGAGCAACAACAGCCGATGGTGTCGCGCCGCATCGTGGTGACCAGTCCACGCATGAACGGCAAGACCTTGGGCAAGATGCACTTCTCGAGCGTGTATGGCGTGAACGTAACGCGTATCACACGTCACGGCCTCGACCTCTTTGCCGGCCGCAACCACCACTTCCATGTGGGCGACCGCATTATGGTGGTGGGTCCGGAGGACAACGTGAACCGCGTGGCCGAGATGATGGGCAATTCGGTGAAGCGCCTGAACGCGCCCAACATCGCCACCATCTTCATTGGCGTGATGCTTGGCATCATCTTCGGCAGCCTGCCCATTGCCATCCCCGGCATGCCAGTGCCCATGAAACTGGGTCTGGCCGGTGGTCCGCTCATCATCGCCATCCTCATCGGCCGATTCGGATACCGTGTGAAGTTGGTGACCTACACCACCACCAGTGCCAACATGATGCTGCGCGAGATAGGCTTGGTGCTGTTCCTAGCCAGTGTGGGCATCAAGGCCGGTGCCGGATTCTGGGACACCGTGGTGTCGGGCGATGGTCTGAAATACGTCTACACAGGTGTGCTGATCACCGTGCTGCCCATCCTGATTATCGGCACGATAGCCAAGTTGGTCTACAAGTTCAACTACTTCACGATTATCGGTATGCTGGCCGGTGCCTACACCGACCCACCTGCCTTGGCCTATGCCAACCAGATTTGCAGTCGTGAGGCACCTGGCGTAGGCTATTCCACTGTCTACCCACTGAGCATGTTCCTGCGCATTCTCACCGCGCAGATCCTGGTGCTCTTCTTCTGTGGCTAGCAAGACATCAACAATCTATCAAATATAATACATTTCGATGAAAAAGAAGTATTCACTAACTGCCGTATTGGCGTTGTGTAGCCTCGTGGTGTTCGGTCAGGGAGCCAAGAACATCAAGATCAACGAGGTGATGACGAACAATACCTCGAGCATTGTGGATGAGTATGGCGAGCACTTGGCCTGGATAGAGTTGGCCAACACGTCGTTCTCCACATTCAATGTACGTGGGATGTACATCACCACCGATACGGCTGTGCTCAACAAGTCTCTGACCGTTCCGGAGCGCGTGTCGAAGATGAGCATCATTCCCAACAATGAGGTCCGCACCAACCTGTCGGGCCGTCAACATTTGCTCTTGTACCTGAACAGCCATCCCGCCAAAGGTTCCACCCACCTCACTTCGGTCATTCCCAGCGAGGGCAAGGTATGGATTGGTCTTTTTGAAGGCAATGGCGTGGACCTGGTAGACTCTGTCACCATCCCCACGACCTTGAATGCCAACACCTCGTATGCCCGCCAGAAAGACGGCTCTGACATATGGGAGGTGAAGGCCGTGGATGCCGTGACCCCGGGAATCGAGAACTACATCAACGTGACTGAAAGCAAGGTGTCGCAGATCAAGCGCGACGACCCACATGGTTTCGGTATCACATTGCTCTCGATGGGCATCGTGTTCACCTGTCTTGCCCTGTTGTGGGTTTTCTTCTCCCTTTTTGGCAAGTTAATGCGCAGCAGGCAGGAACGGAAGCGCCAGAGCGCCAAACGTGCTCACAGGGAGCGCATTCTGAGCAAAATCAGTATGGAGGAAGAAGACGAGCGCGCGTTCCCCGGCGTGGTGACGAAGCGGCGTGACGAAGATCCCGAGGTGCTGATGGCCGTCGTTGCCATGGCCCTGAAGGAGTATCTCGACGACACCCACGACACCGAGAGTGGCGTGATTACCCTCATTCCCAAATTCACGAAATGGACAAGAATCTAATAACCAAGCATAGGAGAAAATGAACAAGTATCAATATAAAGTCGATGGTATCGACTACACCGTAGAGATAGAAGACATTGAAGGCAACGTTGCCAAAGTGATTGTCAATGGCAAGCCCATCGAGGTTGAGATGGCCCATGCCGTGACCAAGCATCCCCATCCGAAGAAGGTGACCCCAGTCGCCGCTCCCGCCCCTGCCGCCGCTCCCGCCGCCAAGGAGGAGTCTGCCGCCAAGCCCCAGATGGCTGCAGGTCCCGGCACGAAGATCATTGCCCCGCTACCCGGTACCATCACCGAGGTGAAGGTGAGTGTGGGCGACACCGTGAAGAACGGCGATACCGTGGTGGTGCTCGAGGCCATGAAGATGCAGAACAACATCGAGGCCGACCACGATGGCAAGGTGACCTCTGTATTAGTAACCCGTGGCGACACCGTGATGGAGGGTGCCACCCTGATAACAATCGGATAGCGCTATGGGATTCTTGGATTTTATCACATCAAAATTTTTCGACTTCCTGTCGTATACGGGTTTTGCCAATGCCACGCTGCCCAACCTCATCATGATTGTGGTGGGCGGCATCTTCATCTGGCTGGCTATCCGCAAAGACTTCGAGCCTCTGCTCCTGGTCCCCATCGGTCTGGGTATCATCTTGGGCAATATCCCCTTCCGTGCCGACGCCGGTCTAGAGATCGGTCTTTACGAAGACAACTCCGTCTTGAATATCTTCTACCAAGGTGTGCGTCAAGGCTGGTATCCTCCGTTGGTATTCCTTGGCATCGGGGCATTGACCGACTTCTCGGCACTCATCAGCAACCCGAAGTTGGTGCTCATCGGTGCTGCGGCACAGTTTGGTATCTTCGGTGCCTACATGGTGGCTTTGGCCCTTGGCTTTGAGCCCAACCAGGCTGCCGGTATTGCCATCATCGGTGGTGCCGACGGTCCTACCGCCATCTTCCTGTCGTCGAAGCTCTGTCCGAACCTGATGGGTGCCATTGCCGTGTGCGCCTATTCGTACATGGCGTTGGTGCCGGTGATCCAGCCCCCGTTGATGCGCCTGCTCACCACGAAGAAAGAGCGCGTGATCCACATGAAGCCCGCCCGCCACGTGAGTCAGACCGAGCGCATCCTCTTCCCCATCATCGGACTTCTGCTCACCACGTTCCTCGTGCCCTCTGGCCTCCCACTGCTTGGTATGCTCTTCTTCGGCAACCTGCTGAAAGAGAGTGGCAAGACCACCCGTCTGGCCAAGACCGCCGGCAGTGCCCTCAGCGATGTGGTCGTGGTTCTCCTCGGCCTCACCGTAGGCTGTTCCACCCAGGCCAGCGAGTTCCTCACGCTCAATACCATCAAGATCTTCGTGCTCGGTGCCATGGCGTTCATCATCGCCAGTGCCAGCGGCGTGCTGTTCGTGAAAGCGATGAACCTCTTCCTCCCGGCCGACAAGAAGATCAATCCGCTCATCGGTAATGCCGGTGTGAGTGCCGTACCTATGAGTGCGCGCATCTCCAACAACCTCGGTCTGGAGTACGACCGCCACAACTTCCTGCTCATGCACGCCATGGGTCCGAACGTGGCCGGCGTGATCGGCTCGGCCGTGGCAGCCGGTACGTTGCTCGGATTCTTCAGCTAAGCACAAACAAACCACAACCATACCACTTTCTCAATGGCGCGGTGCTCCGGCACTGCGCCATTTATTCTTTCTAAAATTTGCCAGTTTCGCAAAATATCGCTATATTTGTGGCAAATACTACTCTACAATGAAAAAGCCTATCTTACTTTCCTTTGCCCTCCTGCTTGGCATCCACACACTCTGTGCACAACCCTTCCCCTACCAAAATGCCTCGCTCAGTGCCGAGGAGCGCGCCGCCGACCTGTGCAGCCGCCTCACTCTCAAAGAGAAGGCCACGCTGATGATGAGTTCGTCGAAGGCCATCCCACGCCTGGGCATCCCCCAGTTCGACTGGTGGAATGAGGCGCTCCATGGTGTGGCCCGCAATGGTTTCGCCACTGTCTTCCCCTCTACGATAGGCATGGCTGCCTCGTTTGACGACGACCTGCTGTTCAAAGTCTTCGATGCCGCCAGCGACGAGGCCCGCGCCAAGAACAACCTCGCCCGGCGTACCGGCGAGATCAAGCGCTACCAGAGTTTGTCGTTCTGGACGCCCAACATCAACATCTTCCGCGATCCCCGTTGGGGCCGTGGTCAGGAGACCTATGGCGAGGACCCCTACCTCACCGGGCGCATGGGACTGGCCGTCGTGCGAGGCCTTCAGGGAGACGGCTCACACCGCTACCGCAAGCTGCTGGCCTGCGCCAAGCACTTTGCCGTACACAGCGGTCCGGAGTGGAACCGCCATGTGTTCAACGTGGAGTCGCTGCCTGAGCGCGACCTATGGGAAACTTACCTGCCCGCCTTCAAGCAACTCGTCCAGGAAGGCCATGTGGGCGAGATCATGTGTGCCTACCAGCGCATCGACGGAGAACCCTGCTGTGGCAACTCCCGCTACCTGCAACGCATCCTTCGCGACGAGTGGGGATTCGACGGCATTGTGACCAGCGACTGCGGCGGCATCGACGATTTCTGGAAGCCCGGCCGCCATGGCGTGTCGGCCAATGCCCATGCGGCCTCTGCCCTAGCCGTGCGCACTGGTACCGACGTGGAGTGTGGAAGCAACTACCGCACGCTTCCCGAGGCTGTGGCAGCCGGCGAGATTACCGAGGCCGAGATTGACGTGAGTCTGAAGCGCCTGTTGAAAGCCCGCTTCGAGTTGGGCGACTTCGACTCGGAGAGCCTTGTCGACTGGCAGAAAATGCCCGCGAGCGTGATTGCCAGTCCGTCGCACAAGCGCCTTGCCCTCGATATGGCCCGCGAGTCGATGACACTGTTGCACAACAATGGTGTGCTCCCGTTGAAGAAAGACAGCCGGGTGATGGTGATGGGTCCCAATGCCAACGACTCGGTGATGCAGTGGGCCAACTACTCTGGCTATCCCACCAGCAATGTCACTATCCTGGAAGGCATCAGGGAAAAAGTGGGCCAGGTGAAATACTATGCAGCCTGCGACCTGACGAAAAACACGGTAGATGAGAGCCGTTTCGGCGACATCGTCACACCCGATGGCCAGAGAGGCCTACGTGCCACCTATTTCAACAACAAGAAGTTTGAGGGGTCGCACGCTGCCATTGCCACCTACTCGGAGCCCGTCAACCTAAGCAATGGCGGCAACACCGTCTTCGCCCCCGGCGTATCGCTCGAGGACTTCAGTGCCCGTTATGAGGGTACATTCTGCCCCACACACGACGAGGAGGTGACTTTCAGACTGAAGTTCGACGACTGTGCCCGCCTCATCATCAATGGCGACACCTTGGTGAATGTATGGAGCGGTCGTGACCGCATCCAAGCAGCCGAACGGAAAATGCAGGTAAAAGCCGGCGAACGCTACACCCTCCAACTCGACTATCAGCAGAGCAAGGACATGGCAGCCCTTTATTTCGACATCATCCATCCACTCACTCCCACCATGGACCAGGTGGTGGCCGAGGCCAAAGACTGCGAGACGGTGATTTTCGTGGGTGGCATCTCACCCCGCCTAGAAGGAGAGGAGATGAAAGTCGATGCCCCAGGCTTCAAGGGAGGCGACCGCACCGACATTGAACTGCCCGAGGCGCAGCGCAAGGTCATCGCCGCCCTCCATGCCGCAGGCAAGAAAGTGGTGCTTGTGAACTGCTCGGGCAGTGCCATCGCCCTAGAGCCAGAGACGCGAACCACCGACGCCATCCTCCAGGCCTGGTATCCTGGAGAGTCGGGAGGTCAGGCCGTGGCCGACGTACTCTTCGGTGACTACAACCCCAGTGGCAAACTGCCCATCACCTTCTACCGCAACGTGGGCCAGTTACCCGATTTCCTCGACTACCGCATGGCAGGCCGCACCTACCGCTACTTCAAGGGCGACGCTTTGTTTGCCTTCGGTCATGGACTGAGCTACACCACCTTCGATATCGCCAAGCCCAAGTTGAAGAAAGGCCTACTGACAGTGAATGTCACCAACACAGGCCATTGTCAAGGCAGCGAAACTGTTCAAGTATATATTAAGCGAATTGGCGACAACGATGGCCCAATCAAGACCTTGCGTGGATACGCTAAAGTATCGCTTGCACCAGGTGAATCGAGGCAAGTGACCATCGAGATGCCCCGTGAGCGCTTCGAGGTTTGGGACAGTCAGACCAACACCATGTGGGTGCTTCCCGGTCGCTACGAGGTAATGGTGGGCAACTCGAGTGCCGACCCCAACATGAAGCGTTTAGTAACCAAGATCAAATAAACACCTCCCTGGAAGGAAGGCTGTGAATCTTTAAGTATTTTTTGACATAAAACTTTGTGATTCCCGATAAAAAGAACTAATTTTGCAGCATGATAGAATTAGGAAGACACATTGAAATACTCTTGTTGAACAATGACTGCGTGATCGTGCCCAATCTGGGTGGTTTTATGGCTCACCATGTGGAAGCCCGCTACGACGACCGCGACAGCATGTTCATACCCCCATTGCGAACCTTAGGCTTCAACCCCCAGCTCACGATGAGCGACCCGTTGTTGGCACAGTCGTATGCCGATGCCTATGACATCAGTTATCCTGAGGCTGTGGCGATGCTGGAGCGCGAGGTGGAATCGGTGAAGAATCAGATTGAGCACACAGGCAGTTATGAGTTTGCCGACCTTGGCACGCTCCGTTCGAACGACGAGGGCCGTTATGAGTTCGAGCCCAACGAGTCGGGGCTGCTCACCCCCATGCTCTACGGTCTGAGCAGCATCGAGATGCCTTTGCTCGCAGAAGTGCTCAAGCACACCGACAAGCCCGGCACCATCACCTTGGAGAGCCGTCGCATCACACCCAACCCATCCTTCCAACCCAGTCTTGCAACAATGATGTCACAAGTATCCCCCTCCGACCATCAGCGTGAGGAAAAAACCATCAGTATAAAAGTCAGCTTATTGCGCAACCTCGCCGTGACCGCCGTGGCTGCCGTGGCGCTGCTGCTCTTTGCCCGTCCGGTGTCACCCAACCAGGATGTCATCGTCGACAATCAGCCCGCCGAGGCCAGTCTGCTCACCACCATCACCCCCAAGAAGGAGGTGAAGGAAGTGGCTGCCGTTACCCTGTCGGCTGAGACACCGGCACAAGAAGTTGCCACTGCAACAAGTGCCGCCACCCCAGAGTCACGCAGTATCGTAGGCGCTTTTGAGGAATTGGCCAAGCACATTGAGTCGCTCAATGCAGAGGCCGTGCTTCCCACTCCCGGGCATTTCACCGTGGTACTGGGTTGCAGCCTTCCATTGGAGAACGCGCAGAATTTCCTTGCCTCCATCCACGAGAAAGGAGCCCGCAAGGCCGCTCTCTTCGAGTATAAGAACGACCATATGGTCGTCTATGGCGACTATGCCGACAAGGAAGAAGCCATTGCCCAGTTGCAGACACTTCAAAACGACGGTGTTGTGAGCAGCGGATGGATCATGGAAGTGAAATAGCCGATGAAGAGAGTACGTTGTCCGAAATGTGACCAATTCATCACTTTCGACGAGACCCGTTACGAGGCTGGCCAGTCATTGGTCTTCGAATGTCCGAACTGTGGAAAGCAGTTCGGTATTCGTATGGGGGTATCTCATTTGCGCAACACGCAGAAAGAGGAGAACCCTGAGGAGGAGATGACCGAGGCCAACTGCGGCAGTCTGCTTGTCATCGAGAATGTTTTCCATTACAAGCAAGTGCTGCCCCTGCGCATGGGCGACAACACCATTGGCCGCTACATGAAGGGCAGCAAGACCACCCTTCCGATTGAGACCAACGATCCCAGCGTCGACATGCTGCATTGTGTGATAAACGTGTCGCGAGGCAAGAACGGCAAGCTGAAATATGTGCTTCGCGACGGACCGAGCAACACCGGCACCTTTGTAGACAATGAGATTCTTGGCGACCGTGAGCGTCGTGTGCTCGAGGACGGCTCACTTTTTACGATTGGTGCCACGAGTATCATCCTGCGTACAGCCGACTCAAGCGAGGACTGATGACGAATTTGCATACAGTTCATCACAAGCGGCTCACAAATACCCATACCACAATTAAAGAAAAAAGAGAAATCTTGAAACGTTGTTGTTTCAAGAGAATAATGCCGTGCCCAGCGTTTTGGTGAGCCAGATGAGGAACCACACCATTCCTGCAATGGCAACGATAAGAAGAACAAGCACAGCAGCCGACTGCCAGGCTTTCCGATGAAGTTCATGGACGACAAGTGGGTCGTTGTTGATATATCCATCGATCAACTTCATGTTTTTCGAATGCGACTTGTTGAAGAAATCGATGACATCGCCGACAAAAAACGGGAGCATGCCCATGAGCACATCGCGCATCGCATTGTTGAGCACAGCCAAGGTAAGAGGGATGGAGCGCAACTTGAAGAGACTGAAATACACGTGAACGAGAGCAAGCGCCGACGCTGCCATGTCGCCCAGTCCACCCGGCACCAGTCCAGCCACCCCATCGAGGTAATACTGGTCCATGTAGAGCGCCACCTTTTTCATCATACGATAACTCTGAGATTCCAGCAGCCTTTGTTTGCGTACCTCTTTTTTACTGACAGACGAAGGCTTTTCCGGTTTTTGAAGTTCCTCTGGCATGATGGCGACAATATTTCGTTGTATCGTGAAATGCTATGCTCCTAGCCGTTATTTCTTGCTGCGGAGTTGCAGTTTGGGAATCCTGTAAGGTTGTCCGGGCTGTGGTTGGTCGTTTCCATCATTGGCCACGACGATATAAATGGTATATTCCGTTCCGAGCATCATCTTCGATATACTGAGAGCCGTCTGTCCTTTTCCTACGGTGATGACCGTATCGATGGCCACGATGTCGTATGCCCCATAAGGAATCTGGGCATTCATGGCATCGAAGTCGATGGTGTCGGACGCCTCGTTTTCAGGCAATGCGCTTGTGGTTGAGATGCTATCGTTTTCGGCTACCAATGCTGAGTCGGCAGTAAGAGAGACATCCGACGCCACTACATTCCCCTCCTCATCGCCAGTTTGATTGAAGAAGAAGATAACCAGACCGATAATGGCCACCGCGCCCAACAACACAGCCAGCCCGGTGAAGTTTCTCTTGGTTGGAGGAGCAGGTTCCTCAATAGGAGCGTCGGGGTTGGAAGTGGCAGGCACGATGGGAGCAACGACATCGCTGGCAGGAGCAGGGACGGGAATATCGACAGCTGAAGCATCATTTGTGGTCTCGGAGTTTTCTGAAGACTCGGAGTTATCAGAGTACTCTGAGTACTCAGAAGACTC
>CAMKSZ010000003.1 GCA_946415525.1 uncultured Prevotellaceae bacterium | reverse complement strand
CTACAAAAGTAGTCTTTTTCCTTGACTTAATAATGTTAAAAGCAAAAAATATTTAGATTGACACAAAATAAAGTCAAATAAAAATGTCGCAACCATCATGTTTGGATAGTTGCGACATTAAAGTAAGTGACAGGAAATGCTTACATGCCTATTTTCCCATTCCAATTGAGGTACCAGTTCTTCTGGTCGTTGAGGTCTTTCATTTCACCTCTAACGATATCGCTGTTGTTAACTCCACGCCTCATATAGATGCGCTTTGAAAGATACTCACCAGGATTGGAGGAACGAAGGGCAAAACGCATGATGTCGTAGAAGCGAGTGCCTTCAAAAGCCAATTCCAGAGCCCCTTCTGTGAGAATCAATTCGTTGACATAATTCTGCAAATCGGGAGTCTGGTCTGCTTCCGTGCGTAACGTGTCGATAGGCAATTGATAATTCTCGTTGAGCGGTGTGAATCCCGAGCCATGATTGTGGATACCCATGATGTTGTAGTTTTGACGTCCTCCTCCCGAACCAATCCAATTTTCTACGTCCATCTCAACATAGCGTGAGGCAGGGAAATCAAACTGGCTGATGAAAAGGGAGTCGCTCTGAGAATAATATGGATAAACTTCTTCTTGCAGCACAGAATTATTGACCCCCCTGGAGAGGAACTGGAAAGCCATGCGGGGATAACCAGCAAGATTGATTGCCTCTGCCAAACGGAGATAAACCATTTGTCGGCGGTAGATGTGCACATGATGGCTGGAGGGGTGTTTGTAGATCCTTTGCATCTCCACTCGCTCATTGGTTAGATAATTGACACCATACGCCTCATACCAAGTTGCACTAAGACGCAAGTCGCCAGAACGGTGCCTTGACAAGCCTTTGGGGGCATATTGCACTGTCTTGCCATTGGAACTTACCTGACAATAATCTTGAGCCTCAGAAATCTCTTGCATTCTGGTAGATGGTGTGATGCTCACTTTAAAGTCATTTTCCTCATTTGAGTTAAACAAGTCGTAAAGTTCACTGTAGTTGCCATCGGCTTTATTGGTGTTGCTGGGGATAATAGTAATCAACTCCGAGTTGGATCCATAACTTTCATTCATGAAACTGCTTGACCAACCGTCAATAGTCGTGTTCCACGCCGTGCTGTTGGTTGGCCATTCCACGCGACCGGTACCTATGGGATAGTATGAGTTGTCGCCATTACGTTCGGAGATGTACTTGTAGTATCGAAGAGCAGCCTGCTTGTAATACTCTTTATTGCCGCTTACACTACCAGCCCATAGGTAGAGGTCACCCAAGACGATGTTGATGGGGAACCAAATAAGGCGATAGACGGAACTGTTGTCATAATAGGGGTATTCGCGACCATATTTTTCCGCCAAGGGTAACAAGTCGTTGATAAAGTATTCACAAATGGCTTGGATGTCGTAGTTGTCGTATTGGGCCTCCGATTGTTCTTTGGTGACAATAGGAGTGGTCACGAAAGGAACTTTGCCATAGTTGAGCACCAATTGCAAGTAAGTCCATGCACGAATGGATTTAGCCGCTGCATACTCTTTCATGAAGATGTAATTGTTGCGGTTGTCTTTCAGTGCAGTGTCGGCATTTGCTATCAAGTAGTTGCAGTTGTTGATGACTGCATAATAATCACGAGGGACATTGTACATGTTATCGCTCCCGACATTGAACTGAGCCACATCGCGAAGGTCACGGCTGGAACTGTTGGTTAGGCTGACAAGGTCACCTCTAACTTCTCCAAGCAGGATAGTCCTGTCGGCTATGGCTTGCAGTTTGTTCAAGATGCCCACCATGCTGTAAACCGAGTCGGTGGCATTGTCTAACTTGTGGTTGTCGGTAAAGGTCAATTGGTCAGACTCTTGGTCGAAGAAGTCTGAGCAAGCACTGAAGCCACAAGCCATGCAGAAAATGCTGATGAATATACTGATTTTTTTCATGATCTTTGGTCTTTTACTTTAAAGTTCTTTCTTAGAGGTTGACTTTCATGCCAGCCACAAACGAGCGGCTTTGTCCAATTCTTCCCAAGTCTATGCCTTGACCAATAACGGCAGAGGTCATGGTTGACTCCGGATCACTACCCAAGTACTTCGACACTGTGAAGACGTTGTTGGCTTGGATCCAGAACTGGAGACCTTGAATGAACTGCGATTTAAGCGGAAGTTCGTAACTGAGGGTGACAGTCTTCAGTTTGAGGTAACTGCCGTCCTCTATCCAACGGTCACTGAAACGAGAGTTGCCCATTGGGTCTTGGAAGGTAACTTTGGGGATGTCGGTCTGTTGGCCTTCCACCTGCCAACGGCGGAGCATAGCCGTCGTTTGGTTCATGAAGCGAGTGCCGCTTTCCAACTGCTGTCGCATGTAATTGTAAACATCGTTGCCCACGGAATAGTTGAAGCGGACATCGAGTTTGAATCTCTTGTAGTTGACAGTAGTGAAGATGTTGCCATAAAAATCTGGATTGGGGTCGCCAATGATGTCGCGGTCAGCCTCGTTGATAAGCCCGTTGTTGTCCTTGTCCACAAAATGCATGTCGCCGGCACCGAAGTAATTCTTATCGACACCATTACTTCCCAAAACGTATAAGTTGGCAGCCTTGGCTTCTTCAGAAGAGGCGAAAACACCTTGTGTCTTGTACCCATAGAACAGATTGGCTGCATTGCCTACCGCTGTGCGGATGGTGGCGCCATACACATCGTTGTCAATGAAAGTTGCACCCTCGGACAATTCAGTTATCTTGTTCTTGTAGTGTCCAATGCTTCCGCCCACTTGCCATTGCAAATCACGAAGAGCGAGTACCTTAATACTGGCACTGATGTCAAATCCCTTGTTTTCAAGTTTGCCGCCATTGTTCCAGTTTTGGTCAAGTCCTGAGAGGAAACCAAGTGACTGGTAAGTGAGCAGGTCGGAAGTCTTGCTCTTGAAGAGGTTGGCTTCGATAGATATGCGATTGTTCAAGAGTCGGGCTTCAAGACCTACATTCATCCTTCCTGTACGTTCCCATTGAATCTTTGTGTTGCCGATGCCGTCGAGGGATAAGCCGGTCAAAGTCTTGAGATATTTCTGGGTACGGAAGAAACTACGGGCCACATAGTAGTCGATTTCATCGTTGCCACTAATATCATAGCCGGCGGTCAAACGCAAATAGTTGACAATCTTCTGTTTGGCCATCCATGGTTCGTTGGTAATCACCCATGAGGCTTGGACACCGGGGAACAATCCCCAGGCTGCATCCAAGAAATTGAGGTCACCACCATCGCGGCCAAAGCGAGACGAACCTTCCATGGTGAGGTTGGCTTGCAGGAAATACCTGCTCTTGAAACTGTATTCTGCTTGAGCGTACCATGCGATGGAGTTCCAACTGTCATTGGTTCCTTGAGTGGTTGCGTCCTTCAAGTTACTGCTCATGTAGGGAGTCTTGTCGTTGCCTGTGTCATAGCCCAACTGAGAGTTCATGGTATAACTTTCCCAATTGATACGGGCACCCGCAAATAAATGCAAGTCATGGGCGTAGAATCTGTTTTTCCAATCCACTCGCGTGTCACTCATCACAGAATTTTGTTTAGAGGCCAATGAGCGCACTTCATTCTCACGTGTAGCACCAATCTTGCTAACATAATAACTGGGGGTTCCGTTGATTGGGATGTAGAACATTTCATTGGTGTTCACCAAGTTGTAACTGAAGTGCTCTTGGAGCGAAAGATGTGGGCTGAAAGTCCATTTGGGCGTAACGGTTAAGTTGAGCATGGAGTTCTCGAAGTGGTTCTTATTCTCGGCGTCTCCATATTCGTTGATGGCGGCGGGGTTGCCCAACTTCCAGTTATAACTGTTGTAGTTGGCCAATGCCTCCGAGAGATAACTCTCCTCATTGATGTCGAAATGGCTGTCGCTCAGCACGCCTCGGCCATAACTATAGGGGCTGAGGAAGGGGCTCTTTACGTATGCAAGGAACGAAGGGCTGGTGGGTGTCCCCTCATCGTAACTCATGGGGGCACCGTCATCGCGAATATTGCGAGTGATGTTGGAGAAGGAGGCATCGAATCGGATGTCGAGTCTCTTCAGTAACTGAATGTCGGTGTTGAAGCGGATGTTGATGCGCCCCATGTCATTGAATTTCAAGTTGCTGGCTTGATTGGTATAACCCACGGAAAGGTTGTAACTGGCGATATTGTCACCACCCGACACGTTGATGCCATAGTTCTGTGTCATGGCAGTGTGATAGACAAGGTCTTTCCAATCCGTATTCTGGTGATACTGGGTATAGTAGTAATAGTTGGGATCCTCGTTGAGGAACTTGAAGGTCTGAATGTTTGTGTTGGTTGTCTTCAACAACTCAGAGGCATAACTTCTATACTGTTCTGCATCCATCACAGAGATGAACTTGGGCTCCAAAACCACGCCGGCAGAGACACTGGCAGTGATTCGAGTGGCCATCGTCTTGTTGCGCTTCGTCTGGATGAGAATCACGCCGTTGGCACCCTTAGCACCATAAAGAGCGGTACCGTTGCGCAATACGGTTACTTTTTCTATGTCTGCAGGGTTGATGTTAGAGATGATGTCATTGTAGAAACCATCATGGAGCATGGTGCGCCCATATTGTTGGTCATAAACCACATCGTCAACAACAATCAAGGGCTGGGCATTGGCATTGAGGGAGTTGATGCCTTGCATGAAAATCACACTACCCACACCTGGCATGCCGTTGCGAGTGATGGTGTAGGCCTGTCCGCCAAGTTGTTTTTGCACCTCGTCCTTGATGTTGACAGAGTTGGTGTATTGAAAATCTTGTGCGGCATGCTCGTTGCGAATGTTATTCTCCTTGGCGTAGTCAGCCGAGAATGTGGTGGGATAGAGCATCACGTCGTTTTGATACTCTTCGCCCGAAAGACCGGCCCGAAGAGGGTTGAAATCGGGTGATACTACGTAAATGGAAGAAGAGAATACGGGCACCTTCAATTCATAGGTACCATCATCATTGGTGAGTGTGCTATAACCTTCCACACCGTCGGCAGCCACAATGCTGCCACTAATGGGTTGGTGTGTAGTGGCGTCGAGCACACGGCCTTGTACGGTACGTGTCTCATATTGTTTCTTCTTCTGGACGATGGCCTTTACTGTATTGGCCTTGGCTTCGCCTTCTTCTTCATCATCATACTGGGCCAGTGCCGTGGTGGGAATGGCCATCAGCAGTCCCATGGCAATCAACAATTGACAATTAACTCTTGACAAAATGTCTTGCCATCTGTGTAGGGATGTTGTATTCTTGAGTTTCATCTTCATAATCGTAAATTATTGATTGTGGGTTATTCCTCATGGGGTTTTAAGAGGATGCAGTCAATGCGCATCGTTCGAGTATGGGTGTTGTTGCGCAACTGGGTGCTTGATACGCGGGTTTCCAATTTCAGCCACACCTGGGGCTTTTCTTCCACCAAGCCATAGGTACAGACCGGGAATTTGAAATCTTTGGCAAGGAGAATGGCATCCACGATATCGGGTTGGGTTGTAACGCTCGAAATGAGTTCCTTGCTCTCTTCGTTGCCTTCCTGGTTGTGATAACCGAGCGTGCACCTCAAAATGGTCGGGAGACGTTGGATGGCAGTAGCGTTACTGTCGGCAGCCAAGGCTGGAGCGGTCACCAAGTAGATGTCGTAACCTACATTGGAAAGCACGTTATCGATGTTGAAATACACAGTGTGATTGACTGTGGTCTTTTGGGGATCAAATTCGACGAACCCATTGTTAGACACCTTATTATAGAACTTGTTGCCTGTCACCACATAGCGTACTTTGGGAGTGACGGTTTCCTCATCTTCTTGTGTGGAGGTATTTTTCACCTTGCTGACTTCACGGATATTTCCACCTTTTTCCGCCTCGATGATGCGAATCCGGTGGAACGTGTTCAGTTTGTCAAATTTCCAGTTGTCAGACTTGAACATGGTACCATTGCTACACGCAATGTTGGCGGCACCAGTCAACACACCGTCAGGAGCGGACAATGGTTTGTAGTACTGATAGTAATGCAGACTATCGGCTCCCCACCTACTCCTACGGTAGTTGGGGTTCATCACACAGTTGGTTGACATGGCAGAGTCACGAAGCACAGCATCGCTATTGAATGTGCGGCTGAAAATGGTGCCCCCTACAATGCCAAGTCGTGTGTTGGTATAGACAAGGGAATCGCGGTCTTGAACGGTATTGTCGTAATTGAAATAGTTGCCGTATTCTTCCACCAACTCCTTCCAAACCCTGTTGGTGGGAGCAACCATCAGATATGTACTGTCTTCAGTATTGAGTTTGGCATCCAAGAATTCTTCCTCGAAAAGGTCGTTCTGTTGCAGGAAAACAGAGTCGAGGTAAATAGTCTTTCCGTCAACGATGCCACCAGCCACACTTTTATCGGGTTGGAATTCCTGGCGATAGAACATGCTATTGTAGAAGAAACTACGCAGGCTGTCAAGATCGGTGTCTTTGCGCAAGTACTCAAAGAGGTTGGAGAAGAACTGCACCTTATTTTCCAATGTGAAAAGCACACCATTGCCATAGTGTTGGTTGGAAGTCAAGAACTTTATACCGTCAATGGCATCATGGGTGAGTTTTGCATATTTTCCGTTCATCAGCACTATGGAGTCGTTGCTCGTGCTTGAAACGGAATAGTTGTAGAGGGCAATGTGGTTTTGGACAAATTCCTTCACAGTGGTGATATCGTCATCATCCATTTTTCCTTTCTCCGCATTGTAGGATTGAATCAGGCGTTGTGCCTCCTCCGCAGAAAAATTGTTGTTGGTGGGGGCGAACACGGTGAACACCTGGTTTCCTCCCAGCGACTTGTCGTAGCCACAAGCACTCACCACACTGGCGAAGTTGCTCAAGTTAGGGTCTCTCTGAATGGCCTCCCACAACGTGCCGTTCAGTGTCCCTTGGGCCGTAGCATTGTAATGGTTGTCCCATTCGTCAGAGCACGATGTCAGTGTCAAGGCCACCATGGCGATCCCCAACACTGTCTTGTATATGTGATTTCGTTTCATATATTTCTTGATTCTAATGATAACTTCAATTGTCTATTGCATCATCAATATTCAATTAGCAGATGATTAGAGGTCGTCTTCCATCTCGCCGTCACTATCGACACCATAGACGCTCTTCGGCACAAGTTCAAGGTAATCGAGCATGAACTCGTTGTTGTTGCCTTGCTTGCCGTCGGAGGCTACGCGGAAACGGATGTAATGATCCTTCTTGGCATCCATGTAAGTCTGGCAGAGAATGCGACGGTAAGTGCGTTCGTTGCCTACGAAGAAATTCTTCTGAGAAGTACTAAAATGGAAGAGAGAACGCGGTGCGCGGTAGGCGCCAAGGTTCTTGAGGAGTTTCTGCTCCTCGGCTTTCTCTTCGTCGGTCATCTTGTCGTAGTCGCCCGGGCCCTCGTCGGTGACGAATCGGTCGCCTATATAGAGGTCGGAATTGAGGAATTTTGTCATGTCAAGTGGGATGCCTTGCGGCACACCGTCGAAATACACTTGCATCACGCCACGAGTTTCAATGGCACAGAAGCCCAATCTAACCTGCCAGTCGCCGCTGTAAGGTATCGGGGGCAGGCGGAAGGTGAAATCATAGTCGCCGAACAAGTTCCATTCATCTCCTTGCCAAGACCAGAAGTTGATGTGGGGGCGGCGTAAAACTACGTTGCAGTTGGTGAAAGTGACACCATCGAGATAGCCCAACGGGAAATAGTAGTTGCGCCCATTTTTAGGAGTAGCAGAGTCGTCGGGGGTACCTGCATCGTCATCTTGGGTTGGGTCGCCTTCAAAACGCAGGCCATTGGTCATCACTTCTGGGAACACGGTAGAGAAATCCATGCGGATACGCATGTTCTGCACTTTGTTCTGAACGTCGGAGGAGAAGGCTACAATGTCGTCAACATAGAAGTAGTGTCCGTTGAGACCGTCGTGGGTTATGTCTGTCTCGATGGTCGGGTCGATATGAATACCCTCTATCTTATAAGACTTGTCATACCTGCGGTTGATGTATCTTTCGCCTTTAACGCCATTGCCCACAAAGTCGGTCACGGTGAGTTTCTCAACCTTGAGCATGGTGTGGGGGAGAAGGGTGTGAAACCAATCAATGGGATTGATGAGAGTCTCCTCAAACCCAAAGGCTCCCTTCACGACACCGATGTTTACATCCATCGGGGTTAGGTCAGAAGTACCTGCCGTGTATCGGGTGAGAATGTGGTATTGCACGAAGCGACGGAGCGGGTTGATACTGTCGGTAAGATGCTCAAAAGAATGACCTTCCTTGTTGACATCTTCAGGATAGACTGGGTCGTAGATAGAGCAAGCCAAGTCGTAAAGAGCCTTGATGTCGCCAGGGGCAATACCATATTTACTTTGCAGCAACGCATCTGGCTCAACAAAGACAGTAAAGCCATATCTTTTGGTGTCAGGCACCCATGCCACCTCACTCCAAGTATGTGACTTGTAGTAGTACTTCGGATACTTTTTGTTGTCCCACGTTTCATCTTCCACCAAGAGCACTTGCTTTAGCACGTCGGTAGCCACCAGCGCCTGGTAGAATGTAGAGATTTTGGGATTGTCACGCAGCAGGTCGGAGATGTAGTTGTTAGACTTTTCAATCACCTTGTCAATGGGTTGCATGATACCGTTTTCCACAGAATCGTCGGCCAAGTCAAAATAAATGTGGCTAACGCCCTCAAGGAAGATGACCGCATTCTGCTTGTCATCGAGGCCGGATGACGTGGCGATATATCGGCCGAGCATGTTGGCTGTCGGCAGACGGTCTTGGTTCATTTCCATCGTAGTGTACATGTTGTTCACCAAGTGGGTGCGCGCGATGGTGTCGCAGTCGGCGGTTGACAGGTCGCTGACACTCGACAGTCCCTTGCTCTTCAAGAAGGTGTTGACGGCATCGTTGTTAGGCACAAAGCAGGTATAGTGACCATAAGTGGACAACAAGTCCATCATGCCGGCTCTTTCCACAATTTCTTGAAACTCGCTAAATTGAGGCCGGTTTTTCAGGTAATCGCTGGCCATCTCGCCCGTAAAGGTATAGAAATTCTCTGCGGATGGCTCGTCTGAGCAGGAAGCAAGGCTCCCCGACAGCATGGCGGCCAGACCCAAGAGGCACAGTATGTTATATCTAAACTTTTTCATTTTTATCCTTGATTACAGTTGATGATTGACTATTCGTAACTATCACTCACGCCACTACTGAATGCGGGGTTCTGCACCAGCAAGGTATTCACTTTCAGTTCCTCGTAGTTATACGGCCAATAGATGGCATCCATCTTCGTCAGTTTGTTGGCGATAAGCGATGAACCAGTTGTCACTTTATGGAGGGCGGCTTGAGAGAGGCTGGTGGTTGCCCCCTCACGACGTGCTTGGCGTACAAGGTCATACCAACGTTTGCCCTCGAACATGAGTTCACGCTGACGCTCTTTCATGACAAGGTTTTCCAACTGCGACTTCGTCACATAGTCACCGGCTACCAACGTATCGACAAGGGTGGTCTGGCAAACGGAACGCTTGTTGACGGCGTTGATGAGCGAGAAGGCGGTATCGATGATAGGCCTGTTAAAATTGATGGTCTCCAAATCGCTGCCTTCGCGCAATTGCTGTGCAAGGGCTTCAGCCTTCAAGAGCATGATGTCGGCGAGGCGGTAGATAATCCAATTGCTACCGTTGGTCTTTTCTCCCCATTTCAGCGAATAACCGGATGCTTCAGGGTCTTTAGACTGGGCATTGATGGTCATTTGTTCGGAAACGAACTTGCAGATGGACTTTGCACTTGGGTCACAATTGATGTAAAGACGGGCGTCCACTTTCTTGTTTTTGTCCTCAAATACGTTGCGTCCGCTTTCCTTTCCGATGTCCTCGATGACGAAATCAGAAGGTGCCATGTAGCCACTCGTATTATTAAGCGTGCTATTGCCATAGAAGAGGCTTACGGCAGAATTGTTTGGCATGCTCTCGGCATCAGGTCGATCACTAAAGATGAGTTGGAAGATAATCTCTTGCTGTGCATCCTCGGTATAGTCGTCATCGCCGGAGAACAATACGTCAAAGGCATTGCCAAAATAATTGCTCGTTGTCATGTTGTTTACCAAGGGAAAACCATTGGTACGGAGGAGGGCTTCACTACTGTTCATTGAACTTGATCTACCACGCGATGAGCCTAATGTGCCGTTTCTTAATTCTTCGGCAATCTTTTTCTTGGATTCAATCACAAGATCGGCATATTTAATGCAGTTAGCATAGTCATTTTTCCAAAGGTACATCTCGCAAAGCATGGCGTGGATGGCATCTTTGGTGATACGGCCGGTTTGGTATCTGGGTGTGGTGGTCGGATAGCGCTCTATAGCCATGTTCTTCACACTCTCCAAGTCATATATCAACGAGTCGAGGACATTATCGAACGATGTGGCAGGCAACATCAGTTGTTGGTCGTCGTCAGTATAGGCTTCACGCGTAAAGGGGACGTCACGGAACGTACGAATCAAATAGAAATAACATAGGGAGCGCAAGGCAGTCATCTCGGCAATGGTGGCTTGGAGTTCGCTCTGAGTGTAGCCTGGGTCACCTTCGGCAACGCCAGGAGCGAATTTAATGACGGTATTGCATCTGTTGATGACACTGTAGAAATCCACCCAAGTAGTATAGGCGTTCTTGGCGGTAATGTTTTCGTTGAGGACATTCAACAAGTTGCCGTCGAGGTTGCAGTTAGTACCCGGAGAGATGTTTTCACTGCGTGCCTCACCCCAGATAATCATTCTTCGGATGCAAGGATCTGATTGTAATGCCGTATAGCAGCCTGCCACGATGCCATCGACGTCGCTCTTCTCGTTCCAGAACTGTTCGAGGACGATGACATCGCGTGGCTCTATCTCCAAAAAGTCGGAACAACTGGAAAATGACAAGGCGGCTATTGGGGTCGCAACAGCCATGAATGCGATGTCTTTCCATTTTTTATATAGATGAAATTGTCTCATAATAGTTGGTCTTTCTTCTTTTATTTAATATAATTAGAAGTCTACGGTGATACCGAAGGTATAGTAACGCGAGCGCGGTGTTTGTGCGTTGTCGATGGCGGGGTCGTATCCCCTTGCGGAAATGTCAGGGTCAACGCCGGAATATTTAGTGATAACAAACGGGTTATTGGCACTGGCATAGAGCGAAATTTTGTTGAGGCCCATGGCCTTGATGAATTTCTGCCTTAGCACGTATGAAATCTGTGCAAAGCCCATTCGTAGATAACTGCCATCCTCCACAAAACGGTCGCTCACCAATGAGTTGTAGTTGGATTCGTTGCCATACATGGCTCTTGGGATGGAAGTGACATCGCCTTCCTTGCGCCAGCGATAGTTCACTGCTTGGCTTTGGTTGTCATTACCTGTCATGGCCTCGGCTCTCAGACGGGCCATGTTGATGATGTTGTTGCCCGTACGATATGTGAACTGCGTAGTGAAACGCCAATCGCCATAATTAATGGTGAGACCGAAACCGCCTGTGAGTTTAGGAAGTGAACTGCCTAAATAGACGATGTCGAGTGCATTGATTTGACCATCGTGGTTCACATCCTCATAGATAGCGTCACCACCGGAGAATCGGAAGTTCTTGCCAGTTCCGTCGTTGGTGTAGTTGTACATCATACGGACTGGGTTGCCTTGGCCGTCCCTGACAATCTCACCGTTGGCATTTATTGCGACAGGGGCGGTTTTGCCACTGGCAATAAACTGTTCTTGCTCTTCACGGCTCATCTTGCTGAATGTGTTATAGTTATATTGGTAAACGCCTTTGTAACGGAAACCGTAGATGGCCCCCAAAGGGTTGTTGAGTTGCACACGGCGCAAGGTTTCTGCATTATTGTAGCCAAAAACAGAGTTATAGTTGCTGAGCACATATTCATCCATTTCAAGAATCTCGTTTCGGTTGTTGCCAAAGTTGATGTTAAAGTCAAGGGAGAATTTGCCCTTCTTGATGAGTTTGTTGGTGTTGACATGGAATTCCCAACCAGTGTTTCTCATCTTGCCGCTATTTCTATAAGGCAGGGTGCTAAAACCGACATTTGAGGGGATACGGTAATTGCTAATCAGCATATCAGAGGTAGTGCTGCGATAGCCTTCTATGGCCATGGTGAGGCGTCCGTCGAAAAAGCCCAAGTCGAATCCCAGGTTGTAACTGGAAACGATTTCCCACTTGAGGTCAGTGAGTCGTATGTTTTCAGGATACATCACTGACATGTCGATATACTTGTCGGAGGAACTACGGTACTTCGACGTATATAGGTAATTGGAACCAGGTTGGTTGCCCACACGTCCCCAACTGGGGCGAATGGCCAACATGGAGAGCCATTTTCTCGACCACTTCATCCAAGGCTCGTCGCTGATAATCCACTTGGCAGAGACGGAGGGGAAATAGCCCCAACGATTGCCTGGTCCAAACTTAGTGGTACCATCGGCGCGGACAGTGAAGTCGGCAATATAACGCTCCTTATAAGCATAGTGAGTTGAGAAGGTGAAATAGAGCGAACGCCATTCACTATAGCCCGAGGAAAGTCCGTCTGTCATACCGCCTGCATTGGGACTGGTGATGCCGCCTGAGGGATTGAGGTAACTCGAGGTTCCTTGGTTGTTTGAAGAACCGGAAGTGAGTTCCATACGGACGTGCGACATCAGCGAGTGATCCTTGTTTCTAAATGCGGGGATGAAGGTAATTGTCTGTTTGGTGTTCAACGAGACGCTTTTCGAAGAACCAGAATAACTGTTATTGATTTTCTTGTTGTCTCTCAACTGGGTTCCATGCAACTCCTGGGGGTCGAACTTGTCATCGTATTGGTTGAAAATGTTCATATACATCGAACCACGCCAATTGAGTTGAGTATGTTCAAAGTCGGTGCCCAAAAGTTGGTAATTGATAACCAATTCGGGCGACATGTCATAAGTGCGGCGCTGGTTCATGGCAAGATAAGCAGATGCTACAGGGTTGATGTAGTCTTTCTGATTCTTGTCAAACACGCTGGAAGCAGACTGGAGCATCGTGTAATAAGTGTCGGTGTCGGCACCTGTCAGGGGATCCTGCTCGTAAATGCTCATGTTGGGCATCTTCTTCAAGGCAATATTCAACAGATCGTGGTAGTTCATGTTGTTCTTCGTATAGGTGAGCGCAAAGTTGGTGCTCACAAGAATACGGCGGCTGATGTTGTAGTCAAGGGCGACACGGGTGGAGAAGCGGTTGAGTTTCTGCTGAATGATGGTACCGGTCTCATGGTCGAAACCACCGCCAATACGGAAGGATGCCTTTTCGCCACCACCACTGACTGTGACGTAGTGATTTTGGCGGAGTCCCCATTGGGTGACTGCGTCACGCCAGTCTGTGTTGTTGTTGTATTGCTCGTATTCCGAAAACGTGGGGTCATAATTGATTTCAGGCACATTGGCTGAAGCATTGTCGTTCTGGGTCGGATTGAAATACGACTCCTTGAGCAGCATGGTGTAGTCGTCGCCATTAAGCATTTCATATCCCTTGGGAAGATAGGTGCCTGTCATTTTCAGAGTGTAAGTGAGTTTCGGTGGGCCTGGCACACCACGCTTGGTGGTCAACTCGATAACACCGTTGCCACCCAAGGAGCCATATTGTGCTGTTGCGGCAGCATCTTTCAAGACATTGATGCTGGCGATGTCCTCAGGGTTGATGTTCAGCAACTCTGCGAATTTTTCATTATTGGCGGAAGCGAGGTCGAAATTGTCGAGGTTGACTTCACGAATGTTGCTATCGACAACAATCAATGGGTTGGAGTTGGTGAGTGTGGAGAGAGAGGTGGCACCACGCAGACGCATGGTGGAACCGGATCCAAGGTCGCCAGAATTACTGATAAGGTCAAGACCTGCCACCTGACCTTGCAACACTTGATCGACGGAGGTGATGCCAAGTCCTTCGAACTCTTGCATATTAAGTCGTTGGGTAGCGGAAGAAAGTTCACGTTCTGGTATCGGCAGCGAGTTGCCTCTCGCACGACGCTTGGAGACCACGGTGACCTCTTGCAACGAGGTGGCCGACTCCATCTTAATCTCGTATGTAGTCCGGTCGATGGGAAGTGTGACGTTCTTCATACCAACATAGGTGAAACGAATCTTGTCTTTCGGGTTTTGCACCTTCATGGTGAAGTTACCATTGAGGTCGGTGATCGCACTTTCGATAATACGACCGTTGGCATCGATCTCGCAGACAGTTGCTCCAATCAAGGGCTCAACGTCGTCGCTCACGGTGCCGTGGACGGAAGTGATGCCTTGGGCGTGGATGTCGATACCCACAACCAACATCAATAGTGTCAATATGATGGATTGGAATTTTCTCATGGCTTATTTCCTCCTAATCTTATTAAGTTGTTGCTTCCAGGGGGTCATTTGCTCAGCCATCAGGCAACCGTCGATTTGGTGAACCACAGCGTCGGAAGCCATGAAGATGACTGCATTGTTACTGCTAATGTTGCCTTCAAACCAATAGTCGCGACAAATTTGGTTATAAAGGCCCGCTGTCTTGATGACATGGCGGGAATTGCCCATGATGTCCGTAACCGTCAATTGGTTGCCTGAAGCATCGGATGTCAGGGGGTAGAAACGTCCTGTTTCAGGATTGCGAAGCATACTCTCATAGACATTCACGTCGCTGCCCGACTCTGGAGCCATTCCGATGGCTACACTATGGTCTTGTACATGATAGCGGATGAAGTTGACAATTATGTTCTTGATGGTCTGACGGGCTTCCTCTGCTGCTTCTTCAGTTCCCCATACCTGCTCTGTTTGGGCCTCATAGTCTTCCCATGTAGGGAGAATGCCGTCGTCAATCAAGCGTTGGATGGCATCGTTGGTCGGAACGTAAACAGTATAGTTGTAGTTGTCGAACAAACGGAAGTTCTTGCTGCCCTGATTGGTCATGCCTGCGTTGTATTTGTTGCTGAGTTTGGTGGTCATCAGTTCACTACCGTCATGATCAATCAAGTCAAGGAATTTCGAGAAATTTTCATTGCCTATGAGGGTGGTATAGAGGGTTTGCTGTGCACTAAGCGGCATACGGTCATTTAATTGGTATGACTTACCATTGACTTTTTCGTAGATTTCATTATTATTCACTGCCAACTGGATGTTGTTATGCTCAATATCCCAGCCACCGGAGAAGGCCAAGCGTCCGTCGGGTGTCCGTGACACCTTAAGCAACGTGCCGCCTTTTGACTTATAATATTCGTGTCCGTCTTCCACGTCACCAACGATAATCAGTTGGTCCATCAACCTTCTCAATCGGTCGCGTATGACATTGGTTGCAACAGTGGCTTGGGTACGTGGGCCAATGGTGACAACACCATTTTCATCAACCGTACTGCTGTAACGGCGTGCTTGCACACGGTCGGTCAATGGTTTTGACTTGTCGTAGTAGAATTCAATGAGGGAAGGTGCTTCCAACCCTGTGCTGTTTTCTATATTGCCATAAAAAGCAGGGTCAAGATAGGACAACATGGCATTGTTGGTGGGCAAAAGCAAACTATACTTCGAGTCCATGGAGAGCAGGTAGGGCAGGAAGTTCAACTGGTCGATAGCCCAATAGATGACGTTCATAGTCGATTCGTGGGCAAGAGCAGGATAAGCCACGGAAGAATATTCTGCTGGCGTGAACACTTTGTTGACAAGATAAACCACACCATTACAGCCCATGAAACAAGAATCGACATTGGCAACGGTAATGCCAAGAGGTTCTTTAGCGTCGTTGAGTACATGGTCAAACTTGGAAGGTATGGCATCGGTGAATGTTGGCAGCATATTCACGTTGAGCAACTTTGCCAAGGTAGCATCGGGAATACTATCCCAAGTATGGTATTCTGTCTGCAAATCCTTGCCTTCATGATTCCACCAGTGTTCCAAAGCCTCGTTAGTCGGGACAATCATTGCAGCGGCATCATAATGCAAGTCATAGTTCATCGTATTGGCATAAATATATTGGTTCCACCCTGGGTCGAATGATAGGACTGCCGATACGGCATCGCCGTTGGGGTCAGTTTCCACTCTGTAACTTTGCGAGGCAGTGCTGCCTGCGGAACGTCTGCTGTAATAGCGGAGTGTATAGACCGAGTCTTGATTGTTGTAAAGACGATTGTACTCCCTTGTGGAATTAGCGTCAAAGAAGGGTGCAGAGAAACGATCAAGCAATGACGACCACATCGACATGTTGGAATGGTTGCGAATGATGTCTGCCATGTTGGTAGATGCTTCAATCACGCCATCCACCTTTTGGATGTACCCGTTTTTGCATGTAATGTCTTTCTCGCCGATGCGTTGCCCGTTCACCCATGACTCAGCAGTGGAAGTGGCCTGATGGTTGGTCAGGATACTTAGGTCGTTGTCGCTTATGTTATAATAGTTCATAAAAGCGGGTAAGAAATGAATCATCGGGGCGGATGTGGCATCTTTCATGATGGGAATGCTTTGCCCCTTATCCCTAAACTTCTGCCAGGATGCAGTCTTGGGCATTTCCGTCGGTTTCATAATGTAAACGGAATCGTAGATGGAGGAGGCTGTCTCACGCCTCATGCACATGCCTTCCATTGGTGGATTGCCACTTACGTTGGAAAGCAACTCGATAAGATAAGCGTTGTTAATCATAGAGTTGTTTAGCAGCAATTTCTTTTGTGCTGTTGACAACTGACCGTAATTGTTCACTCCCCATGTATTGCCGCCAAACCACTTTTGGAAAGCGTCATCGTTGGCAGCAAACAAGGTCTTGGAACCCGTGTGGCTAAGGACTTCCTTTTGCCCCAGGTCGTCAATTAAGCGCAACAAGGTCGTGTAGTGACCATCTTCTTGTAGTTGCTCATAGATGGAGTTGCCCAACCATGACGGTTGGCCCGTCAGCAGATACTCGTCTTCACAAGACTGCAACGACCAGGCACCCATCAGCAAACCACAACAGGCCAACGCGAACCTTGACATTCGCCTTAATGACTTGTGTTCTTGCTTTGTTAGTCTCATAGTGTTTCTTGTTATTATTAGGTTTGATGATTGTTCGGTTGTCTTATTCGTTTTTGTATATATAATATAAGGTGTATTTTGTTTCCTTTGCTCCATTTTCAGATGGATATCATTGACCACAGACAATGTTATCTATCCGCCTTTTATAGGATGGCGCCACAAGGAAGAGCCAACATGCCTTAAAGAATTGTAAAAAGAATAAAGGAACCAGTGGACAGACATTAGCCCGCCACCAGTTCCTTATGGATAGTCATTGATTATTGAATGGTTTCAAAATCTAAGATGTTCGTTCGTAACAATTTATTTGACGCTGATTTTCCTGACTCTGGTGGTGCCGTCGCTCAGGGTTTCACGCACGATGTTTACACCCCTCTGCAACTTGTTGGCACGTATGCCATCAACAGTGAAGATCTCGGCATTGACAATGTCTTGGGCATTCATGGTCTCGATGCTCAGCGGGTTGCCACTCTCATCAAGGCTGCTGTTCTTGCCGTAGTAAATCAACTGCCAGTTGGTCCAGATTGTCCAGTCATCGGTGAGGGTAACGTCCTTCCTCAGACCGATGGTCAGGTTGCCTTCTTCGCCAACCTTCACAATCACGCTATTGTCAGAGTAGAGGTTCTTGCCGTCAGCACCAGGTGTCTGGAAGGCATCGGCAGCAGTTGTCATGCTGTTGGGGACAGCCAACTTGTTCTCTTCTGATTCAGATACATAAACCCAACCGTCTGTCAACTCTTCCATGACGAAGGCTTGCGAAGCCAAGCGGTGCAGAGCGACACTGACAGTGTCTTCTCCAGCAGTGGCATACAAGAATGCGTTGTTGTTGGCATCGGCATTCTCAGTCCAAGTGGTATAGTCATTGGCATAGCCACCGGCACGGTAGAAGCCCTGAAGCACCACCTTGTAAGTACCAGCAGGAAGACCTTGGATAAGTTGGTAGTAGTTGAAGTTCTTATTGAACATCTCGGCGTCGTTGGCAGTAGCATTGACTGATGCTGTGCCAGTCCAACCGTCGTCGGTACCCTCGACATAAGCCGGATTGACGATGACAGTGGAGCAGATAACAGGATTGTTGTCGCTTGCGCTCTCGATATCCTGCGGCAGACCGAGGCGGTTGATCATCTTGTTGATTTGATTGATGAGTTCTTCCACATCGCTATTGGAGAAGTCGTGGTTGTCAAGTCCACTGGTAATCTGGCTATTGAGAGCCTTGGCTTCGTTGACGATGCTTGCTGAAGCAACAGCACTCTGGATGGCAAGGGCAAGTTTCTCATTGGCTTGCTCCAACTTAGCGAAGAGGTTCTTGGAGGCATTTACAGCATCCTGCATATCGAAGAGTTTGGTCAGAGCGGCAAACATTGCCCTTCCATCATCACCATTCACGAGAGCCTTTGCTTCGTCGATGGCGGCTTGCAAATCGCCGACCACATCTTTACCGATGGCACTGCCAAGGGCAGCCTCACCGTCGGCAATGGCTTGCTCAAGTACTGGTTTCACAACATCGGCTTGGAAGCCACGGAAAGTAAGTTTGAAGTCATCCCAAATACACCAAGAGTCACCCAACTGGTTGGAACAACCCTTGGCACCAATACGAATCTCATCTCCCTCCTGGGCCACAAGACCATAAGCCGACTGCATGAACATATTATTCTTAAAGGCGATGGCGGCGCTGGCCATGTCGTTGGGGAAATAAACAGTGGTACCGTCCTCAAGCATCTCCGATTGTGTACCAGTGCCTGCATAGAATTCGGGGTCGGTGATTTGCACGGGGTCGCCATAGACATTGGTGAACGGGGTGGAGTTGGCATTCATGTAGATGAATACCGGGCAGGTCTCCTTGGTGGTATATTGCTCCTTGTTGAGGTAAGCCTGGAAGGCTGTACGACCATAGCGATAGAAACCCTTCACAGAAATCTCATACACACCCATAGGAGCATTCTTCACCACCTGATAGATGTCGAAGTTGGCGTTGTTCCAAGCCTCGAAACAGTGGTTGTCGCTGTTGCCACCAATAGCCACATTGCCACCACTGGCTGCTTGCTTTGTCCAACCATTATCGCTGTTCTCAAAGTCGGGATTGACAAGCAGTTTAGTCATGTCGGCTCCATTGAAAGGCTCCGACCAAACTTTCTGAATCATTTCCTGCACACGGGCCATCTCGGCTTCCAACTCTTCATTGGTCAATTCATGGCTTTTGAGAATGTCCTCTGCCTCCAATTCTGCCCAGTCGCCAAGGTCATACCTGTTCTCTTCGGCATAGTTCTCGTCGGCTGCCACAGACTTGGCTGTCTCACGAAGTTTAATGAATTCTTCCCAGAGTTTGATATTCTTCTCCAACTCGGCGACAGCATTCTGATAATTGCTCAAAGCACCCATGATTTCCTCTTTGGTGGAGGCGTTGCGGATGGCATTGGCTGCTGCATTGTAGGCATCCAAATAAGATTGGGTACAGAAAGCATCACTAAAGTCCTTGATGTTTTCGAGAGCGGAAGCGAGAATCAACTTGTAAGCCTCATCGCTGTTGCCATAATAAGTCAGCGAGAAGTCGTCGAAGATACTCCAGTCACCGCTGATGGTGTTGTCCTTGCGAACACCAATCTTCAAGTTGCCGTCAGTTACGGCAATGAAGATGCTGTTGTCGTTGCAATATCCTGCCTTGAAGAATTCGTCGGCAGCCTCCATGTTGTTGGGGATGACGAACGATTCACCGGTCTCTGCATCTGTGGCGGTGCTCCAGGAGCCTGTGGTCATGTTGGCTGTCAGACCAGCGGTGTAAGGTGATGCAATACTGACCACAAGGCTATCAGTAGCGGTTACTGCAAAGATCTTGGCATATTTCGACTCCTCGTTTTGAGCTTTGTAGTTGTCGTAGGCAGGCTGTGCATTGCCGGCACGATAGAAGGCATTCACATTTACCTTATAAACACCTTCCTTAAGTTCGGAAAGTACCTGATATGTGTCGTAGTTCTTGTTGTAGTGCTCAGCGTTCTCTTTCGGGTTGTAACCTCCAAATGCAGAGCCACTCCAACCATCATATTTACTACCGACGAATGTCGGGTTGGTGATGAACAGTTTGGTCACGTTTACAGGATTGTCAACAGTTGCATTGCCGTAATTCTCTGCAACCAACTCTTCCTCGCGTGCTTCAACAGCCTTCTTTGCAGCCTCAATGGCAGCATTCAATTCCTCGAGGGTGCTGGAGGTGTTGTTGTAAACAGCCACTTGAGCAGCGATATTGGCTCCGATTTCCTCGCCTCTGTCAAGTACTTCCTTGAGGGCCATGGCGGCTTCATAAATAGTAATTTGGGCTTCGTATGCTTCGCCTGCAGCCAGGGGCACCAACTGCCAATCAATGAACGAACCATCATCGGCTGTACAGTCGGAATTCAGTACCGTGTTCTCTGGGTCGGTGACACGATTCAAACCAACAAACTTGGTGTTGTCATTCCAGTTGGGGTTGAGGGCAGATGGGGAAAGACGATAGACATTCCCGCCCATGTCCTTGATTTCCCAAAGGAAGTCGGGCTGGTTGTTGTAGTCGACGTACATGATGTTGGCATCTTGTACAAACCACCACATCTTCCATGCACTTTGGGTTTTCACATAGTCGGTGAGGGTGTAAACTCCTTTGTCCACTTCCTCCACTCTCACTTGAAGGCCAATAGTTCCGGCACTTGCTTGTGTGCCGTAAGCATTGCCCTGAGTGAAGAAAAGCTGACTGCCGGTGTTGTAGAAGTAGTAAACTTCCCCATTCACCAAACTTGCGAACTCTGTGACCGTAGGTTTGCTCCAAACACTGCCGTCCACAGCCTTGACTGCATTGCTGCCCATAAGGAACAATGCGCCCAAAACAAGTAGTTTTGCAATTTTCATAAAGGTTAAATTTAAAAAGTTAATAATCGCGCAGATGCCGAAGCAAATGCATTAGTTAAAAAGATTTTTATTATAAGGTTTTTGTTTTCCTTGCTTAAAGCGAAGATTGAAGGCTGGACAAGCCAGTTGTAAATCTTTTGTGGTCTTACATGATAGCAAATATCATGACGACCTATAGGCGTAGGTTATTTTAAAATTTCTGTAACAGTTGCAAAGATAATAAAAATTTAGAATACTCTCACATTTTTTAGGAAAAAAAACTTCAAATCGTGTAATTTTTACACTTTTACGCTGTCGATTTGTCGTTTTGAATACATTTCGCTACAAAAAGAAGCGGACGGAAATGCTTATTAGCCTCCGCCCGCTTTTATCCTATTTAAATAAAAAAACTTATTGAACGATGACCTTTTGGGCTCTTTTTCCTTTGGATTTTTGAATATAGATTCCTTTATCGTGTGGTTGGCCAACTTTGACACCTCCAATGGTAAAAAACTCGTCTATAGAAGTGTTGTCCATCGTTTCTATCGTCTCAATTTTGTCTGTAGCAGACAGCATGGCAGTTTTTACTTCTTCTGCTTCGAGGGAGTAATTATAAAATCTGACATCATCTATATATGCTTTCAGCAAAGGACTGGACGAGTCTTGGCCACGTCCAAGGAAGTTGAGGGATGAATGAAAATTCAAATTATCAGAAGTCAAAGATGTTGAATGAGCCACTTTTTCTCCATCAACATAAACCACGGTACTGTCTTTTCCAATGGTGACGGCTACATGTTTCCATCGTAGTGATACCAACTTTGACGCCCCCCTTAAATTCTCTGTATTCTCCCCGTTTTTGTAAACCAAGGCCAAGGAGTTACCGTCCGAAGGAGTCAAATAAAGACTTTGGTCAGGACCATTTCCAAAATCAAATAGTCTTTGCCCTGCAGTACTGGTGTTTCGCCAATAAACCCAAGCCATAAATGTCCTTTCGGGGGTGGAAGTGATTTCGTAGGGTAATTGTACGAATTGGTTGGTGCCATTTAAGTTGAGTGCATGTGTTCCTTCGGCAGCCAAATTGGAAATGACATATGGCGGGTTGCCATAGGCTACCGCATCCATTTGGTTTGAAGTGGCATCCAATAAATGATTGTCCATCGTCAATCTCGTGGTCATCGTTGAAACGCCGGTTGTCGAAGCAGCCTTTGCTTCGCAAGGTTCCGACATGTTTTCACTAAAGTCAATGGCCTTGACAGAATAAATATAATCAATTCCTTGCCGACAAGAATTGTCAACAAATTTGGTGGTTTTCAGTTTTCTTGCTATGGTATTCCAATTTTCCTTTCCTTGTTCGGCTCTCAATATCATGTACCCATCAATATCCGCTTCCTGATTGGCTTCCCATTCAAGCAAAATACTTGCACTTTGAGGGGTCAAGGTCAGACCAGTAGGTGTCTCTGGTGGAATTGTCTCACAAGAAGCGTCAATGGGAAGGAAGCGCCATAACTGACGGTCGGGATTGTCGAGTTTCGTTTGTTGATTAATATTAACCCCTTGCAATTTGTTGGAGTTGGCCAACGTAAGATAGAGAGCGGTTTCGCGATTGCGGATATAGTAATAGCCATTTCCCGCATATTCCAAATACCATTGCTCGTTGCTGGAAGGAGTACCCGACCCAAACGAAATGACATTGGCTCCACTTTGGGTGGAGAAATTGAGCACATCCATAAACTTGCCGTCGTTCACAGACTTGATAATATAGAAACTATAGTCGCCATCGACAGAGTTCCCGGCAGGATACACCTCCCAATGTTGCTTGGCATTGCCGTTGTAGTTGACTTGTGCGATATTGGGGTGGCCGTTCAATTCACCGTGTTCAGCCACGACCATTTGAGTGAGTTTGTTCATTATTTTGTAGGTTCCGTCAATGGTACTTGGTTGAACATCTGCCCCCCATGTGACATCAATCACCTTTTCTGCATTTTTCTGGCCTTTTTGATAGCCTGTACCACCATGGATGGTTTGAAGAATCTCTCGAGTGGGGCCTACACCATCATAATACACTTCATGGTCTGTAGAAATCAGTCTATACTGAGTGGTATAGGCCTGACGCTCACTGGAACCCAAGAAGGCTTTCACCCGGCCGTCGTCATGGCGATAGACAGTGGCGGCAGTCCAATTATTGGGATGCTCTGCATAGCCAAGACGAGCACCATGCCGACTGATATCGCAAAATTCACCCCGTGCACGGCTGTCGAATCCCCACCAAATGCCAACAGTCATCCCATATTCCAAGCCAATAAAGGCCTCCGCAACATTGTGCATTTCATCGTTGTAGCCAATTTTCCCGTCTTTGGCCAACAATTGATAGAATGCCTTGTAATTGTCCATTGACCCAGCCAACTGATGTGTGTTGCCCCAATCGTAGTATTCTTTGCCCGCATTATACCAACTGACAGCCTTGTCGTCATTCAAAGTATTGGCACCCACAATGGCCACATCAGACAATTGTGGATAGTCGTCCCTTATCTTTTTCGCAATGTCACGGCTGTTGTTAATGGTTGCTCCCTCGGAAGTCCAATAGTCGGGTTCGTTGAAAGGAGAGACACCCGCCACGCGATGTTTTGAGTTTTCTTTCAGCCATTTTACATGAGCATTGAGCATAGCCGCCCAGCGCTCAACATTGGCAGTGTTGCCTGTGCGGTAATAAGAATCCACGCCCGCTTCTTGGTCACATGTAAGCACCAAGGGAAGTGTGTCGCTAACGATATTGAATATTGTATTGCGTTGGCGAAGATGATTGATGGGGTCGGTGGCCAACTCGCTGTCATTCACCAATGCCTTTGTCACGCGAAAGGCAGATCTGCCAATGCCAATGTTCTCCTTGCCCATGTGGTTGATGCCTTTCCGGAGGTTTTGTTCATTGATCCATGCTTGGTCCAATCCCCAAATAGGCGAGAATCGTTTGCCTTCGCCAGAAATTGAAAAGGCTACAGGTACGCCACCGGGAGCAACAGGTATTAGAAAGTCGCTTGATGACAACACACGCTCTTCTTGGGCAAAAGCAGGACAAAATGCAAATAATGAAAACAATAGAATTGTCGGGATTTTTCGTAACATGATGGTAGTAGGTTTAAAGTATGTTCTGCGAAGATAGCAATTTTCCCGCTAAAAAAGAAACATTCCATCGAAAGAAGCACACTCAACTTGTGTTTTAACAATTATTAATAGAAATTGGATGTCCAGTTGGGCCTGATGTTCAACTTATAAGGATTATTCCATGCCAATCACTTCATCAATGGTACACGAAGAGACATGGTTACCTGTTCGTTATAGGTTTACCATCACGAGTTATGCCTGCAATGGATATGGTGATTTTGGTCGTATTGCTATTGTTGTAAAAACGCGCACGATAATAGCCGTCCTTGTCAAGTTGGGCATTGGGATTCCAATAAAGCGTTCTTCTATAATCTTCCATTTCATTCGATGGGGGAGCATTCGAATAATCGGGATGATAAAAGTCATCTGGCTCATATATACCGGGAAAGACCATCCATCTATCACGGAAAGTAGGGCGCACAGCGTCATTGAGCAAACTACGATAGTCAATGGTTACGTCATAATCGTTGCTTATACTGTTGTCCTGGGCATGCACCATTGGAATGTCCTCATTGCGCAATTCAAAATCAGAGAAGATATGAATAGTCTTGAGTCTTTTCAATTTGATTTCCCTAAAACCCATACTGTCGTAACCGCCTATTTTCATGATTTCTATTTTTTCCCGAGCGGCATCCGTGCTGTCTTTGTAAATGCTCTCCAGATATCTCAAGTAATAGTTGATGCTATTCTTTATAGTGAGGTCTCTGGGAGTGTTCAAATTGCCCAATAGCAACATAGTAACTTGCCTTGGGAATATGCTGGATATGAATTTCCCATACGAGAGGCCATAATCAGTGGCAAGGTTATAGAGTTCAACAGCATCATAGGAACAAAGAGGGCGGGTATAATCAATTGAACGACGTCCACGTCTCCTTTTTCCTTTTATTTCAACGCTTTTCAACGTTTTGTCCATCGATGATAAGTGCACGGTATCAGGAACTTCATACGATTCTTCATTGACCATTGTTTCATCCCAAGGTACATGGCATTGATAGAAGGAGTATTTCTTTGCAAAAATGGGATAGAAGAGATGACGCTTGACGTAAAAAGCAGGATATTGGTCCTCGTCAAGTCTTCCTTTTATGGCGTAATTCTTGAGTTCTTTCTCACTCATTCCCTTTTTGTGTGCGGACATGGTGAGGATTCCCTTACCGTAAAAAGGCGGAACATGGAATGAAAATTTCCCACCATCATGGGTTTCGGTGCTTACGGTATAGACATCATTTCCCAATATCAACTCACTCTCCAAAGCCACTTCTTTTTTGAGACCGCCATAGTTCATCAAATACTGTTCATCCACATTATTATTAATTGGATTGACAGGCGACACACTGGTGGTGGCTTCTGAGTCATCATAGTCGGAGGTATTTGATGACCCATCGTTTTTCGAGAGGTTTTCTATGCCTCCTGAATTAAAAAACTCGTCTGCCCATTGCTCATCGGCAGAATAGTCTTTGTCGTTGAGGTAGATTGTCTTATAGATTTGCCCTTCTACAGTAATATCTTTCTCCGGGGTATATCGCATTGGCTTGTTAGACAATAGGTCTTTGATGTCGTAGCGACGCCATCCTTGCACCATCATGAGCAAATCCAATGCTTTTTGGTGTGAATCGTCAGACGATTCAAAATAGTAAGAGGGGTGGGGGATGAAGCCTTTGAGTTCACTCGAAAGGAGCAATTCTGTCATAATATTGCCATCGTCGAAAGTAGCAGACTCTGACGAGTGGTCGCGAACTGAGATGGAAATCGTTCCCGCATCTGCTGCTGTATGGAAATCAAGGGATATAAGCGAATGTGGGGCATACTCGTCTTTCAACCCCTCCACCTCCACATAGTTGTTGGTAATGTCGTGATTATTGACAAAAAACAATCTGTCGGCTAAAGGATTGCCCTGATTGTCGATGACAATAAGGTCATTGACCCCAGTGGGCAACTCTTGCGCGTCCCACGTTAAGTTTGCCATACCTTTTCCATCCCAATTTATCGGCTGGCATTGTTGGCAAACTCCACCATGAAGCACCAAGGCAAGATATGTCCTGTCATCAGGTAAATTGCAGTCAACCATATTTGCCTTTATCTTGTTGTCTGCTACTTCCAAGGCCAAAGAGCATCCAATAGGAGATGCGGGCGGCAAGTCGAAATGATAAGTTTTACCTTGATAGATAAATTCTGCTTGGAGTTTCTTTGCTTCAGGAACCTTGACGTCGAATACTCCTCGCCCTTGATGGGTGGTGCTTATTTCCCTACCTTCTACATAGCCCTTCACATTTACCTGCTCGCCACTTGAGTTGGTGGCTTCAAAAGCAACACGGCAAGAGACGCCGGCAATCAAATGGCCACCTTCAGGGTAGAATGTGACATTAAGACGGTCTTTAACCTCCTTGGCAATGGTTTCTTTCGGCCGACTTTGGAAATATCTATTGCGGTAGTCACCCGTCTCGTCAGGACGCTCATAGACTGGCACCACACGTGAATGGACAATGCCATATTGGCGAAAAAAATCACGAGCCATGTCTAAAGAATAAAACATATATCTATCCTTTTGCCAGAAAGGATGTTCCGTCACATCGAAATTCATCATCCAGCGTGTGTAGGCTCTAATTTCGTAAAAACCCGAATAGAGAGAGTCTTTTAGTTCAAAGTTACCACAGCAAAACCCATTATTGGAGATGATGATTTGCTGCCGCTCCACCATCATTCCGTCGGGTGACACCAACTCAACATGAAGCAGGCGGCTCATGTCGGTGAACTGGTTATTGTCGGCCCTGACAACATATGCTTTATACCAAATGGTATCTCCTTTGAAATAACAATTATTGTCGAGGTGGAGATAAACCTTCTCCTGTACAGGCACTCCCTTGAGCATACTGCAGATACTATCAACATGGGATTGGGAATATGCAGCGACAGCCATCAAGACACAAGAGACAAGACAGAGAAAATATTTCATGGTGGCGATTGTTTTTTATCTACGGCAAAATTAACCAAAAAATCATTATCACCTAACTTTTTAGAATGCTTAATTTCACATTATGTGTTTTTTTTATTATTTTTGCACCCATATATAACTACAATCTATACAATTACTAACGTAAGTTCGATAATTAGTTTTTAGCCTTTTATAAAATAAGTCAATCATGGATATTCTAAAACAGGTCAAATCATCTCTTGTGGCATTGCTATTATTGCTGGTGCCCAATAATGGCATGGCAAATGCCCAAAAGACTGTTATCAGTGTGAACGAACAGGTAGTAGTCAACGACGCCATGGATTTCATCATTACTTCCGATACACCTTTTGGCAATGATGGTTGGGTAGATATCGCAAACGAGCAAGCCGTTCTTATATTAAACAAAGTAAAGCCCTCGAAAGTTTCTTCCTATCTTTCCCATGTCAAAATCAATGGTACAAGGGCAAGCATCGGCGCTAACTGCCAGGTGAGGATACACAATATCGGTGCCATTATCCTCCCATACGGCAACAATGTCAAGCCATTGACCGTATTTTCGGAAAAAGATTTTGGCGGTGACGCTGTCGATGATTTCGGTTTAGAGAATAGCGGTGGATTTATGAACACATTAAGTGACGCTAAACTCAACAACCGGATTAAAAGTTTCAAATTGAAACGAGGATACATGGTGACATTCTCCACCCTTCCTCGTGGAAGAGGCTATAGCAGATGCTTCATCGCTGCCGATGGCGACCTTGAGTTTGCAGAACTCCCCCAAATCCTATCCGGGCGGATTTCTTCTTACCGTATCTTCAAGTGGAATTACAACAGCAAGTCGGGGTTGGCCAATGACACAAGGGCAGATCCATGCAGCAAACTCAATGTTACAAGTTGCTACTCTTTTGGACTTGGCGAAGACAGGGGATTGAATACAGAATGTGTCCCCCATCACATATACGAAGACTGGCCGTCTGCCAGTGCCTGTGGAAGTGTAACCTACTCACCACACATGAAGACCAACAATGAGCCGGGCAACTCTGCCGACGACCACCCACAAAGCGTGGACGACATCTTGGCCAACTGGGAAAACTTGATGGCCACAGGTATGCGGCTTTGCTCTCCGTCTTCACACGATGGAAGCCTCAATCATTTAAGGGCTTTCATGGACTCCATCGATGCACGAGGCTGGAGATGCGACATCATCGACTTACATTGTTATTGGACCGAGGGCAGTTTCAACAACATCAAAGGTAGTTGGGTGGACAGGTACAAGCGCCCTATCTGGATTTCTGAATGGGTGTGGGGTGCATCGTGGAACAACAACGGCATCTTCGGTATTGCCACAGGCGACAACCGCAACAATCCAACGACCAGCCAACTCAACCAAAATAAAACTGCAATCCAGAGCATTTGCACCAAACTCAACTCTTGGGACTATATAGAGCGCTATTTCTATTGGAACAGCGAAGCCAACTGTTCCAAATTATATCTGAGCAACGGCACGTTGACTCCTGCTGGCGAATACTATGCCAGCATGAATACAGGTGTTGGCTACAATGGCAAATATGAATTCATTCCTACCACCCCGAGACAATACGGCATCTCCAATTATAGCATTTCCATCGCCAATGGCATCGCTGTCTTGAAATGGCACGACCAAAATGGTGAATACAACCAATTGATGGAAGTGCAACGGAAAACAAGGGGGGGACAATGGCAAGTGCTGGCCACCATTGAGCAAAAAGAGGCTGCCGCCAACTATGTTTTTCAAGATACCGACTCTCCAGAAGGTGCTCAATATCGCGTACATATTGTGGACCTCAACGGTGTAGATTATTTCACCAACGATGATTTTGAAGTTGGCGACATCATCACAGACTCGAAAGGCGAAAATCGTTACATGGGCGGCAACATTATCTTTAATGGCGAATTTGATTGGGGTACAACCGACTGGAAAAACGGTGCAGGAACAGACATTGCCCAACCATATTTCCAGGTTGTTCCCGTGGGAGGACATGGAGGAGGAGCCTACCTCCAAGCATATGGTTCTGGGGGAATCGACCATGCCGCTTCGCTTAAACGTGTGGTGGAAATAGAACCAAACAAGGAGTACGTCTTTAGTATCGCCACCCGGAAGGCCGGCAAGTATGTGAAGGCCGCTCTGTCGAAAGACGGTAAAAGCGAGTCGGTGGCCGTGGCTACGGCAGCCGAAACTTCCGATTGGCAGAAACAATCGTTTGTGTTCAACAGCCAGGATTATTCCCAACTCCTCTTGGCTTTCCGCTGGCTGAATGCCACAGGACAAATCGACAAAGTCGAACTTCGACAGTTATTTGCCACCCAGAAGGAAGCCATGATAGATGGCTTTGAAGAGTTGGTCGCCATGGCCAGTTTGACCTCTAAGAGCAATCAAGAACTGCCTTTCCTAAACGATGAATTAGAAACGATTCTTGCTTCGTTGCAGCCAGAAGGTGAGCAATCTTATTATCAAGCACAAGCGGCTATCGACAACCTCAAGCAAGCCCTTTCCGACAAATTGGCTATCGATTCTATGATGAATGTCGTTTCCGCCCTTAACGGCATGCAATTTGCTGGTCGAGAACGCCTGGATGATGCTGTGAATGCAGCCCATGCCGCAGCAACAGCCGAAGGAATCATGGCAGCGAAAACGGCTCTTGAGGATGCCCTTAATGCTTTTTTCCCCATGACTGATGCAGAAACCCAACCCGTGCAACCCAATTTTGCCACATCCAACGGATGGGAAGTGAAAACCGGCACCTATACAGGTGGCGACCAACGTGTCAACACTGTCAATGGAAAAAGTTGTTGGAATGCATGGTGGAGCGGCATCAGTGCATCCGAAGGACTTTCCAAAACCATGGGAGTAAGACAAAAGATTGAAAAACTCGAAGAAGGTCTTTACGCTCTTGAATGTAAGGCTACGACCGAACATTATTGTCTCAGCGACCAAAGAGGATATATTTCCAATGGTAGCGAAACGGTCAACACTCCTTCTTTGAAAGCAGACTATTTCGACCTCCCAACGGTTGGGAATATTTGGCAGACGCTGACTACCACTCCGGTCTATGTACCTCAAGACGGTGAATTGACCATTGGGTTTACCAGTTCGAAACAAGGAGCAATCGACAATGCATGGCATCGCTTCGGAGACACCAACAACACAGGCGACAAGCGTGAAGGATGGTGGTGCGCTACTGATTTTGTACTTAAGTATCATCCTATTCACAAAATGGCTGTGGCGGAAGGAGAGTGGGGCACCATTTGTCGTCCGTATGCTTTCGACGTACCGCAAGGTGTGAGATGTTTCCGCATCGCTGGCATCTTGCCCGACCATTCCAAGATTTGCATTGAGGAGATGGCCAATGTCGCTGCTGGACAGCCCTGTATCTTCTTGGCTTCTTCTCCCAACCTGATTTTCTATGAATATGGTGAAAAAGCATCCAGCGCATCCTATTATGCAAACGAGAACAATTTGCGAGGTTTCTTTGTCACTTCTGCCCGGGTTCCTCTTGGCAGTTATGTGCTGAGCGACGGAAAATGGTGTAAAGTGTCTGATGAGCGTCCAGTCATAGAGAACTACACTGCCTTTATTTACAAACTTGATGGAATAGAGGAAATCAATTCGTGGGATGGACTAACGATGAATATTGTTGAAGATCCCGATGGCATATCAACAATTGAAAGTGAATCTCAACAATCCCCCGTCGTTAACTTCTCGATTTCCGGTCAGCGCACCAATGCTTCAAAAGGACTTATGATTGTATCAAAAGGCCACAAGGCACGCAAAATTGTCAAGAAATAACTCTATTACAAACATAACGCAATCACAACAAAATGAGCAGCAAGAAAACTATTCTCTTCATATTGCTATTGGCGACAGCGGTTGTCGCCAAGGCGGAATGGAAGGACGTTACCGCTTACCACTTGTCTTCCCCTGATTTCGGAAACAACCAAACAGACGGTTGGAATTGGAACAGCAATGCCAGTTCACAAACAGCCAACTATAATTGTTTTGAGTTTTGGAACGGAACTTTTGACATGTGGCAATATACTATCGGAACGCACAAAGGACGTTATCGCCTCTCTTTCCAAGGTTTCTACAGGGCTGGCGACTTCGATGCCATCTACGAAAATTACGAGCGTGGCAACGAAACCATTCCTGCGTACGTGAGGATTATGGACAACGAACAAACCAATGTCATTGCCGAGAAGCCATTGCTCAGTGTGTTTTCCTTTTCCTTCGAACAATCTGTTTGGGGAAGTTGGTCGCCTGATGGGATTCACAATTATCCCAACCAAATGTCAACAGCGTCTGATGCATTTTATGGAGAACAGTACACAAATGTCATTGAGTTTGAGGCCGACGAAGGTTTTGTCATCCATATCGTATGCGATGAATACCAATATTCCAATTGGTGTATTTTCAGTAATTTCAAACTCGAATACGATGGCGAATTGACGTTGGCAACAGATTTAAGTATAGAGGCAGCCAAATCGGAAATTTATGTCGGCGAGAGCACGTTTTTCTCATACCAACTTAGTCCCGACGATGTAAGTTCACATAACATTCAATGGTCATCTTCCGATGAAACCGTGGCAAAAGTGATTGGATACAGTCGTGTTTTGGGCATTTCCCCAGGTCAAGCAACCATCACCGCCACGACCACCGACGGTTCCAATCTATCGGCATCAAAAACTATCACCGTTAAATCTACCGATGAATTGGATTGGATTGACGTTACTGATCTATATATCCAGAATCCTCGATTCGACAATAACTCCACAGATGAATGGACTTGGTGGAGCAATGCCTCTTCACAAACAGCCAACTTCGGATGTTTTGAGTTTTGGAATGGCACTTTCAGTTTCTACCAAGAATTGAAGGGACTCCAACCAGGGTACTATCGTTTGTCAGTCCAAGGTTTCTACCGAGATGGCGACCAGGAACCTGCCTATAGAAAACATGTTGACGGAACAGAGAAGATTCCCGCCACGCTTTATGCAGGTGGCAATGAGGTGCCTTTGAAAAGTATTTACGACTACTCCTTCGACGACGACACCAACGGGTGCTGGTCGCCCAATTGGTTTGGTGGCCCTTATTTCCCTGACAATATGGAGAGTGCCAGCACGGCATTTGCCAATGGTGCCTATCAAAACCAACTGCTATTCGAGAGCGATCCGGAATATCCTGATGATTTAATCTTGATTTCGTCCGACCAATATACCTATTCAAATTGGTGCATCTTCGACAATTTCAAACTGGAATATAGTGGAAATATCGTCAATGTGAATAGTATCGAACTCAGTATCGATAAGGAAGAAATCATAGAAGGAGAGACAGCCCAGTGCCAAGCCGTGGTTTTGCCTGAGAACGCCCTCATGAAGAATGTGGAATGGTCGTCGAGCGATGAGAATGTGGCTACAGTAAACCAAGATGGTTTGGTGAGAGGCGTTGGCATCGGTTCCTGCGAAATCACGGCAACAGCCGTAGATGGTAGTGGGGTGAAAGCCTCGTTGACAATTCGGGTAGTGAGTAGCATTGCTGGTCCCGAGGCCTTGTTTATCAATGAAATCATGGCTTCGAATGTGGATGAATTTGTCAGTCCTGCCTACAATTTTGACGGTTGGATGGAATTCTATAATCCTACAAGCCGACCCGTCGCCTTGGCTGGATGCTACCTCACCGACGACCCGGCTCAGCCCCAAAAGTGGCGTATGCCCGGCGAAATGGGAGTTGTCCCCGCCAATGGGTATTATGTTGTTTGGTTCGATAGCAACGACATATCATCCATCAATGCACCATTCTCCTTAGATGTGGATGGAGGAACCATCTATTTATGCGACGAGACAGGAAAGACGCTGCTCTCACAAAGTTATCCCCAGTCGTTGGAGCGTGTTAGTTATGCCAGGAAAACTGATGGTAATGACGCATGGGAACATTGTGGGACACCGACACCAGGCAAGTCGAATGCCGACGCCACTTTTGCTTCTGTTCAAATCGCCGCTCCTGTAGTGGACCAACCCTCCCAACTGTTCAACAGTCCCCTTAGTGTCAATGTGACAATACCTGCTGGGTGCACACTAAGATACACCACAGATGGTTCATTGCCCACCATGACCAACGGCAGCACCAATCAGACAGGTCAGTTTACTGTATCTGCCACTTTGTGCTATCGTTTCCGACTCTTTGCCGACGGGATGCTTCCTTCACGGGTGACTACTCGCTCGTTCATTTATCATGACCAAGACTATACGCTACCCATCCTTTCTGTCGTTTCCGATCCGAAATTTCTCTATGACAACACCTTGGGGGTGATGGTGAGAGGCACTAATGGCAGGCCAGGAAATGGACAATCCAGTAACTGCAACTGGAACATGAGTTGGGACCGTCCCGTCAATTTCTCCTATCTGAATACAGATGGGGAAATGGTACTTAATCAGGACGCCAATCTCGAGATGTGTGGCGGATGGAGCAGGGCATTTACCCCCCATGCTTTCAAACTGAAGGGCAGTAAGGAATTGGGCGGAGACAAGAACTTGCCTTATCCGTTCTTCGAAGACAAGCCTTATATACGCAACCGAACCCTACAGGTGCGTAACGGTGGCAACGACAATGTTTGCCGTATCAAGGATCCTGCCCTACAATACATCATTCAATCTTCAGGAGCCAATATCGATTGCCAAAGTTATCAACCAGTCCATGAGTTCATCAACGGCCAATACATAGGCGTGCTCAATGTGCGCGAACCTAACAACAAACATTACGTTTACGCCAATTATGGTTGGGATGATGACGAAATCGACCAGTTCGAGATGTCTCCCGACTCTGGCTATGTACAAAAATGTGGAACGGAGGCTTCCTACATACAGTTGGTAGATAATCTTTCTGTCGATGCTGCCAACAGCGATACCTATGCGGAGATTTGTAAGTTGCTGGATATAGATGAATACGTGTACTACATGGCCACAGAGTTCTATTTAGGCAACTGGGACTGGCCTCAAAACAATGTGAAGGGCTTCAGAAAAAGCGAGGACGGAAAATATCGATTCGTTCTTTTCGACCTTGACGGCTCGTTTAATGGTGGCGATCCCTTCAGTGGCTTCATGGGCAAGGAGATATATACTTTCGACCAACTTTATCCACGTTCTCTTGGCCGCATTACCGACCAAATCCGCTTCGTCACATTGTTCCGCAATCTGCTTAACAATTCCGAATTCAGGAAAAAATTCATCGACACATTCTGCCTAATAGGTGGAAGCGTATTAGAGGCCAACCGTTCGATTGATATCGTCAATCGCTTGGTCGCAAGAGTCAATCCTGCGATGCAGTTGGAGGGTGGAAGCGCCAACAACACCGCCAACAGCATCAAAAATTTCCTCTCCAGTAGATTGGGACAGGTCAACATGTCGCTGCAATACTTTTCGTCCTTTGAACTCTATGACAAACAAGCCCAGCGCGTCAGACTCGGTAGCGACACTGATGGAGCACAGATTCTTGTCAATGGAATTCAGGTGCCAACAGGTTCTTTCGACGGCTATTTGTATCAACCGATGAAATTGAGGGCTGTCGCCCCTGCAGGGTATGCCTTCCAAGGTTGGCTGAACGGCAGCGGCGATGGTACTGAAGTAGTTGCTTCCGGTGCCAACTGGCGATATTATGACCAAGGTTCGCTTGATGGTTCCAATTGGTCTTCGCCGTCGTATGCAGAGAATGGGTGGAAATCAGGCAATTCTCCATTAGGATACGGCAAGTCCGAAGTTCGTACAACCCTCAATTACGGCAATAGCAGCAACAAGCGTCCAACGGCATATTTCCGCACGTCATTCAACTTGGATAAAGGACCGGGAAGCAAGGACGAAGTGCTAATGCGTTTCACCATCGACGATGGTTTTATCGTCTATGTCAATGGCAGCGAGGCTGGGCGTTACAATATGCCTTCTGGAAGTGTCGGCTATAATACATTTGCCACGACCTACGCGCAAGGTAATCCAGACTATGGCACAATGAGCCTCTCGCCGGGTTTGTTCCATAGTGGCAACAATGTCATTGCCGTGGAGGTGCACAACAATAGCGCCACTTCCACAGACCTGTTGTGGGACATGTCGCTGGTTATTACCAACAACTCTCAACCAAAATCTTTCTATTCCACCGATGCAGAGATTCAACTTCCCGATGGCGATGTTAATCTCACAGCCAGTTATCGAGAATTGACTGAGGCAGAGAAGACGGAAGCGCGTGTCAATCCCGTCTGCATCAATGAAGTGAGCGGTTCCAACGACTGCTATGTGAACGAATATGGAAAGAAAGGGGACTGGTTGGAACTTTACAATACGACCGACCAGAAAATCGACATCGAAGGAATGTATCTATCGGACAATGTTGAAAAACCGCTTAAATGTCAAATCTCCAAAGGCAGCACTAATGCCAACACGATTATTCCCGCCCATGGACACCTATTGGTTTGGTGCGACAATTTGGCCACAACCTCCCAGGCTCTCCATGCTTCGTTCAAAATTTCAGGGCAGGGCGGGGTCATTTTGTTGACAGCAGCCAATCGTAGTTGGACGGATGTTATCGCCTATAGTGGGCATGATGGCAATTCAACGGTTGGCCGTTTCCCTGATGGAACCAACAATGTTTATTTGATGGATGTTCCTACCATTGGGAAGAGCAACATTCTGACAAGCAACATGAAGGTGATTGACCAGACCGACCGTGTTGAAGAGCACGACATGATGATTGCCTCGGCCAACGGCCTCCACATCTGTTATGCCAATCAATACTTGATGGTGAAGAGTGAAGAGAAAGGCTCAGTGAAGGTTGAAATCTTCACTGCAGATGGCCGCAAAGTGGAATCACAAATGGTGGAAGTCGGCCTTGGTACAGCCAAGGTGGATGTCAGTCACCTGCCTTCTGGATTCTACATTGCAAAGGCTGCCGACAACAACCAGAATAAGGTGGCTTGCAAGTTCATGAAATGATTCTTCGCATCTTCTGTATTTATAAAGCCCAAGTGGAACAATCCACTTGGGCTTTGATTTCATTTGGATGAAGGTGGAGCGCTCAGGATTTAACGATATATAACGAATAGAGGGCGATGACGGAATATCCCAATAAAGGGATAATAAATGGCAATGTCATGCTGCCCGTCATGTCGGCAGCGAGCCCCATCAGCATGAATCCACAACCTCCAACAGGAGTCATCATCAACAGCGATGAGGCACTTTTGGTCAAACGTCCTAAACCTCTCAGCGCAATGGAGAAAATGGTGGGGAACATCATGGCTTCCAACAAATAATTTAGGATCAAAACATAAAGCGACAACTTGCCAGGATATAGCAAGATGATGAGCATGCAAATTACTGTCCCCAAAGCGCATATTAACAACAATTTTTCCGCACGGACATAGCGCATAATGGCACTGCTGACAAAACGACCCACCATAAATATCACCAAAGCAAAACTAATGACCACGGAAGCGCCGTTCTTGTCCATCCACCCCTCTCCTGTCACGAAATTGACGAAGTAACTATTGATGGATATTTCGGCCACCTCATATGCCAACAATGCCATCAGTCCCCATTTGAAGCCATTGTGACGGAATAATGAAGTAATGCTCGAAGACAAAGTCAATGGCCGTTCATTGTCTTCGCTGGAATTGTCTTGACCTTGTATTTCGGGTAAATCCACGAAGGCGAAGACGACAGCCACACACAAGACAACAATACCCATCACCATGTAGGGAACAGTCACATCGCCGCTTCCACCATCGGAACGAAATAAATACTGCCCAACAAGAAATGTTGCCATGAAGCACCCCATACCATTGAAAGTTTGGGAAAGGTTGAGGCGGCTCGAAGCCGTTGACTCGGGGCCAAGGACGGTGGAGTAGGGATTGGCAGCAGTTTCCAATACGACAAGTCCGCAACCAATGACAAAAAGGGACACCAAATAGGCATAGAAAGTGCCCACATGCATGCCGGGAATGAATGAAAGAGCCCCCAGTCCAAAAATGGAAAGACCGAAAATGACGCCTTTTCGGTAGCCATAGCGGTTGATGAACATACCGGCAGGAATAGCCATCAAGAAATATCCCAAATAGGTGGTCACCTGAATGAGAGAAGATTGTGTGATGGATATGTGCAACTCATCTTGAAAATGCTTGTTGAGCACATCGAGGATGGCTCTTGCAAATCCCCATAGGAAAAATAGCGACGTAATCAATATAAACGGAACCAGATAACGCCGATCCACTAATTTGTTTTTCTTTTTCATAATTGGAAAGAGTCTTTTGGACTTGGAAAAAAAGAGTGTGAAAAAAGCATTGTTACAAATGCGTTTTCCCACACTCCTCTTTTATGATTGTACTAATTTCTCAAGAGAAAAATCCAAGCAGTGTACCCGCAGCAACAGCAGAACCAATCACACCTGCCACATTCGGTCCCATGGCATGCATGAGCAAGAAATTATGCCGATCGTATTCAAGACCCAAATTGTTGGAAATACGGGCACTCATGGGAACAGCACTCACACCGGCATTGCCAATCAGCGGATTGATTTTCTTATCTTCCGGTAAGAAAAGATTCATCAGTTTCACAAACAAAACACCACTTGCGCTGGCGATAATGAATGCCATGGCTCCCAAGAAGAAAATCTTGATGGTGTTCAAAGTAAGGAATTCGCTGGCCTGTGTGGAGCATCCTACGGTCAGACCCAGCAGAATCACGACGATGTCATTAAGCGCACTTCCTGCAGTCTTGGCCAAACGAGTAGTCTTGCCACTCTCTTTCAAAAGATTGCCAAAGAACAGCATACCGAGCAAAGGAAGGCCGGAAGGCACCAGGAAAGTTGTCAAGAGCAAACCGATGATGGGGAAAAGGATACGCTCTGTTTGGCTCACGTGGCGAGACGGCTTCATGTGAATCACACGTTCCTTCTGGGTGGTCAGCAAACGCATAAGGGGAGGTTGGATAACGGGAACAAGCGCCATATAAGAATAGGCACAAACCGCAATGGCACCCATCAAATTGGGACATAACTTGGAAGAAAGGAAGATGGCAGTAGGACCGTCAGCACCACCGATAATGGCAATGCCTGCAGCCTGGTTGGGTTCAAAGCCAAGTGCCAAAGCCACCATATAGGCACCAAAGATGCCAAACTGGGCAGACGCACCAATCAGCACAAGTTTGGGATTACTAATCAATGACGAGAAATCGGTCATTGCACCAATGCCAAGGAACACCAATGGGGGATACCATCCTTGCCTGACACCTTGATAGAAAATATTGAGTACGGAATTGTCTTCGTACAAACCAATTTCCAGTCCCGCATCAGCCTTGAAAGGAATGTTACCTAAAATAATACCCAACCCGATAGGAACCAACAACAATGGCTCAAAGTCTTTCTTGATAGCCAGCCATATAAAGATGCTACCCACTATAATCATAAGCAGGTTGGGTATGGTGGCATTTGCGAATCCTGTGTATGACAGGAAATCGAAGAATTTCGTCGATATGAACTCTATAAATCCCATAGTCATTCAATTGTTACGAGGACTGCGCCTTCCATCACCGTGTCGCCTCGAGTTACTAAGATAGATGTGACCTTGCCGTCACAATCGGCTTCAATGTTGTTCTGCATTTTCATGGCTTCCAAGACAATCACTGTGTCGCCAGTTTTCACAGCATCGCCCACGTTCACTTTCACATCTGTGATAGTGCCAGGAAGTGGAGCCAAGACCTTGTTGCCGGCACCTACGGCTGCTTTCGGCTTGATGGCAGGAGCCTTCTCTGTGTTGCTGCTTGTAGGAGCAGGAGCGACCTTTTGTACTTTCTTTTGTTGGGGTTTGGCTTTAACAGGTTGTGAAAGTTCCACATCAAAAGGTTTTCCGTTCACTGTTACTTTGGCCACATTGCCTTCTATTTCTTCGATAACTACGTTGTAGTCTACGCCATTAACCTTATATTGATAATTGCTCATTTTGATAGGGTGTTAGATTCGTTATTAAATTCTTGTCCATTTCGTATATTTGGGCGAGATAGTGATAATGCCGCTTTCATGGTCGTGAATGTCATCCAGATATTCCTTGATGGCCATGGAAATGACTGCTACATAAACATCATCTTCTGCATCATTGGCAGAGTCGGGGGCATTACTTGTAGTCACTTTGGGGAACGCCCGCTCATCCTCATCCTCTTCTTGAGCGGCGATGATACGTTCCTTGTGTGCTTGCTTGGCCGATTTATGCTTTTCTTGTTGCTTCCGGCTCATAATGCGACCGAAAATGGTGAAGAATATCCAAAGCAAAGCCAAGCAAGAGAATACAATACCCATTGAAAGGACAGTGATACCGAAACCATGAGGGTCGTCGTGCTTGATTTTTGCTATCTTCGACTCGGCCACATGGATGTAATTCTCAATGCCAGGAGTGACAGCATCCTTTGCCTTGATTTCCCACTCAGCAGCACCGTCTTTTTCACGAGCATAAGAGGTGTTCTCATTCAGGACTGCAGGCACAGTCACAGAGTCGATCAAATCTACTCCATTGCCATCATAAAGCCCTATCCAAACAGGACGTGAAGCATCAATAGACGACGCCAAATGACGGGACCCTTTTGCAGGATTGCTGTTGAGGAACAAGACCAAATGCTGCCTTCCCCCCATATTGGTACGGGTCTCGTTGTTGGGAATGCAACTCATCATGGCAACACGTTCCGGAACGGAAAGATGGGGATTCAACACGGCGGTGTCCGTGGCGATATACATCCCTCGCACATTGAAGGTGGTGAACGAAACATTAGCCAACTCCACCCATGGGGAATGACAGTCGTATTCATCCACGATACTTGCCGTATTGTTTGTCATCACCTCATTAATCTTGATGTTTTTTGCACCTTGACCGAAAACAGTAAGGTGGCACAAGACAAATACAGCAGCCAGTAATTTGATTTTTTTCATTTGAATGTATATATAAGCTTTCTCTATTAAAGTAACCATCAACCACAGAAAAACAGAACAAGAATCTGCGCTGTCAGAATCCTCAAAAACATGGAAAGAGGATAGACCGTGGAATATCCAACGCCTGGGGCCTCGCGTGAACAAACTTGGTTAGCGTAAGCCAATGCTGGTGGATCGGTATAAGTGCCCGCTATCATGCCCATTACTAAGAAATAATTGAATTTATAAACCAATTTTGCAATGGTTCCTACTATAAGTATTGGGATAACAGTGATGATAAAACCAGTGTAAACATATTTTAAACCATCACCCGCTACGACAGTGTCCCAGAAATTGGCACCCGCCTTGATTCCAACACTGGCAAGGAACAGGACCAGTCCTATTTCCCGAAGCATCATGTTGGCACTGGTGGTGGTATAAGTGACCAATTTCACACGATAGCCAAAACGACCGATAAGAATGGCTATTATCAACGGACCACCAGCAAGCCCCAACTTCATGGGCACAGGCATTAATGGAAGGGCTATGGGTAAACTACCAAAGATAATACCCACCATGATTCCCACAAAAATGGTGGCAATGTTGGGGGCATTAAGGCGCTTGACAGAGTTGCCCATCATGTCTGCCACACGGTTGACGTTGTCTTCGGGGCCAACAACCATGATTCGGTCACCAATATGGAAATGGTGATTACGCCCAGCAAACAAGTCGATACCATGTCGGGTGATGCGAGTGACATTGACGCCATAAACACTGGAAAAGTGCATCTTGCCCAAAGTCTTTCCATTCATAGAAGGATTGGTCACGACTATACGCCTCGACACCATAGGTTGTTTTTCAAGTTCCACATTCCATTCTGCGTCGATTTCAGGACCAATAAAGGCTTTAATTGGTTCGGCATCGGCTTCAGCGCAAACGATTAGCAATTCGTCGTCCACTTCAAAAATGGTGTTGCGATAGGGAATGCTCACTTGTCCGTCGTGCAAATATCGCGAGCAGACAAAGTCACGGTTAAGAAACTCGCTGATTTGCATGAGTGTACGACCTGCAAGGTATGAGTTGGACACCTTTAGGTGCATCATGTGAGGTTTGGCATGAGGATTCTCCGCTTCTTCTTCGGAGAGTTTTTCCTCTTCGATTTCAAGACGACTCTTTGTCAGATAACGCACTGCTATTGTTGCAAGGATGATACCGGTAACACCCAAAGGATAGGCACATGCATAACCCGACGCAATCTGAGGTGCTTCAATATCTTGGAAGACGGTACCGATGGCTTCGGTCGCCGCTCCCAAACCAGGTGTGTTGGTCACGGCACCATAGAGAGTACCTATCATCATAGGAAGGTTGAACTTGTCGGATGTATCAAAGAAAATGTAGTAGCAAGCAAACATCGTCACGATATTGAGCAAGATAATGGCAACAGACAGACCATTGAGCGTTAGACCGTCTTTCTTAAAACTTTCAAAGAAACCTGGTCCCACCTGCATGCCTATCATGAAAACGAAAAGAATCAAGCCAAAATCTTGACAGAAATTCAAAATCGTCGTAGGTGCCGTAAAGTGAATATGCCCAGCAACAATGCCGGCAAACAAAACAAATGTGACACCCAAAGAGATGCCGAAAACTTTTATCTTGCCCAAATAGACACCCACAGCAATCACTATCGCATATAGCAATACAACATGTGCCACGGAATCTGTATCAGTGAACAAATTGATAAGCCAATCCATAAATTAATGAAGAGTTTTCAAAAAAACGTCTGCAAAATTACTAAAAAATTGCTCAACCAAATAACTTTTGTGCACATTTTTAATAGATTCTTATCCATAATTTGTTTTTTTTTCCCTAATATGATAATTTATTTAGT
>CAMKSZ010000002.1 GCA_946415525.1 uncultured Prevotellaceae bacterium | reverse complement strand
GGCAACTCACAGTCCTATTTGGAGAACGGGAAAATCATCACCCCCCGAGGGTATTTCGCCGAAACGCGAGACCCGTCCCCACATACCAACCAAGACGAGGAGAAAGCCATCAAACCAGGCCAGCAAATCATGATGGAGTCGTTTGCAACCATCCAACGCGAACTACGGCGCAAGGACTGGCCCCTCGGGCACAAATGGGCACTCTTGCACGCCATCCACACAACAGCCGACTTCGAGATGGAAGGCATCCTGCACACCGACGACGAGGCGGTAGAGACCCTTTATGGGAAAGTGAGGGACGGCCAACTCAAAACCATCGTGACCGACGTGACGATGGTGACCAGCGGCATACGAAAGGGAGCCTTGCAACGGTTGGGCATGGAAGCCAAATGTTACCTTGGAGACAGCAGGACGGCAGAGATGGCCACCCGCTTGGGCATCACCCGCACCCAGGCAGGCATCCGACTGGCAGTGGAGGAGCACCCCGACGCACTCTTCGTTTTCGGCAACGCCCCCACCGCCCTCATGGAACTTTGCGCCCTCATCCGTCAGGGGAAAGCCCATCCCGCAGGCATCATCGCCGCCCCCGTGGGCTTCGTCCATGTCAAGGAGTCGAAGCACATGGTGAAGCCCTTCCGCGACATTCCCAAAATCATCGTCGAAGGGCGCAAGGGAGGTTCCAACCTCGCCGCCACGTTGTGCAACGCCATTCTCACATTCGACGATGCGGAATTGTTGAAACCCGGCAGAGACCTGTAGAAGTAATTCAGTTTGGAAGACGACCATGAAATTCATTGTTATCGGCATTACAGACAACCCCCAGCCCTTCTTCCCCCCCGAAGTAATGGAAACCATCCGCAAGGGCAAGGCGTTCTCAGGCGGCAGACGGCATCATGAGATTGTGTCCCATCTGTTGCCCGACGACGCCTATTGGGTGGACATCACCGCTCCGTTGGATGCGGTTTTCGAACGATACCTCCACCTCGCCGAATCCTTGTCGTGGGAAGAAGGCACCCCCACGGTCATTGTCTTCGCCAGCGGCGACCCGCTGTTCTTCGGCTTTGCCAATACCATACGCAGGAAGATGCCCGAAGCAGAAGTGACCACCTACCCCACGTTCAACTCCTTGCAGTTGCTCGCCCATCGGTTGGTGATGCCCTATCACGACATGCGGATTGTCTCGTTGACGGGACGTCCGTGGCATGAGTTCGACAAGGCGCTGATAGAGCGAGTGCTGAAAATCGGCGTCTTGACCGACCATGAGCATACCCCTGCCGCCATCGCCCATCGGATGCTCGACTATGGGTACGACCATTACAAGATGGCGGTGGGCGAGCACTTGGGGCACCCACTCCAAGAACGGGTGACGACGCTCACACTGCCCGAAGCCCTCTCGATGGCGTTCTCCACTCCCAACTGCGTGATACTTTATTCATCGCATGCGCCAAAGCCGTGGTTTGGCATCCCCGAAGCGGAATTCACGCTCCTTGACGGGAGGAAAAAAATGATAACGAAAACACCCATCCGGTTGCTGACGCTGCATGCCCTTGAACTATCCCGTAAAAAAGTGTTCTGGGACATCGGTTTCTGCACGGGCAGTGTCAGCATCGAGGCCCGACAACTCTTCCCCCACCTGCATGTGGAGGCTTTCGAGATTCGCCAGGAATGTGAGGCCATCATCCAAGAGAACGCCCGCCGGTTCGGGACGCCCGGCATCGGTGTCCACATGGGCGACTTCTTGGAAACCGACATCACCGCCCTTCCCCGTCCCGATGCCGTTTTCATCGGCGGTCATGGAGGAAGGCTAAAGGACATCATGTCGAAAGTGCTAACGGTGCTGTCCGACGACGGCATCATCGTTTTCAACAGCGTCACCTCGCCCGTGGTGGCCACCGACAGCCGTCGGCTCTTCGAAGAGGCGTGCAGCACGTTGGGACTGAAACAAGAGAAAGCCATGAGAATCGTATTGGACGAACACAACCCCATTGAGATATTGAAATGCAAAAAATAGGAATCATCCCCATCGGCAAAGAAGGCAAGCACATTGCCAACATATTGGCAAAACAATTGAAAGGCGACACCATCACACGTTCCGACGTAGGCAGGCGGTGGACCGACTACGACGCCTTCGTCTTCATCGGCGCCATGGGCATCTGCGTTCGCACCATCGCGCCCCATGTCAAAGACAAGCATACCGACCCCGCCGTAGTCTGCGTGGACAGTCTCGGCCTGAATGCCGTGGCCGTGCTCTCCGGACATATCGGAGGAGCCAACGAACTGACAGGAAAAATCGCCGGCATCCTCGGCGCCCATCAGGTGGTCACGACACAAAGCGACCTTGCCGGCCTGTGGGCGCTCGACACCTTCGGACAACGTTTCGGTTGGACCATCGTCGGCAGCGAAGTGCTGAACAACTGCATCTTCGCCTTCGTCAACCGCCAGCCAACGGCACTATTGATGGAGGTGCGCGACGAGGGCACGGACTATTTGGAAAAAACCCTTCCCGAACACGTGACCATCGTCGATGACATCAGCGAAGTCAATCCCACGAGATTCAAACTCCTAATCATGGTGACACCTTTTGTCCGCCATGCACCAGAAGGCATGTTGCAACTGCATTTCGTGCCCATGGTAGGCACCGTCGGTTTCGGTCTCGCCCATTGTCCCGAGGATTACGAAAGCATCTACGACCAGATGAACGAAGCATTCGTCCAACAAGGCGTTTTACCCTGCGCCCGCCGATATTGCACCATCGACTTGAAGGCCGACGAACCATTCTGCAAATTGATAGCGACCCAGCACGACAAGGAATTGGAGTTTTTCACGGCAGCGCAACTGTCGAGCGTCGAGGTGCCCCACCCCAGCGAGGTAGTCGCCAAACACGTGGGAACGCCCAGCGTGTGCGAGGCCGCCGCCCTCTTGGGGTCCAACAACGGGAAACTCATCGTTGCCAAAGTGAAAGGGAAGCATTTCACGGCAGCCCTTGCCATCGACAAAAAGCACCTGCGGGAGCGGAGTGGCCATGTAGAGATTGTCGGCGCCGGCCCCGGCAACCCCGACCTGATTTCCGTCAAAGGCAGGAAGATGCTGGAACAAGCCGACCTCATCCTCTATGCCGGCAGTCTGGTACCCCATGAACTCACCGAATGCCACAAGTCAGGAGCCGTGGTGCAGAGCAGCGCCTCCATGAATCTTGAAGAGCAATGCGAATTGATGAAGCAACACTACGACAGAGGCGAACTCATCGTCAGGCTCCACACCGGCGACCCCTGCATCTTTGGCGCCATCCAGGAACAGATGGCCTTCTTCGACGCCCACGGCATGTCGTACCACATCACGCCCGGCATCTCCTCCTTTCTTGCCGCCGCCGCAGAGTTGCGCTCACAATTCACGATACCCCAGCGCACACAGACCATCATCCTCACCCGTGGCGAAGGGCGCACCCCCATGCCCGAGAAAGAGCAACTCCACCTGCTTGCGCGCAGCCAAAGCACCATGTGCATTTTCCTCAGCGCCGCCATCGTCGATGAGGTACAGAAAGAACTGTTGATGGAATATCCCGAGGACACCCCCGTCGCCGCCTGCTATCACCTCACCTGGCCTGACCAGAGAATCTATCGTGCCCAACTGAAAGACCTTGCGAAAACCGTCCACGACAACCACCTCACCCTCACGACGATGATTGTCGTAGGAGAAGCGATAGACAATCGCCAAGGGCTTTCCGAACTCTACTCCCCGCACTTCACCCACCTTTTCAGGAAAGGAGACGAAGCGTCGCCATCGGCACAATGAAGGCAGTCACCCAACCCAATTAGCGATGATTTTAGTATTCGGAGGGACGACAGAAGGCAGAAAGGCCGTGGAGGCGCTTGAAGAGGCAGGAACGCCCTTCTTCTATTCCACGCGCAGCGACGAACAGCAGTTGGAACTTGTGAACGGCATCCACCTCACAGGAGGCATGGACGTGAGCGAAATGACGACTTTCTGCCACACGCACGACATCCGTTTGTTCGTGGACGCCGCCCACCCCTTCGCCACCCAGTTGCACGCCAACCTGCTCATGGCAGCCGCACAGACACACCTCCCAGTCGTCAGGTACGAGCGAATCTATCCACCACGCGACGACAGCATCGTGTGGTGCGAAGACTATGCCGACGCCGTGCAGAAATTGGAGGCCCATGGCGTGGAACGCCTCTTGGCCCTCACCGGCGTCAACACCCTCCCCCTGCTCAGCAATTATTGGCACAAGCATGAATGCTGGTGGCGCATCCTCAACAGAGAGGCATCCCGGGAAATGGCCCGCAAGGCAGGATTCCCCCCCGAGCGACTGGTGTACTATGAAGAAACCGAAACGGACAGGTTGTTGGAACGGCTGCACCCACAAGCCATCCTCACGAAGGAGAGCGGCGTGAGTGGAGGTTTCGAAGAAAAGGTGCGGGTAGCCACGGCAAGGGGAGTAAAGGTCTATGCCGTGCAACGGCCCCCCTATCCCCCCATCACCCTTCCCGACCATCAATTACGGATAGCGTACGTAAACGGTCCCCATGGTCTGCGCCGGATGGTGGAGCGTCTCCTGCCCGACTTCTATCCCCTCCACAGCGGATTGACGACAGGCACCTGCGCCACCGCCGCCTCTGTGGCAGCCACGCTGCGCCTGCTCCATGGCAAGACCCCCAAGGAAGTGCCTGTGCGCCTGCCCGACGGAGAAACCATCACCGTTGCCGTCGCCTATGGCGAAGGGTATGCCGCCGTGGTGAAGGAGGCAGGCGACGACCCCGACGTCACCGACGGACTGGAGATTCGCGCATCGGTCGAGGCATCCGACACGTTCCGCATAGTTGGCGGCGAAGGCGTGGGTGTGTTCACGCTCCCCGGTTTCGACTTCCCACCAGGTTGTCCAGCCATCAACAAGACCCCCCGGCAAATGATTCACGACAACCTGAAGCCTTTGGGAGAGAAATTCCAAGTCACCATCTCCGTTCCCCAAGGCGCCGAAATCGCACGCCGCACCTTCAATCCTCGGTTGGGCATCGAAGGAGGCATTTCCATCATCGGCGTGTCGGGAATTGTCAAGCCCTTCTCCGAAGAGGCTTTCGTCGGTTCCATCCGCAAGTGCATGGAAGTAGCCAAGGCATCGGGAACAGGAATCGTGGTCATCAACAGCGGTGCGAAAAGTGAGCGGCATGTGAAGGCCCGGTTTCCAGAATTGCCCCGTCAGGCTTTTGTGGAATATGGCAACTATATCGGCGAGACCCTCAAAATCGCGGAAGAGATGGGTTTTCCACACGTCGTTTTAGGCGTCATGCTTGGGAAAGCGGTGAAATTGGCAGCAGGGCACCTCGACACCCATAGCCGCAAATCGGTGATGGACAAATTGTTCGTGGGTAGTTTGCTCGAGGAAGCCGGATGCCCCATCGACATCGGCGACATCGCCTTGGCCCGTGAGTTGTGGGGGAAAATCCCCTCCGAGAAAGTGAACGACTTCGCCAAGGTGGTCATCCGTCATTGCGCCCACCATTGTTCCCCCCTCATCAAAAAAAGCACCCTCACCATCTTCCTGATAGACGACGAGGGCACCATCTACGAATAAAGCCGCGTCATTCCCCTATATCATCCTTGTGGCGCCTGAAGATGACCGCCGCAATGACAGGAGCGCCCACCAAAGCAGTAACGCTGTTCACGGGCAGCGCCCCTTCGAAGCCAGGCATGCGGGCGACGAAATTGCAAACCAAGGCAAGGACAGCGCCACAAAGGGCGGTCGAAGGCAGCAGGACGCGGTGGTTGCTGGTGCGGAAAATGGAACGGGCAAGATGGGGAACCGCCAGGCCGATGAACATGATGGGACCGCAATAGGCAGTGACGATGGCCACCAAGACACCGCTGCAAGTGATGACCAACAATCGGGTGCGGCGGATGTTGATACCTAAGTTGGCAGCATATTGGTCGCCCAACAAAAGGAGGTTCATGGACTTGGACAAAAGGCAACTGAGAGGCAGGAGCACCAGCATCATCGTCACGAACAGCATCATCTCGTCACCACTCACCCGCGAGAACGAACCCAGTCCCCACACCACAAAAGCCTTTACGTCCTCCTCCGGACTGAGGAATTTCAGCACCCCGATGACGGCATTCGCCAAATAGCCTATCATCACACCGATAATCAGCAAGGTGACGTTTCCCCGCACCCTTTGCGACACCCACACGATGAGCATCATCACCGCCAGCGCCCCGACGATGGCGGCAACTGAAATGGCCGCATCGCCCAAATAACCGAGCCGCGAGAGCGCCACGCCCCCCAACCGCCCCGAAAGGAGCACGACAAAAGCCACGCCGAGCGCCGAACCATTGGAAATGCCCAACACCGACGGGCCAGCCAGCGGGTTGCGGAATACCGTCTGCATCTGCAAGCCACTGACGGCAAGGCCCGCCCCCGCGACGATGGCCGTCAACGTCTGGGGGAGGCGGGATTTCAGTATGATGTTCTGCCATATCTCCGAAACATCGGTGCTGCCGAGGAGGATGCGACAGACATCCTTCACGGGGATTTCCACCGACCCTATCATCAAGTTGACGACAGTCAGTACGAGGATTGCCAACAGCAACAACAATATCAGCGACAGCGTCCTCCTCATCCTACTTGAGCAGATGATAGAAAGTGGGCTGATAGTCCTCCTCCACCAATTCGGGATGGAAGATTGCCACAAAGTCTTTCAGCAACAAGTCAGGCTCCACCGGGGCAATCTCATAATAAGGCGTCTGCTTCATATTGCAGTAGATGACCTTCCTCTCCTTGAAAGCCTTGAACAACTCATTGCGAGGCTCCGAGGCTTTCAGCGCCTCATAGGAGAAATCACCCGGGTAACTGTTGAGGATGCGCCAATAGTCGGCATTCGCCGACAAGGAGTACATCTTCTCAAACTCCAGGTCTTCGCCCGAAGTCTCCTCGTCGTCGATGACATAGTCGGCGCCCGCATCCCGGAAGATTTGAGCCAGGTAGTTCTTCCCGCCAACGGCATGCCATGTGCCATAGTGCATCTCGCCACTCGTGACAACAGGACGCCTTTCTACTTTTTGCGTCAGCGACTTCAGGGTGTTGTACCGGCGCTCGATGCCCGCGAAAATGTCATAAGCCTCCTTCTCCTTGCCAATGAACATGCCGACGAATTTCACCCATTCGGCCTGTCCCAGCGGGTCAAGTTCCTTATATCCGAGATGAGGGACGAGGGTTATGCCCGTCTCCTTGATGGCGTCGTAGCCGCCGCGCTTCGAGGGAGAGATGAAAATCACGTCAGGATTGGCGGCAAGCACCAATTCGTTGTCGAAATTTCCCTCCATGCCGATTTTCACGATACGTCCGTCCTTTACACGTTCGAGGATGTCCTTGTTGAACAAGTTCTTCGTCCCCGTCACCCCCTTCACCACATCGTGTGCGTCGAGAATCGTGAAGTTGGACAACTGCAGCGCCGTCATGCAAATGGTGCCCTTGATGGGCACTCTCACCTTGGTATAGCCATCCGGCACGTTGGCGTCATCCGAGGAAACCAAAGCGAAATGACCGTCCTTTCCCACATCGACAAGTCTTACGCCGGCACTGTCTTTCACTTGATACCCCGTAGCGTAATGCGGACAGACAAGCGAGTCGTTGGCAACAGCGTCGGAAGTTTCGGAACCACCACCTTGACGGCATGCGCCACATAGATACATGGCCACGCACATCATGCAAAAAGCAAAAACTTTCTTCATGTTATAAAAAAATGAAAATATACCCTTCGTCCTTACACCGAGAACGGGGCATGAGGTTAAACACAAGAGGCAGGTCTTCTGACTATGGCCCTACTTCCAAACTCCTTCCCACCCGGCATGTAGCGGGCAGTGGATCATGCTTGGAAGCCATAAAAGGGCCTCACAGCTGCGGGACAGTTGGGGACTTGCACCCCATTCCCATTTCATCGCGCACGGCGAACCTCTATTTCACCTGCAAAGGTACTGCAAGCCGAGCGGAATACAAAATAAATCCGGATTTATTTTTATGTCCAAGGCGCAGCCTATCTTTGCGAAAACAGAGTGAAGCATGGGTTGTGTATGTTGCGTTGGCAACGCAACATACGGGACAGACGGGGCAACATACGGGACGGACGGGGGCGGAAAAAGCGGCGAGATGGAATTGGAAAAGGGGAAGGAATATGAAAAACAAGCATAAAAAGCATTAAATCTGCCGATTTTTCCTTTTATGTCGATGAATTTTTGTAAGTTTGCAAATGCTTGCGACTAATTGGAATGAAATACAAGATAATACAGATGAAAAAATTGACGCCCTTGTTGGCAGCCCTCCTGCTCTTATGCGGTTGCCATGGCAATAGTGAGGGTTCCGCCCCCACCCCATCCGACGCCGCCTCGAAAGCCAAGACGAAAGCCGACAGCGTGGGGATGTTGGTCACCGCCGTCCGCAGCAGTTCCAAGATGTACACGGCGGAATACCACATCCACAAAATCATCACCCACAACGACGCCCTCAAGTTGAAAGGCAGCATCCTCGGGATGGACTACAAGTTCGACATCCCCGCCGGCAGCCGCCGTATCGCCATCCCCATCGACGCCACGGTGAAAGGCTTCATCGACTTCAATGCCTTCAACGGCGACAACGTGATTTTCGACGACGGGAAGATAGAAATCGTGCTGCCCGACCCCCAAGTGGAACTGACAAGTTCGAAAATCAACCACGCCGAGATAGAGTCGTATGTGGCCCTGCTCCGCTCAGACTTCACCGACCAAGAGTTGTCCACCTACGAAATTCAGGGCCGCGACAGCATCCTTGCCGCCCTGCCCGACCTGAAAATAGCCGAGCGCACACGTCAGAACGCCAGTCGCCTGCTGATTCCCATGATTCGGCAATTAGGCTTCACCGACGACGAGATAGTCGTGACATTCAGGAAGGATTTCGACGAACATCAACTGACCACCACTACAGACTAAGCCCATGAACGACAACAACCCCACCCAAGAGCATCCGCTGCTCCGCCTCATCCTCAGCGCCGCCACCCTCGTCGCCTTGGTGACGATGGTCGTGACCCTTGCCGTGAAAGGCACCCGCAACGACCTTCAAGTCGGTCCCGACAGCCAGTCGATAGGCGAAGGGTCGATAGAAATAAAGTCGGTGACCGACATCGGCCAATGGGAATTTCTCACCCTGAGCGACGAGGAACTCGTCGATTCCACCGAGAGCCGCCTGCTCGGCAGCGACAAGAAGATCACCCGCATCTATTATGGCACCCTCCGATTGGGCATCGACCTCTCGAAATTGGCCAATGGCGGCATCCGCATGCGCGAAGACACCCTCGACGTGAAACTGCCCCCCGTGGAATTGTTGGACAGCAACTTCATCGACGAGACGCGCACCCAGTCGTTCTTCGAGAAAGGGAGTTGGGACCACCAAGCCCGCCAAGCCCTTTACGAGAAAGCCAAGCGGCAGATGAAAGCCCGCTGCATGACAGAAGACAACATCAACATCGCCCAAGTCCATGCCGTGGAGGAAGTGTCGCAACTCTTCCGGTCGATGGGCTACCAATACATAGACATTCATTTTTAATAGGAAACAAGCAAATCGATGGAATTCTTCAACGGAATCATCAGCGACATCAACGGGGTATTATGGGGATGGCCCATGATCATCCTGTTGTTGGGCACCCATATCTACCTGACCATCATACTACGCTTTCCGCAACGGAAAATCTTCAAGGCCATCAAACTCTCGGTGACTAAAGACCCCGGTTCGGAAGGCGACGTCTCGCAATTCGGCGCCCTCGCCACCGCCCTCGCCGCCACCATCGGCACCGGCAACATCGTGGGTGTGGGCACCGCCATCGCCTTAGGCGGTCCCGGCGCCGTGTTCTGGTGCTGGCTCACCGGTGTGTTCGGCATCTCCACGAAATATGCCGAAGGGTTGCTCGCCATCAAGTACCGCGTGAAGACTTCCAACGGCAAGATGTTAGGCGGTCCGATGTACGCCCTCGAGCGCGGCTTGGGGTGGAAATGGATGGGCGTGCTGTTTGCCCTCTTCTGTGCCTTGGCCTCTTTCGGCATCGGCTGCACGGTGCAAGCCAACGCCATCTCGACGCTCTCCTTCGAGAGTTACAACATCCCCACCTACGTGATGGGCATCATCATCTGCCTGCTCACGGCAGCCGTCATCATCGGCGGCGTGCGCAGCATCGCGAGGGTTTGCGCCGCCTTGGTGCCCTTCATGGCCATCTTCTATGTCGTGGGCTGTTTCTACATCTTGTTTGTCAACTCCGCCTACCTGTTGCCCGCCTTGAAACTGATTGTGGAATGTGCGTTCAACCCCTCCGCCGCCGGTGGCGGTTTCGTGGGCGGCACATTCATGATAGCCTGTCGCTACGGCATCTCCCGCGGCCTGTTCTCCAATGAGTCGGGCATGGGTTCCGCCCCCATCGTCGCCGCCGCCGCACAGACCCGCAACCCCGTCCGCCAAGCGCTCGTCTCCAGTTCGGGCACTTTCTGGGACACCGTGGTCATCTGCGCCATCACCGGCCTGGTGATTGTCAGCAGCGCCATCGCCCATCCCGACATCAACTTCACCGACGGCGCCATCCTCACCAAGTCCGCTTTCGCCAAGATTCCTTACGTGGGCGCCCCCCTGCTCAACATCGGGCAGTTCACCTTCGCCTTCAGCACCATCCTCGGATGGAGTTATTACGGCGAGCGTGCCGTGGAGTATTTGGGCGGCAAGCGCCTCACCCTGTCCTATCGCATCATCTACATCATCGCCGTCTTCGCCGGCAGCGTCATCAGCCTCACCATGGTGTGGAACATGGCCGACTGCTTCAACGCCCTGATGGCCATCCCCAACCTCCTCTCCCTTCTTTTCTTGAGCAAGGTGATTGTCGGTGAGACCCGCAAGTACTTGTGGGAAGGCAGTCTCGACGAACCGATGGAAGAGATGGAAGAGGCAGAATCGCAACGCTGATTGTTCATCTTTTTATCAATCATAACATGGGAACCAAATTATTACTTTCGTGCATGGCGATGCTGCTCATCTCCTGCACCAACGGCGGCACAGCCAATGCCAACAACGACAACAACCTAAACACTAACGACATGGATACATTTAAGACAAAGAACGGCAAGACCGTGAAATTCACCCCTATCAAACATGCGAGCATGGAGATCAACTTCGACGGTTGCATCATCCAGGTGGATCCCGTGATCAAGGGAGCCCAACCCGAGACCGACTACAAGCAGTGGGCGAAGGCAGACTTCATCCTCATCACCCATGAGCACTACGACCACCTCGACCCACAAGCCGTCGCCGACCTCAAGAAGGCCTCGACCGTGATTGTCACCAATGCCAACTCCGCCAAGAAACTCGGCGAAGGCAAGGTGATGGCCAACGGCGACTCGCTCCGTCTCGCCGACAACCTGATGGTGTATGCCGTCCCCGCCTACAACATCACTCCCGGGCACACGCAATTCCATCCCAAGAACCGTGACAACGGCTTCATCTTAGTGGCCGACGGCCTGCGCATCTACATCGCCGGCGACACCGAGGACATCGAAGAGATGAACGACATCGACGACATCGACGTCGCCTTCCTGCCCTGCAACCAGCCCTACACGATGACACCCGCGCAGCTGCGTCACGCCGCCGACATGGTGAAGCCCCGCGTGCTCTACCCCTATCATTTCGGCGACACCGACGAGGATGCCATGCGCCAAGCACTCGACGGCAGCGGCATCGAAGTAAGAATCAGGAATTTCCAGTAATTTTACAAGAAAAGGGCCCCACCTGAGGGTTCTCACCTTCTGTCCCCGAAACCACCGCCCCCGAAGCCGCCGCCTCCAAAGCCGCGGCCTTCGGGGCGGTTGCCTCTTGGACCGTCGAAATCTCCTCCCCTGCGCCCGAACCGCTCGCCGCGGCCCTCGCCACGTCCGCCTTCCCCGCCGCCAAAGAAGTTGAGCCTGTAACTGACGTGCAGCATGGCATAGGAAGTGATGGCGTTCACCTCGCGGTCGGTCCATCCGTTGGCATTCACCGTGCGAGAGAAGTTGGACTGCTCGTGGAGGATGTCGTACCACTGCAGCATGACTGTCAGTTTCTTGCCCCGCAGGAAACTTTGAGAGAGTTGCGCATTCCAAATCAGTTCGTTGGTGTTCAGAGTCTGGTCACTGTAGCCCCTCTTGCTGAAGACATGGAAGTCCGTCGAAAGGTTGGTGCCCCATGGGAAGGTGATGCGAGTGTTGCCCCCATAGGAGAAATTCCATGTGGTGAGGTTGTTGGAAGCCTGCAAGCGGTTTTTCGTCCGTGCGTAGGTGAGGTTGGAGTTGAGCGAAACGTTCAGCCACTTGTTGCGATAACTTATCGACGTCGAAGGGTTGAGGCTATAGGTATGCGTGACATTACGGTCGGGGATGGCCGTTCGGTTGAGGTTGACATACCCTACATGGTGGTTGTAGTTGCCCCCCACAGAACCGCTGACGTCCCATCTGTTGAGCGTGTCAAGGGCGACATTGAAAGTCATGCCCGCATTGCCACTCCAGTTGCCGTTGATGTTTTCCGGCCTACTGATGCGCCCGCCCGTCTTCTCATTGTAGGTGACGACATTTCCGATGGAGTTTCGGGTGCTTTGCCATCCACCATACGCGCTGAAACTCCAATGGCGCTGCGCCTTAGGAATGGAGAAGCCCAAACTGTCGGTGACGAGTTTCGGTCGCCTTTGCATTTGGTAATTGACATTCAGGTTGGAAGAGAACGCCGGTTTCAGCCCCGGGTTACCCATGGAGATGGACAAGGGGTTGGTATCGTCGTAGATATCCAGCAACTGTGTGAGGGACGGTTGCGACGTAGTGCCCCGGAACCTCACCTGAAGGTTGGTTTGCTGGTTGAACCGATAGCGCAGGTTGAGTGTCGGCGAGACGTTGGCCACGCTTCTCACCGTATCGACGGGCGTCCCGAGATACTGCTGAATGAAATGCGTCTTTTGCGGTTGGACGCTAACGCCCACATTCAAATTGAGTTGGTCGCGCACCACCCTCAGTTGCATTTCCGCGTTGTGCCCATGCTCCGTGCGCTCCGAATATCTGCTGAGACGTGTGGAAAGATAGTCCTCGTAGGGATTGTCGAGGAAACCAAAGAGGCGTGTCCAGTCGCGATAGTCTTGGAGCACTTGACTGAGCGCCTCGTCGGAAAATTCGGGGAAGTCGTAAGTCGAAGGGTCGCTCTTCTGGTGGCTGTAGTTGTATCGGTAACTGAGTTGCAAGAAGATGCCTTGTATTCCCCTTGTCCCCCTTCTTCCTCGGTTGCCCTGCATTGCCATGGGCCTGCCGTCATCGTCTTCCTCGGCTTCCTTCACCTTGAAGATATAGAGAGGTTCGGTGTAGGTCAGTCCCAAGGAATAGTTGTAATTGTCGGAAGGTGAGATGGAAAAGCGGTTGGTCTGGTAGGTGGAGTCGTTGCCCCACTGGTCCTGCGTCTGATAGAGTCTGACCGCCGTGAGGTTGGCGTTTTTGTTTCGCCCGCTGCGGTAACTGATGTTGGAAGAGAACGCTGCGTTGCGCCCGTTTCGCCCCATTCTCCTAAAGATTTGCAACTGCGAAGACAAACTTTTGCTACTGCCATAACTCATCGACTTGTTGTCACGCCCGTTGACCACCAATCCTTTCCCGTCCATCAACTCCAGCGACTCCTTGTCGAGCGGGTCGCGAACCACATCGAAGGGGTTGACATTGAACGATGCGGAATGCGAGAACCCCCTCCCGTCGTTGGTGGAGAAATTGACATCGGGCCGGAAGGAGAGCGTCGTCGCCGAGTCGATGACCCATTGCAGGTTCATGTTGCCCGTCCATCCGTTGGACCGTGAATAGTTTTGGCTGATGCTGTTGGAGAAAGCCCCACCCCTGGTGTTGACGAAATTCTCCGACCCCGTCCTATTCCAGTTGTCGGCGGTGTTGTGGTTCCAGGTGACACGGCCGTTGACCCTCAGGTTTTTCCCATTCTCGTAACTGATGTCGAGCGCAGACGACTTGGAGTGGCGCTGTCCGCTGCCATTGCCCCTGCCGCGCCCTCCTCGTCCGGAGAAATTGCGGTCGTTGACATTGTTGGCATTTCCCATAAAGGTGTAGCGCATGTCGCCAAAGGGTTTCATGGCGGTCAGTCGTATGCCGTAGCGGTGGTCTGTTCCGTAGCCCACGTCCGGGTTCATCTGCAACCCCCTGCGTGCGCTCCTCTTCGTGACGAACTCCAAGACGAAATCGTCGTTGCCGTCGTCGATGCCAGTCATTTTGGAGAGGTCGCTTTTCTCGTCGTAGGCCTTCACCTGGTCAATGACATACGACGGCAGGTTTTTCATCACCGCGCTGTTGTTGCCCGTCATGAAGTCGCGGCCGTCCATCTTGAAACGTTTCACGCTTTTGCCATTCACGGTGATGCCTCCGTTGTCGTCTATTTTCGCCCCTGGCAGCGCTTCGACCAGCGCCTCGATGACCGACCCCTCCGGCACCCTGAAGGCGTCGGCATTGAAGATGAGCGTATCGTCTCGGATGACCATCTTGGGGATGTTGGCGGTGACCACCGCCTCGTCGAGCACCACAGCGTCAGGCTCCATGACGAGGTCGCCCACGGCGGCAGGACGCCCATTGAGTTTGGTGACGTTGCGCGCCAGCAACTTATAGCCCAAATAAGTCACTTTCAACAAGTAGGAGCCGAAACCGACGTTTTGGAAAGCGAAATGCCCCTGGCGGTCGGCAAAGGAGCCGGCGACATAGGTAGTGTCGCTTTTGCCGTGCGAGGTGCTGATTTTGTAAAGTTGCACCGTCGCCATGTCCATCGCCTTTCTACTCCCTTTTTCAACGACACGTCCCGTCAACGCCTCATTTTGGGCCGCTGCAGGAAACACGCCCATCAAGAATAAAAACAATAGGACGATATTCCTGTAGTTCACCATCTTTGTTTTAGTCTTAAGCATTTGATAATAGAAATGTGAATCGCGCAAAAGGCGATTCGCAACTATTTGACGTAAAAATGGCCGTAGAGATTAATATTAGGCAATAGTTTTTTTGAAAAAACCAATAATGCTGTTTTTCGCCAGTGAAAAATACACTTTCTTTATCCGAGAGATGGCTAATTCGCATTTTTTGTCTAAATTTGCAACAAACATCACCTAACCCACAACATCATGAAAAAGACATTGACCGCCATCGCGTTGATGGCCAGCATCTTTTCCGCTCAAGGACAGGAAGCCCTTTGGAGTGGAACGCAAGTGAAATCCCCCGTCGTCAATCCCGACGGCACCGTGACCTTCGCCATGAAGGCCCCCGCCGACGCCCATGTGACCGTCACCGGCGACTTCCTCAAGCCCATGCAGATAGACACCCCGCAAGGCAAAGCAGAAGTGCCTGGCAGAGCCGAACTGAAACAAGGCGCCGATGGTGTGTGGAGTTATACCACCGAGCGCCTTGCCCCCGAACTCTACAGTTACACTTTTAGCGCCTACGGCCAGTCCATCCTCGACCCCGCCAATGTCTATGTCAACCGCGACGTGGCCTCGCTGACCAGCATCTTCATCGTGAGCGACGCGAAGGGCGACCGTGGCGACCTCTATCGTGTGAACGAGGTGCCCCACGGCAACGTGAGCAAAGTGTGGTATGACAGTCCTACGCTGAAGACCCATCGCCGAATGACCATCTACACGCCAGCAGGCTATGACAAAGGCAAGGACTATCCCGTGCTCTATCTCCTCCACGGAGCAGGAGGCGACGAAGATGCCTGGACCACCCTCGGCCGTACGGCGCAGATCATGGACAATTTGATCGCCATGGGGAAAGCCCGTCCCATGATTGTGGTGATGCCCAACGGCAACCCAGCCTGCCAGGCCGCCCCCGGTGAATGGAGTCGCGGCATGTACCAGCCCTCCTTCATGGAGAGCATTGTGCCGCAAGACCGTCCCGTCGCCTCGATGGAAGAAAGTTTCCCCGACATCATCAATTACGTGGAAAGCCATTACAAGGTGAGCAAGGGCAAGAGCCAGCGCGCCATCTGCGGTCTCTCGATGGGCGGAGGCCACTCCTTCTCCATCTCCAAGCGCTATCCCGACCAGTTTGACTATGTCGGACTCTTCTCCGCTGGCTTGCACATCGGGCAGGGCAACCAAGAGTCATTCTACAACGCCCTACAAAAAGACAAGACCGTGCAGGCGCAGTTGGCAAAACTTTTCCAAGGCAAGCCCCGCCTCTATTGGATTGCCATCGGCAAGACAGATTTCCTCTACCAGCAGAACACCGACCTGCGCCGCTACCTCGACGAGAAGAAATACAAATACGAGTATCTTGAAACCGAAGGAGGCCATATCTGGCGCAACTGGCGCGTCTATCTGACGGAATTTGCCCAAAAGATCTTCAAGTAAGCAACCTGCTGTTTCATACCATTCCCCATGGACATGCAGACAGCCCTCGTCGCCCTTGCCATCGCCCTCTCGGTAGGATATGCCGCCTATCGAGTGTGGCGGGCATTGCGAAAAGCCTCAGATCCCTGCTATGGTTGCGAAGGCTGCGCACTACGTGAACAAATAAAGACCGCCAAGCGCCACAAACACAAGAAAGCACCTTGTGAAGACAAAAAAAATGGTCAAAAATTTGGTCAATAAAAAAAAATGTAGTAGTTTTGCACCCGCATTCAGACATGGTGCGTTGGATGAGTGGCTTAGTCAACGGTCTGCAAAACCGTCTACGGCGGTTCGAATCCGCCACGCACCTCCAAAAAATCCACTATCTTTTGATAGTGGATTTTTTGTTTTTATTCCTTTGGAGTAGTGGTCGTCCGCATCACCAAAGCAGGTCGCGCAGTTGCAGCAAGGCTGCCGTCTGCTCGGGAGAAATCCCCTCCTCGTGCATCGCGCGCTTTTGTGCTGCCAGCCAATTGGCCAGTTGCACCTCAACAGTAAACATCGCCAGAGGTTCGCGAGCATTCTGGGTGATGAAATCGCGCACCCTCTCCAGCATGGCCAGCCAATCGGACGGAATGCCGGGAGAAGACGGAGAATCCGGAGAAGACGGAATGCCCGGATTATCCGGAGAATCCGGAATATCCGGAATATCCGGAATATCCGGAGAGCCCGGAGAGCCCGGAATGCCCGGAATATCCGGGGTGATGGGCAGCGGCTGGGGCTGACTCTCCTTGATAATCTCCTCGTAGCGGGCGACGAGGGCGGCGAAAGCCTGCCTTTTTTCATCGCTCCAGGTGTTGTTGCCTTCCCATTCATTACGCTTGCGCATGAACCATGCCCGCAGCCTGACCTCCTCTTCGTCGCCATTCAGGGTGAGCGGACGGCGATGCTGCTCGATGAATGCGCCGAAAGCCTCCAACTCCGACTCAAAGGTGCGCTTCGTGGGGAAGACGAAATCGCCGGAATACTCCCTGTCCACCAGGCCATAGTATCCACCGCCCAACTTCCTGAACAAATTCTTCCCCAGGGAGACGACAGAAGAGAGGTCGTTTTTGGAGAACTGACTGTTGTAACTGTGAGCCGCCAGTATTTCCACGATTTCCTCCCCCTTCATGGGTTTGTCACTCTCCTTGAGCACCTGATAGACGATATCTGCATTGCTGCCGAAAAATGGCAGTTGCCATTCACGGAGCGCATAGCATCCTTTTTTGCCACTTCCTTGAAAACGAGGGTCCCTGTTCAACGCCAAAGAGACGGATGCCCTGACATACCTTCTCCCATCGCCCGAATTGATGCACTCGGTGAGATGGTCGAGCATCATAGGCTGCTTTTCCTTTTCGAGGATGTCGTAGAGCCTGTCCGCCAGCGGTTTGTCGCGCTTTCTCGGCACGATTACCTTCCCCTCCTCGTCGAGAGCAATGCCCAACTCCTCGACCACCATTTCCTTCAGGCAGTCAGCGATTTGAGGAAGGGAAGCCTTGGCTTTTTCGTTGTCCTCGACCACCCCGGAAACATACTCGTTGAAGTCGAGCACATATTCATCGGTAGAAGTCTTGACAACAAAATCGCGGAACCTCCACAACTCTTTCTGGAAGTCAAAGGCATTGGCCATCGACCGTTCGACCAAGAAAGCGTGCTGCCACTTTTCGTCCTTCGCAACCCCGAAACTCTTGGAATAGCCTCCGAAACAAGCCATGGTCCGAACCAGCAATTTGCCCAATACCGCCACGACACATATCGGCTGCATCATCAAATGCTCGTCGTGGATGATTTCCGCCACCACATCAGCACTCTCAGTGACGAAATCCCCCTTCACCATGTCCACGAGGTAGCCCAAGTTGACATCATTGCCCAAGAACTTCACCAAGAAGTCGCCGAACACTTCCACCGGTGCCCCAGGCGCGAACAACGCGTCGAAGACAATATTGGAATAGGTGGTGATCGTGAAAGACGACTTTTTCACTTTCTCTTGGTCAATCTCGACTTGTCCTCCAAAGATGTCGTACCTTTGCAAGAAAGTCTTCACCATGGGCGTGTCTTTGGAATTGACAATCGCCTTCTGTATCACATACAAAACAGGCAGCCTCTGGTGCTCCTTGAAGTATTCGAGCAAGAAGTCGTCGCCGTCGAGTAAGCCTTCCGCCTGATAGCACAAAATCCTGAAAGCGGGAGGCACCTCGCTGGTATGCAGCGACTCCACCGCACTTTTGACAGCCTCCTTGACCGAAGCGACAAACGACATCGAGTTCTCGTTGACATCGTTGAGCATGAGAATACGGTCGTCGTCCTCGTAGAGGAAATCCCTGATGAAAGTCGTCACCGACAGCGGCGACAGCGCATGTGCGATTTTTGTCGCCAACCGCTCATGCGACTCCAACAACGACGCCACTTGGCGCTTATAGACAACATCGAGCAGTGCCAGTTCCTCGTCGGTGAGAGAAGACAGCAGCGTCTCCCCCTTGGAAGGTTCGGGCTCGTCCATGGCAAAGAGCATGGAGGTCATCTCAGGCATGCTCTCAGAAGCGTCGAGTTCCTGGAGCAAGTGTTTTATTTCCCTGATTCCATTCGCCCCCGACCGGAAAAGTCTTGGCAAGCCACTCTCATATCTCTTCAGGTCGAAGACGGTGCGCATCCTCGCCCGCACCAAAGTGTTGTAGGTCTTTCTTGATATTTTTCCGCTGGAAAAAAGGTCATCCACGGAAATGGATTTCATTTGCTGTTCTGTCATGACGGATTGTGTTTTTGAAGAAGCGACACGCTTCCGATGCAAAGATAACAACAAATTTGCGAAAGCGCAAGTTTTGGACCTCCAAAATTTGCAAAATCAGTACAAAAGACAACTGCGATGTCTTGAGCAAGACACCGCAGTCACCTAAAACCATCTTTCTTATGAAAAATACCCTTAAAAAACCATATCATCCATTGGGTTATTACCCCAACAATCTTTCTTTCATCTCTTTCATTTCTGCCACTACACCAAGGAAGCGGACAGTCATCAAAAAAATATCCATAACCTTAAAATATAAACCTATTATTGCTAAATGCAATGCAAAGGTAATACTGTGTGGGCACACAGGAAAGAAAAATGAAAGAAATTTGCATAAAACATAATCATCCTTGACCTGTGTCAAGGATGATTATTAGGGGGTGAAGACTTTAAGGTCTTTAAGGACTTTAAGGACTTTAAGGACCTTAAGGACTTTAAGGACCTTAGAGCCCTTATTCAGCGATGATGCTATTCATAGACATCCTCGATGCTGTATTCGTATTGGTCGATTTTATCGTTGCAAGTGTCGAAATCCTTCGGGACATCAAACTTGGCGCTCTGCGTGTAGTCGAGGCTGGCATCGGAATAGACCTTTCTCATGTACTTCGCCCAGATAGGCAGAGCGGCGGCGGCACCCTGGCCCAAAGCCATTGACATGAAGTGGATGTCGCGATCCTCGCCGCCAACCCAACAGCCACTGACCAACTGAGGCGTGATGCCCATGAACCAAGCGTCGGCATTGTCGTTGGTCGTACCGGTCTTTCCACCAATCTCTCCGGAGATGCCGTTGCCCCTCACGCGGCGGGCAGTACCGCCATCGACCACCGCCCTCAGCAGTTCGAGCATTTTGTAGGAACTGCTCTCGGAGATGACCTCATTGTATTGCGGCAGGAAATTGGCGATGATATTGCCCTCACTGTCCTCGATACGCGTCACCATGTAAGGAGCGCAGCGGATGCCCTTGTTGACGAACGCGGTATAGGCGCTGACCATCTCGCCGACAGTGACCTCACATGGTCCGAGGCAAAGCGCCATCGTGGCCTTGATATTGGGATTGTTGATGCCATACTTGTTGAGCAACTCCTTCAGCGCGAGCGGGGTGAACTTATTAATTAGGTAGGCAGAAATCCAGTTGTTCGACTGCTGCAGTCCCCATTTGAGCGTCACCATGGCGCCATATCTCGAACGGCTGCCGTTACGCGGTGTCCACCTTGTGCCGTTCTCGTAATAGGTCTGTGCCCTGTTGGGGGCTTGGTCGCACGGCGTGAAACCATTCTCCATCGCCAAAGAATAAAGGTAAGGCTTGATGGTGGAACCCACCTGTCGCCTGCCCACCATGGCCATGTCGTATTGGAAATACTCATAGTTGGGACCGCCCACATACGCCTTCACCGAACCATCGTGCGGATCCATGCTGACGAATCCCGCCCTGAGGAACGTCTTGTAATAGATGATGGAGTCGAGCGGCGACATCATCTTGGTAATCTCCCCATTGTAGGTGAAGAGCCTCATCTCCACCGGTGTGTCGAAGTTTTTCTTGATTTGCTCCTCGGTGGCACCACTCTCCTTCAACAGCAGGTAGCGATGGCTCTGCTTGATGGCCCTGTTCATCACCCTTTCATAGTCCTGACGCGACATTTTCCGCGAGAACGGGCCACGGGCGCTGCCCCTCACCTGCGAGTTAAAAGCCGGCTGAAGGGTCTGCGAGAGATGCTCTATGACCGCCTCCTCGGCATACTTCTGCATACGGGTGTCGATGGTCGTATAGATGCGGAGGCCGTCGGTGTTGATATTGTAGGGCTGCCCTCCCCTTCTGGTGTTCTTGTTGCACCATCCATAGAGTGGGTCGTTCTCCCAAGCGATGGAATCCATATAAAACTGCGCCTTTTTCCATGACGGGTAGTCGTCGGTCACCGGCTTTTTCGCCATCATGTATTGCTTTAGGTATTCCCTGAAATAAGGAGCGATGCCCATCAAGTTGTCCCTGTCGCCCGAACGTTGGAAGTCGAGTTTGAGCGGTTCCACAAGATACCTCCTGCACTCATCCTCAGTGATATATCCCCCCTTGTACATCTGCGCCAAGATGATGTTGCGGCGCTCCAGACAGCGGTTAGGATAGCGCACGGGGTTGAAGTAAGAAGGGTTCTTGCACAGTCCGACCAGTGTCGCCGACTCCACGACGGAGAGGTCCTTCGGTTCCTTGTTGAAATAAGTCTTCGCCGCACTCTTCACGCCAATGGCATTGTAGAGGAAGTCGAAGTAGTTGAGATACATGGTGATAATCTCCTCCTTGGTGAACGTCCGTTCGAGTTTGACAGCGATGACCCACTCGATAGGTTTTTGGAAGAGACGCTCGAGTTTGCTATGAGCCACCTCGGAATAGAGTTGCTTCGCCAACTGCTGCGTGATGGTGGAGCCACCGCCCGCACTCTCGTTGCCCATGATGCCACGCTTGACAATCGCCCTCGACAAAGCCTTGAAATCGATGCCCGAATGCTCATAGAACCTTTCGTCCTCGGTGGAGACAAGGGCGTGGACAAGGTTGGGCGAAATGCTGTTGTAAGGCGTGGAGATGCGGTTCTCCCTGCTGGAAGCATAGGTACCCATTAATTTTCCGTCGGCGGAATAGACCTGTGAAGAGAACTTGCTGATAGGATTCTGCAAGTCGTCCATGGGAGGCATATATCCAATCCATCCGTTCCAAATGGCGATAGCACCCAGTGCCACTATGATGACGACCCCGAGGAGCACTCCCCAGAGGACATTCACGAATTTTCTTCTCATTGTATGAAAATAAAGGTCATTTAAAAATATGCGGTGCAAATTTACATATTTCTTTTGAATTATGGCAAATAAATTAAAAATAATGCGTAACTTCGCGGTCGAAATCGAAACAAACAATATCCACAGATGTACAAACGCAACTTTGTGACGATTGCCAATTTGTCGAAAGAGAAGATTCTCTACATGATAGAATTGGCCAAAGAGTTTGAGAAACATCCCAACCGCGAGATTCTCAAGGGCAAGGTGGTGGCCACCTTATTTTATGAACCCTCGACCCGCACCCGCCTGAGTTTTGAAACTGCCGCCAACCGCCTCGGCGCCCGCGTCATCGGCTTTTCCGATGCCAAGGCATCGAGTGTGTCGAAAGGCGAGACGCTAAAGGACACCATCCTGATGGTCGCCAACTACGCCGACGTGATAGCGATGCGCCACTACATCGAGGGAGCCGCCCAATATGCCAGCGAGATCTCGCCCGTGCCCATCATCAATGCCGGCGACGGCGCCCACCAGCATCCCTCGCAGTGCATGCTCGACCTCTACACCATCTACCAGACCCAGGGAACACTTGAAAACCTGAACATCTATCTGGTTGGCGACTTGAAATACGGCCGCACCGTTCACTCGCTGCTGATGGCGATGCGCCATTTCAACCCCACGTTCCACTTCATTGCCCCCACCGAACTGTCGATGCCCAACGAATACAAGATGTATTGCAACGAGAAAGGCATCCGCTTCGAGGAGCACACCACCCTCAGCGAAGACATCATCGCCGACGCCGACATCATCTACATGACCCGCGTGCAGAAAGAGCGTTTCTCCGACTTGATGGAATATGAGCGTGTGAAGAACACCTACGTGCTGAAGGCCAGCATGTTAGGAAAGGCAAAGGCCAACATGAAGATTCTCCATCCGCTGCCCCGCGTAAACGAGATTGCCTACGACGTGGACGAGACCCCGCAGGCCTACTACATCCAACAAGCCCGCAACGGGCTCTATGCCCGCGAAGCCATCATCTGCGACGTGCTCGGCATCAGCCTCGACGAAGTCCGCAACGACCCCACCATCATCCAACAACCTCAGCGCCAATGAACAAGAAAGAACGACTTGTCGCCGCCATCAAGAACGGCACCGTCATCGACCATATCCCCTCTGACAAGACCTTTGAGGTGGTGAACCTATTGGGTCTTGCCAATGTCACAGCCACCGTCACCATCGGCTTCAACTACCCCTCGACGAAAGTCGGGCAGAAAGGCATCATCAAGGTAAGCGACAAATTCTTCACCGACGCCGAAATCTCCCGCCTCTCCGTAGTCGCCCCCAACGTGGTGCTGAGCATCATCCACAACTATGAGGTGGTGGAGAAGAAGACCGTCGTCACCCCCGACGAACTGATTGGCATCGTGAAATGCAACAACCCCAAGTGCATCACCAACAACGAGCCGATGGACACCGTCTTCCACGTAGTGGATAAGGCACGCGGCATCCTCCGCTGCCACTACTGCGACAAGGAGCAGGACATCAACGAGGTGGAACTGCAGAAATAACCCTATCACGCAACCAGAGAACAAACAATAAGGAACATCAACAAAAAGAAGAAAATGAAAAGAGACCAAGAGATTTTCGACCTCATTGAGAGAGAACACCAGCGACAACTGAAAGGAATGGAACTGATAGCATCGGAGAACTTTGTCAGCGACGAGGTGATGCAGGCCATGGGCAGTTGCCTCACCAACAAATACGCCGAGGGCCTTCCCGGCAAGCGCTATTACGGCGGTTGCCAGGTGGTGGACCAAGTAGAAGACCTTGCCCGCGAGCGCGTGAAGAAACTCTTCAATGCAGAATGGGCCAACGTGCAGCCCCACTCAGGCGCCCAAGCCAATGCCGCCGTGCTGCTCACCGTTCTCAATCCCGGCGACACCTTCATGGGCCTCAACCTGGCACATGGCGGTCACCTCTCCCACGGCTCCCTCGTCAACACCTCGGGCATCCTCTACAAGCCCGTCGGCTACAACCTCAACAAGGAAACCGGCCGTGTGGATTATGACGAGATGGAACAACTGGCCTTGGAGCACAAGCCGAAACTCATCATTGGCGGCGGTTCAGCCTACAGCCGTGAATGGGACTACAAGCGCATGCGCGAGATTGCCGACAAGGTAGGCGCCCTGCTGATGATCGACATGGCCCACCCCGCCGGTCTCATCGCCGCCGGACTGCTCGACAATCCGCTGGAATATGCCCACATCGTGACCTCGACCACCCACAAGACACTGCGCGGCCCGCGTGGCGGCATCATCCTGTTGGGCAAGGACTTCGAGAATCCTTGGGGCAAGAAGACACCGAAGGGTGTGGTGAAAATGATGAGCCAGTTGCTCGACAGCGCCGTATTCCCCGGCACCCAGGGCGGTCCGTTGGAGCACGTCATCGCCGCCAAGGCCGTTGCCTTCGGCGAGGCACTGCAGCCCGAGTTCAAGGAATGGGCAAAACAAGTGCAGGTGAACGCCCGCGTGCTTGCCGACGAACTGGTGAAGCGCGGCTTCGGCATCGTCAGCGGCGGTACGGACAACCACTCCATGCTCGTTGACCTTCGCACGAAATATCCCGACCTTACCGGCAAGGTGGCAGAAAACGCCTTGGTGTCCGCCGACATCACGGTGAACAAGAACATGGTGCCGTTCGACAGCCGCAGCGCCTTCCAGACCTCCGGCATCCGCCTCGGCACTCCCGCCCTCACCACACGCGGTGCCAAGGAAGACCTGATGGTGCTCATCGCCGAACTGATAGAGGAAGTGCTCAACGCACCCGAGGACGAGAAGGTGATTGCCCGCGTCCGCGAGAAGGTGAACGAGACGATGAAGGACTATCCCCTCTTCGCTTACTAATCAATCCATCAACACATAACATCCACCTCATGCCACCGGTACGTCCCGTGTCATGGGGTGGATTTCTCACCAAACCGTCAGCCATGAGAAAGACCAAGGGACGCCGCCACACCGACCCCAACCAAATGATGCTATTCACAGAAGAAGAGATGACCGGCCTTAGCCAGTCCGTCCCTTCCCCGTCGTCGGCACCAGCGGTATCGGACTCGCCCTTGGCAGACAACTCCGTGACGACGATGCTGTTGCGCTCCCTATGCCTGTTGGGCAAATACTCCCCTCAAGAAGTGCAGTTGATAGCGATGCAAACGGCCGCCCTCATCCAAGGCGGCATAGAGCCGCTTCAGACCTACACGCTGCCGTCGATGCCCGGCATCCCTGTCAAAGGCGACATGTTAGCCGCCTTGGCGTATGCCAGCATCGCCCAGTCTTTTCCCAACATGATTGACAAGATAGGCCTGCATTGGTCGTCGGAATACAGCCAGGCCCTGCAACTCTATTCCAAATCGTAAAGTCCCGACGGTGTCTTCCGTTTCAGGATTTCCACCAGGAAATCCTTGCCGGGTGCGATGCCATGCTGACGGAGCACCTGCTCCACGGTGATGCGCGCCAACTCGGGGTGGTTGTTCTCTTCGCTGAGGTGGCACAGCCATACATGCTTGAGTGCCGGCGTGGCGTTCTCGGCCAGCACCATTCCGCACATCTTGTTGCTCAAATGGCCATTTTCCCCACTGATTCTCACCTTGAGATGCTCCGGATAGGTGCCCACCCTAAGCATTTCCTCGTCGTAATTCGCCTCCAACACCAAGTAATTCGCCTTCTGAATGAAAGACTTCATCTCGTCGGTGACATGGCCGGCGTCGGTGATAAGGCAGAAATTGACGCCTTCGTGCGTAATCATATAACCCACGTTGTCGGCGCTATCGTGTGGCACGTCGAAAGGCGTGATTTGCAAATCACCAATAGCGACGGTCTTGTTCTTTTCCAAATACCTTTCGTAACCCGACGCCACCTTCTGCCTCACGCAATAGTTGTTGCGCACGCCGGCATGCACCTTTTTGGTGGAATAGACAGGAACGGAAAGGTCATGACTCAAACTCCCCACCGACTTGACATGGTCGGCATGGTCGTGTGTGAGCAGCACGGCATTAATCTTGGAGAACGAGAGGCCATATTCATTGAAAAGTTTCTTCAATGTCCTCACCCCCAGCCCCACATCGATCATCAGGCCGGTGTTCTCCGTAAAGATACAATAGCAGTTGCCACTGCTCCCACTTCCAAGAGAGATAAAGTTCATCATGGCTGCAAATATAGCAAAAAAAGGCGTGCTCCCCAAATATTTTCCTTTCTTTATCAGAAAAAACTCAATCTTCAGATGAATCATTAGAAAGGCATACCCACCGCGAAATGGAAAGAGAAGTCACGCCCCAAGCGCGGGTGGGTGATGGGGAAATGCTCACGGCTGTTGGTATATGCGGGATTGACCGCCTTCATGCCCATGTCGAAACGGAGGATGAAATAGTCGAAATTGAGGCGTACGCCCAGTCCGTAAGCCGCAGCCAACTGCTTGTAGAATTCGTCGAGTTTGAACTGTCCGCCCGGTTGCTCCTCATAGTTTCTGAGCGTCCAGATATTTCCGGCATCGATGAAGAAAGCGCCGTTCAATTTCCAGAAGAGGTGGGTGCGGTATTCCACATTGAGGTCGAGTTTCATGTCACCCGTCTGGTTGATGAAGTCGATGGCGCCGTTGTACCCTTTGTAAGACCCCGGTCCGAGTCCCCTGACGCTCCATCCCCTCACCGAGTTGGCACCTCCCGAGAAATACCTTTTCTCGAAAGGCAGCACACGGCTGTTGCCATAGGGGTAAGCCAGTCCGAAACCAGCGTGCATCACCAAGGTGTTGCGCTCGTCGAAAGTGAAGACGTGCGTGAAGTCGAAGTCGCCCTTCACATACTGCGCGAAAGCGATATTGAAAAGGGTGTACTGATCTTGGCTGTTTTTGTTGAACTTGAACAAAGCCGCCGCGGCTTCGAGCAAGTTGCCGCCCATTTCCACATTAGCCTTGACGGCACTCTCGCCATCATTGTAAGTCAGTCCCGCCCCCGACCTCAAGACGAAGAGGTCCTCGTAGTTGTACCTGAGGATGGCATTTCGGTTGCTGGCACTTTCGATGTAATCGTGCTTGAATGTTTCCGACATCCACGGCATGTAGATGTAGTTGAGGTCGATGGCGTCAATCTTGTAGGTCCATCGTCCCCCCGGTTTTGCCCATCTATAGCGCCATCCGGCAGAGAACACGCGCCTATGGAACTCCGGCCTGTTCTGCATGTTGTAACTCACCGAAAGTTCCGAAGTGGCATTGGAGGTGCGCTTGAAATCTCTCGACAAGAAAGGAGCGACGAACCTTGGGAAAGAAAGTTTCGACTCAATGCCATATTCCATATAGTCCTCGTTCTGGTAGCCCTCCAGTCCTGTGATGGCCTCGAAAGCGCCACGCAACTGCACCGACAGCATCTCCGAACCGTGGAAGATGTTCCTGTTCTGGTAGGTAAGCGAGACCGCCGCCCCCAAGTCGCCCGCCGTATTGGTACCCTCAGGCTGGAAGATGATGGTGCTCGGCTTGTTGACGCCATATTGCAACATACAGTCCAGGATTCCCGAATCGGGGAGTTCGGTGAACCTCAGGTTGGCATACTTGATAGCATGCAATCGACTGAAATTGTTGTAGGTACGCTGTACAGCCGAAGCCTTGTAAGGCTTCCCCTCCTCCACGACACAGTTGTTCTCAAGCACCCCTTTTCGGATGTGCGCCGTCGCCGTGTCGGTGCAAACGAAGCGCACGTCCCTCACCACATAGCATGGATGCTCCGTCTCCGGCGCCCCGCCGTGCGAGCGATATTTCATCAAGTGCATCGTCACATCGACCAACCGGCTGCCCTTCATGGTGTCCGCCTCGAAGCGGATGAACTCCTTGTGGAACCGATAGTAGCCCCTGTCCATCAACAGAGCGGTGATACGCGCCCGCTCACGGTCGAGTCCGTTGATGGTGAAGGGCGACCCGCCATGGAGCCGGAGAGCGGCAGAGTCGTTCTCGGTGAGGATATTGGCGATGGCCTCGTCCTGTATGTCGTATCGCATGTTGCGGATGACAAAGGTTTTGCCAGGATGAAGGTTGTAGATGGCCTTGAGTTTTTTCCCGTGCACCTTTACTTGGTGGTCCACCCTCGCATTCATATACCCCATGTTCTGCATGGCAGTGAGCAAGTCTTTGCAGGTGAGTTGTGCCTGCAGGGTGTCGTATAGCACAGGTTTTTCGCCGATATTACGCAAGGTGCGGTTAATCCATTTCGCCGAGTCGTTGCCCGCCAGAGAATACAGTCCCAAAGGAATCTTGAAGAGGGAGAACCAGCGGGAGTTGCCTTTTTGGCGGACATATTGCCTCAGGGCATCGGCATCAAACTCCTTGTCGTCGGTAGTGATGGTCACCCCTTGGAGGAGGTACTGGTTGTCGGGGATGTACTTGGTGGAAGAGCATGCCGAAATGATGGCGACCATCATCGCCATCATTGTCATGCCCCGCCAGCCGACAGTCCTCCGTCTGGCCATCGAGAACAGTTTGTAGAGTAAGATGCGCAAATTCTCCATTTCCGCTTATTTCGTCCCCAGAGGAGCCGGCCCGTCGAGCGTGGGGGTGACAGGGACGATGCGCCCCTGCTTGTCGAAGGTCAGACGGTCGATGCACACCTCACGGTGCGTCCCCGGCACGCCGCCACCCAGTTTCTTATCGACAAAATTCTTGTTGATGCGATGATAGACGATATACCATTCGTCACGTCCGGGAATCTGCAGGATGGAGTTGTGTGCAGTGCCATAGATTTTGTCCTCGGGTTTCTGCTGGATAACCCTGTAGTTTTGCTCGTCTATCTGTATGGGGCCCAAGGGATGCTTGCTGGTGCCATAGCACACATGGTAGTTGGGCGACCCCGTGTCGTCCACCGACCAAAGGAAATAATAGGTGCCCTTGCGGTAGAACACGTACGCCCCCTCGCGGAACGCCCATGTTTGAAGGTTGCCCCCTTTCGGCGTCATGTGTGTGATGGTCTCCTTTTTCACGCTGAGCATGTCGTCGTTGAGTTCCGCTCCCGCCATGAAGCCATTGCCCCAGTAGAGGTAATGCTTGCCGGAGCGCGGGTCGGTGAACACGTCCACGTCGATGGCCTGTCCGCCATGCGCCTCAGCCGGTCGGTCGGCATCGGTGATGATGGGCGCCCCCGAATCGACGAAAGGTCCTGTAGGCGTGTTGCTCACCGCCACCCCAATCTCCTTGCGGTTGGTCTTCGGGTTGTGAGCCGAGAAATAGAAATAGTATTTATAGGAACCATCTTTCTGTTTAACCTCTTCGATGCAAGGAGCCCAGGCATTGCCCGTCGCCCATTTCACCTGGTCGCCCTTCACGTCAAGCATCTTGCCCTCGTCGGTCCAGTTGATGAGGTCGGTCGATGAGAAGACACTGAAATCGTGCCCGCCCCACCCCGGCGTGCCGTCGGTGGTGCTGTAGATGTAGTATTTCTTGGTCTGCTTTGAATAGAGCACTTCAGGGTCGGCATGGAATCCCGGGAGGATGGGCTGGTGATGGTTGCCGAACTCACGCAGCAGCCGTTCCTTCTCCGCCCTTGTGATGGGGATGATGGTGCCATGGCGCGGAGTGAACTTACCCTTCGTCTCCGTGTTCTGTACAAACTGGAAAGACTTCAAATCCTGCGAGCGGCAGAACTGGTAATGTCCGTTGCCATAGCAGTCGTACATGATAATCCACGACTTCCCGTCGATGGCCTTGCAGACACCTACGCCCTCTACCGCCTCCTTGGTTTGCTCCACATTTCCGGGCAGCATCTGCCATTTGTCGGTGAGTTGCTTCGCCACCGCCTGGTAGATGCCCCTACCCGACTCCTGCTTATAGAAGAGGTGGTAGAGTTGGTCCTGGTCGTTGAAGACGATGTCGCCGTCGATGGTGGCATTGCCCGCATCGAAGAGCCATCGCGGTTCCCCCTCCAGGTCGGTGAAGTCTTCGTTGGCATACTGGTAGTAGATTTTGTCGAAGGAACCAGGGTCGCTTGTGCGTAGCGAGTAGAACACCATGTATTTGCCCGCCTTGTGGTCGTAGATGGTCTCCGGCGCCCATACCCGAATGACGTTCTTCCACGCCTTGGTATAGCGAGTCGGGAAATTGACCGTCGAGTGCTGCCAGTTGACGAGGTCGGTCGATTTGAGGAGCACCATGCCCCTGTTGCTCGACCATCCGAGGCTGGAGCGCATGTCGGTGGCCACCATGTAGAACGTCTTGCCGTCCTCACATCTCAGGATGTGAGGGTCGCGCACGCACTGAGTCAGCGCAATGGTATCGCTGCTAATGACAGGAGCGCCATGGTTGAGCGGCGTGAAGTTGTAGCCATCGTCGCTCAACGCATAGCAGATTTGCTCGTCTTTAGGGTCGTTGCTATTGAAATAAGTGAAGAGATACGCCACCATCTCGTTGGGATCTTGTGGCACTTGGGTGGCTGTTTTCTTCTTGTCCCCCCCCATGCTCGGAATGGCGAGTGAAGCCACGAAAAGCGTTATCAGCAAGATTTTTCCTTTTTCCATGTCGATTTCCTTTAGTAAATGTAATTTTCCTTGCAAATATAACCATTTTTTTCGAAATACGCCCCCCTTATTCAAAAGAAAGTTTCTGCAGTCTGTTGCGCAGGTTGTCGGCTTCGGAGCGACGGATGGCAAGGGTGATGGAGCAGGCATTGTCGAAAGTCTGCGCGACGATGCGCGGGGAAAGTTCCTTGACCACTCTCATGACATCGTTCATCATCACATAAGGGAAATCGTAGGTGATGGTTTCTTCCACGAGGCGCGACACCACCTTACAGTGCGCCAATGCATCGGCAGCCGCCGTGCGGTAGGCCACAATCAGTCCGCCGGTCCCCAAATTGACGCCACCGTAGTATCTCACCACCACGACGAGTATGTCGGTGAGTCCCAGGCTGTTGATTTGTCCGAGGATGGGCTTTCCCGCCGTACTGCTCGGCTCCCCGTCATCGTTGGCCCTGAAATCCTTACGGTCGGGTCCGAGCATGTAGGCATAGCACACATGGCGGGCGTCGTAGTAGCGCGAGCGATAATCAGCCACGATGTCCTTCACCTCCTCGACCGAGGCGACATGATGAGCGTAGGCGAGAAACTTGCTCCTTTTTTCGGTATAGTATCCCTCGCCTACGCTGTCGGTGATGGTCAAGAACTCGTCGTCCATCAGGAAAGTTTGTGGATGACAAGTCCGGACCTGAGTTTGGGTTCAAACCATGTGGCCTTTGGCGGCATGATGTTTCCCGTATCTGCGATGTCCATGATTTGCTTCATCGAGACGGGATAGAGAGCGAGCGCGATGCGCATCTCGCCGCTATCGACCCTCCTTTTGAGTTCACCCAGTCCGCGCAGTCCGCCGACGAAGTCGATGCGCTTGGAACTACGCAAGTCGGTGATGCCGAGTATTTCGTCGAGGATGAGCCTTGAAGAGATATCGACATCGAGTACACCGATGGGGTCTTCATTGTCGTACGACCCCGGCAGCGCCCTCAGCCGATACCAATGCCCGTCGAGATACAAGGAAAACTCATGCAACTGCTGCGGCTTATAGATGTCGGTGCCCATGTCATCGACGGTGAAATGCTTGTGGAGAGCCTGCAGGAACTCCTCCGAAGAAAGTCCGTTGAGGTCCTTCACCACACGGTTGTAGTCGAGGATGGTGAGTTGCGAAGCCTGGAAGCACACCGCCATGAAATAGTTGTACTCCTCGTCGCCTTTATGCCCTGGGTTCTGCTTTTGCTTCTCAGCCCCCACGAGAGCGGCGGCGGCAGAGCGGTGATGCCCGTCGGCGATATAGAGATAGGGCATTTTTGCAAACTCCCTGGTGATGACATCCATGTCGTCTTGGTCGGAAATCACCCAGAACTGATGACGGAAGCCATCGATGGGTGCGATGAAGTCATATTCCGGCTCAGTCTCGGCATATCGGCTGATGACCCTGTCGAGCACTTCGTTGTCGGGATAGGCGAAGAACACCGGTTCGATGTTGGCGTCGTTGACGCGCACATGCTTCATACGGTCCTCCTCCTTGTCGCGCCGCGTCAGTTCGTGCTTGCGGATGCGTCCCTGCATGTAGTCGTCGACGTTGGCGGCCACGACGAGCCCGTATTGCGTTTTCCCGTTCATGGTCTGCGCATAGATGTAGTAGTGCTCCTCCTCGTCCTGCACCAGCCAACCCTTCTCCTGGAATTTCTTGAAATTCTCGGCAGCCCGTACATACACCTTGGGGTCGTATTCGCTTGTGCCCGGTTCGAAGTCGATTTCGGGTTTGATGATGTGATAGAGACTCATTTCATTGTCGCCGGCCTCCTCGCGTGCCTCCTCGGAATTGAGCACGTCGTAGGGCCTCGACTCCACCTTTTCCACTAAGTCGCGTGGCGGGCGTACGCCCTTGAAAGGTTTAACTTTAGCCATAGTTTGGAGATTAATTAGTTAACAGGTTGGTGTTGAGCGGCAGTGGCCTGCCATACATACGAAAATTCATGGAGACGCATTTTATTGCGTCTCCATGAACGAAGTTTTTTACTTATTGACTTGGAATTTTGTGCATCCGTCTGCGAAGAAGGCATTGATTTGCTTGGCAGCAGCAATGCCCGCATTGATGTTCGCCTCAGCCGTCTGCGCTCCCATCTTCTTGGGTGTGGAGAAATAACGCCCCTCGAACTGTGCAAATTCAGCGTCGGCATCCGGCTTGATGTCGGTGACGAACTTGATGTCGGTGCGCTCAGCCATAAGTTTGAGGAGTCCCGGTTCGTCGATGACCTCCTTGCGGGCAGTGTTGACCAATATGCCACCCTTCTTCATCTTTCCGACGAGAGCGTAGTTGATGCTCTCCTTCGTCTCGGGCGTGGCGGGGATGTGCAGCGACACGATGTCGCACTGCTCGAAGAGTTCATCCTGTCCAGCCACAGCGTGCACGCCAGCAGCCTCGATAACGTCGGCAGGGCAATAGGCATCATAGGCATAGACCTCCATGCCGAAGCCCTTGGCGATGCGGGCGACATTGCGTCCGACATTGCCGAAAGCGAGGATGCCCAATTTCTTGCCCAGGAGTTCAGAGCCTGACTTGCCGTTGTAGAATCCCCTGACAGCCATCACCAAGAGTCCGAACACCAGTTCAGCCACGGCGTTGGCATTCTGTCCGGGCGTGTTCTCAGCCACCACCTTGTGTGCCGTAGCGGCGGCAAGGTCGATGTTGTCGTAGCCGGCACCTGCCCTCACCACGATTTTCAAGTTCTTGGCAGCGTCGAGCACCTCGGCATCCACCTTGTCGGAACGGATGATGAGCGCGTCGGCATCGGCAACGGCCTCCAGCAGTTGTGCCTTCTCAGTGTATTTCTCGAGCAGCATCAGTTGGTGTCCTGCTGCTTCCACTTCCTTGCGGATGCCCTCCACAGCAGCGGCTGCGAAAGGTTTCTCTGTAGCGACTAATACTTTCATGTCTCGTTAGTTTTTAGCCTCAAACTCCTTCATGCACTTCACGAGCGCCTCGACGCCCTCGATGGTCTGTGCGTTGTAGCAACTTGCGCGGAATCCGCCAACGGAGCGGTGTCCCTTGATGCCCACCATGCCCTGGGCGGTGGCATACTCGAGGAACGGTTTCTCCAACTCCTTGTACTCGTCGGCCATCACGAAGCAGATGTTCATGAGCGAACGGTCCTCGACGTCGGTGACGGTGCCACGGAAGAGTTTGTTGCGGTCGATTTCGCCATAGACGATTTCAGCACGCTGCTTGGCGAGTTTGTCCATAGCCTCGACGCCACCCTTGGCCTTCAACCAGCGCAGCGTCTCGAGGGCGCTGTAGATGGGCACCACCGGCGGTGTGTTGAACATAGAGCCCTTCTCGACGTGTGTGCGGTAGTCGAGCATGGTGGGAATCTGGCGAGGAGCCTTCCCTAAGGTGTCGTCCTTGAGGATGATGAGGGTGACGCCAGCCATGGCAAGGTTTTTCTGTGCACCGGCATAGATGCAGTCATACTTGGCCACGTCGATGGGACGGCTGAAGATGTCGGACGACATATCGGCGATGAGCCTCACGTTGACATCCAGGTCCTTGCGGATTTCCGTGCCATAGATGGTATTGTTGGTAGTGATATGCAGATAGTCGGCATCGGCAGGGCACTCCCATCCCTTCGGAATGAAGGTGTAGTTGGCATCTGCCGACGAAGCCACCTCAACGACCTCGCCGAAGAGTTTGGCTTCCTTCATGGCTTTCTTGGCCCATGTGCCGGTATTGAGATAAGCGGCCTTTTTGATGAGGAAATTGTAAGGAACCATGCAGAACTCGAGCGAAGCGCCGCCGCCGAGGAAGATAACAGAGTAGCCCTCTGGCACTTGGAGCAACTCTTTGATAAGAGCCACCGCCTCATCGACTACAGGTTGGAAATCTTTGGCCCTGTGGCTAATTTCAGCAAGCGACAGGCCGCTGCCGTTGAAGTCTAAAATTTGCTGAGCCGTTTTCTCGATGACCTCTCTGGGGAGGATGGATGGTCCAGCGTTAAAGTTGTACTTCTTCATCTGAATGTTGTTTAAAGTTTTTTAATTTCTATTTATGACCGTATCACAAATCGTGCGCGAAGTTACTTGATTTTACTGAAAGGAGCAAATATTCGCTCTTGTTTTTGCCAAAATATCGGTTGTTGATGGGTGAAAAACAACAATTTGCAACAAACTCCCGCCCTTGGAATGTCATTTTGCAAAACCGAGGTGGCAATCGGGCTATTGCTTGAGAGCCTCTCTCATTTTGTCGATTTCCTCAAATTCCCTTCCCATATTGAGGTTGAGGTAGATGGCATAGAGCGCCGGCACCCATTTGGTCTGCTGTTCGGGCGCCATTTTCCGGAAAGTCTCCATATAAGGCAGGCTTTTCCGATAGAGTTCGTTGACTGCCTCCTTTTTCTTCCTTGTGCGCTTCATCGTCCTTTCCAGTTCCACCGCCTGGTTGTAATAGGCGAGTCCCATGTTGCAATGCGCCTCGGCGAGACTGTCATCGACAGCCAAGAGCCGTTCGGTGACGTGAATGCACTCCTCGTACTCACCGGCATTGAGCAGTGCCGAACTTTTGGCAAAGAGGAACAATCCGTTGGTGCTGTCGGAAGCGATGGCGGAGTCGATGAACGCCCTGGCGGAGTCGGCGAGCAGCCGACTATTGTAGTAATCGACGATGCGCGGGAAGAAGAACCTGTTGGTAGGCGAGCACTCGAATCCCCTTTTGAGCGTTTGCACATACTTGGCGGTGTCGCCCTTGAGTAGATGGGTGGTGGCCACATACTGAAGCACGTTCTCGAGCCTTGTGGAATCCCTTTCAGCCATCGCCTGGTATTTCATCACCTTGTCGTAGTCGGACAAGCGATAGCCCGAATACAAAGCCCAATAGGCTGCTGTGGGAGCGAGGGAATCACGCTTGACGAGGGGATAACTGTCAAAAATCGGTTGTCTGGCGCAGTCGAGATAGGTATCGTAGAACGCCCATGAGTTTTTGAAGTCAGCCCTTCTAAGGAAGAACGCCCCCCCGCTGAAGAGGTTGGGCATCAGTCCATTGAGCATGGCGGCGTGCCTTGCCCTGTAATTGAGTTTCACCCTCCCTTTGGCATCCGGCCTTGCCTCGATGCTGTCGAAGCCCTCGCAGATGAGGAACAGTTTCCGGGTGACAGTGAAAAGAGAAGCGGTATCGTATTTCTGCTTGAGATACAGTTTCTCATTTCCCTGGTCATACTGTTTCTTCACTGCTTCGAGGAGCGTCAACCATATTTTCTCGTTCTCCTGGTTGGCTGAATCTTTGAGCAAGTTGGTCATCAGGCTCTCCGCCTTATCGAGATTTTTGCCGCTTTTGACAAAGGTGCGCGCCTGTTCTATCGCCTTTTTCTGTGCTTTCTGCGCGAATGCCGCTGCCGTGCATGCCAAGAGCAAGCAACAAAACAACAATCTTTTCATCCTTAAACAATCAAATAGTGAGGGTGCGCCCCACCGGGGCACACCCTCCTTCAAAGTAGGGAAATCTTACTTGGTATCAGCCTCTGCAGCCTTGGTGCGAGCGTCTTCTGCACCATAGAGTTGATAGCAGCAGCGGTAGAGAGGATAGCCCCAGTTGGCCTTCTCCTTGTTGGGATCCAGTTGCTTGGCCTTCTCGAGATAGCCCTTGGCCTCCTCGTAGATGGGAGTAATCTGATCCATAGCCTCCTTGGGCACGCGACCGGTCTTGCCGGCAGCACGGTTTTCGGCAGCCGAGCCCCTGTCGAGTTGGCAAGCGCCGAGGTAGGTCAGGATTTGAGCGTTCTCAGGCTGTGCGGCAAGTGCTTTCTTGAAGTACTCCACGGCCTCGTCGAGTTTCTGGTCGATCATGGCGTTCTGTCCTCTGACAGCCCACACGACGAAGTTGTTGGGGTCCACAGAGAGTTTCTTCTCGAAGACGGCGTTGAGTTGCTCGTTCATCTTGAGTGCCGAATACATGTTGACGAGAGTGCCGAAGACGGTCTCGTTGTTGGGATCGGTAGCATACTGGCCCTCCAGTTCCTTCACATAGTTGAGGGAGTCCTCACGAGTCTTGAGGCTCTCCTGGATGACGGCGAGTTTGAGGTTGTTGGCATCGTTGGCGAATTTCTCGTCCTTGATGGCGATGTCGCAATACTTGCCCACGTTGGCGATGTCCTTGTTCTGATAGGCATAGATGGCTGCATAGTAGGCAATCTGGGTGAGGTTCTCGTCGGGTGTCTTGGCCACAGCCTCTGCGAAGAGAGGAGCGTCGTGTGTATCGACATATTTAGCCAGATACTTGAACGCATTCTTCATGTCGCCTTGTCCCTGGAAGAAGATGCCGCCGTTGATGAGATGCGGGCGCATGTTGACCAACCTCTCCACATTCTTGTCATGGAACCTGACCTTCACCTTTCCCTTTTCATTGGGCTGTTGGTCAAACTCATTGCACTTTTCGGCAGCCTCGAAAGCCTGTCCAAGAGCGGTATAGAAACCGATGGAATCGACAGGATGCACTTTTCCTGTCTTCAAGATAGCCTCCTGCTGGTTTTGGTCCATGGCAGCCGACTCCTTGCTGACCTTCTCCATAGCGAGGTCAACGAGTTTGTTATAAGCAGATGCTTTTTCGGCGGCATTGGCGAGTTGCCCCAGGCTTGAGTTGACAAGGCTGGCGGCCTCGGCATAGGTTTTGGCCTTCAGGATAGACTTTAGTTCAGGCGAATCGCCTGCGAAGGCTGTTGAGGCAGTTGCTGCCATCAAAGCCACAATCATCATTTTTTTCATAATCATTATTATTAAAAAGGTTATTTAATTCAAGTTGTCTTCTTCGTTTTCTTCATCGTTGTCTTCGTCGTCGAGGTTTTCCGAGAGGTTCTCGTCGAGGTCGTCATCGAAGTCCAGTTCCTCGTCGGCGAATTTTTCGTTGTCCAGTTCCTCGTCGAGTTCTTCCACATCTCCTTCATCGTCGATGTCGTCCAAAGGTTCTCCTGCCAAGACATCCGGTTCGTTGTCCCTGCGGATGGAGTCGCTCTTCTGTGTCCACTCGGCGCGGCTCATCTGTTCGACCATCGCCTCCAGTTCGGCGCCCATCACCTTGCACACGCTGGCGATGACGTCGTTCTTCTTGGTGAGGTTGATTAGCCTGACGCCCTGTGTTGCACGTCCCATGACGCGACATTCAGCCACCGCAAGTCGGATGACGATGCCACTCTTGTTGATAATCATGAGGTCGTGCTCGTCGGTGACGTTCTTGATGGCCACCACCCTACCCGTTTTCTCGGTGATATTGAGGGTCTTGACACCCTTGGCACCCCTCGACGTCTTGCGGTAGTCCTCCACCTGCGAGCGCTTTCCGTAGCCGTTTTCGCTCACCACCATGATGGTCTCCTTCTCGGCGTCGTTGACGACAATCATGCCGACCACCTCGTCGTCGCCGCCATCGAGTTTCATGCCTCTCACGCCGGTGGCAACCCTGCCCATGCTTCTCACCTTCGACTCCTCGAAGCGCACGGCACGTCCGTTGCGGTTGGCGAGCACCAGTTCGTTGCGGCCGTTGGTGAGCCTGACGTCCACCACCTCGTCGCCCTCCATGATGTTGATGGCGTTCAGTCCGAGGGTTCTCGGCCTGCTGTAGTATTTGAGGCATGTTTTCTTGACGATGCCTTTCTTGGTGGCGAACACCACATAGTGGGTGTTGAGGAAGCGCTCGTCATTCAGTCCCCTGAGCCTCAGGAATGCGTTGACGGAGTCGTCGGGGTCGATGTTGAGCATGTTTTGTATCGCCCTTCCCTTCGAGTCCTTGCCACCCTCGGGAATTTCATAGCACTTGAGCCAATAGCAGCGCCCTTTCTTGGTGAAGAAGAGCATGGTGTTGTGCATGGTGGCGGGATAGATGAACTCGGTGAAGTCCTGCTCGCGTGTGCGGGCGCCCTTGCTGCCCACGCCTCCACGCGCCTGTCCGCGGAACTCGCTGAGCGGCGTGCGCTTGATATATCCCAAGTGGCTGACGGTGATCACCACGGGGTCGTTGGGATAGAAGTCCTCGGGGTTGAACTCCTCGGAAGAGTATTTGATTTCCGTCCGGCGCTCGTCGCCATACTTGGCCTTCACCTCAAGGAGTTCGTCCTTCATCACCTTCTTGCACAGTTCGGGATCGTCGAGGATGGACTGCAAGTAAGCGATTTGCCTTTGCAAGTCGTCATACTCTGCGTGGAGTTGGTCAACACGCAGGCTGGTGAGTTGCGAGAGTCGCATATCGACGATGGCCTTCGACTGCAGTTCGTCGATATTGAACCTCTTTTCGAGGTTGCGCTGTGCGTCGGCAGGCGTGCTGGAGGCACGGATGATGTGCACCACCTCGTCGATATTGTCGCAAGCGATGATCAATCCTTCGAGGATATGTGCCCTCTCCTGCGCCTTTTTCAGTTCAAACTTGGTGCGTCGGATGGTGACGTCATGGCGGTGCTCCACGAAATAGCCCACACACTCCTTGAGGGAGAGCAGGCGTGGCCTTCCCTTCACCAATGCGATGCAGTTGACGGAGAACGAACTTTGCAGGGCGGTCATCTTGAAGAGTTTGTTGAGGATGACGTTGGCGTTGGCATCCTTTTTCACATCGACCACGATGCGCATGCCCTGCCTTCCCGACTCGTCGTTGACATTCGAGATGCCTTCAATCTTGCCTTCCTTGACAAGGTCGGCGATATACTCGATGAGTTGGGCTTTGTTGACGCCGTAGGGGATTTCGTGCACGACAATCTTGTCGTGGCTTTCGCCACCCTCTATTTCGGCCTTCGCCCTCATCACGATTCTTCCGCGCCCGGTCTCGTAAGCGTCCTTGACGCCCTGTATGCCATAGATGTAGGCACCTGTCGGGAAGTCTGGGGCCTTGATATACTCCATCAACCCGTCGGTGTCGATGTCGGGATTGTCGATATAAGCGCAGCATCCGTCGATGACCTCGCCGAGGTTGTGGGTGGGAATGTTGGTAGCCATACCCACGGCGATGCCGTTGCCGCCGTTGACGAGCAAGTTGGGCACCTTGGTAGGCATGACCGCCGGCTCCGTGAGGGAGTCGTCGAAGTTGTTGACCATATCGACGGTGTCTTTGTCGAGGTCGTCCATGATGTGCTCTCCCATCTTGGAGAGTCGGCACTCGGTGTAACGCATGGCGGCGGGAGAGTCGCCATCGACGCTACCGAAGTTGCCCTGTCCGTCAACGAGGGTGTAGCGCATGTTCCACGACTGCGCCATTCTCACCAATGCGCCATAGACGGAACTATCGCCATGGGGGTGGTATTTTCCGAGCACCTCGCCCACGACGCGCGCACATTTCTTGTAAGGTTTGTCGCTTGTGTTTCCAATGCCCATCATTCCGTAGAGGATTCTACGATGCACGGGCTTGAAACCATCTCTCACATCAGGCAGGGCACGGGCAACTATCACCGACATGGAATAGTCGATGTAGGATTTCTTCATTTCCTCCTCAATGTTGATCCGAATAATCCTGTCCTGGTCAAAAGTTTGATTTTCGTCCATTATAGTGTGTCAGGTTTATGTTTGCTGGGCGTGCATAAAATCGCCTTAAACGGCATTTTCGTGCGTTTTAAGCCCTTTTGCCTCCATTTCAAGGTGTAAAATTACGACTATTTTCGGACTTGGTAAAACAAAAGGGAGAAAAACTTTAGAAAATTAAAGATAATTATCAAAACTTGGCATTGGCAACCCATTGTTGGCGCAAAAAAAGCAAGTGCGGCACCAATGATGCCGCACTTATGCCATAATGTCAATAGGGTGTTTTGATGTCTTGCCTATGGCCTGAAACGAGGCCTCTTGGCAGCGTTCTTGACCGCCTCCCTGTGGAATTTCCCCTCTGCCCTGATGACATCGAAGAGTTTGGTGGCGGAGATGACGGTGAGGAACCGCGAATGGTAGTTGGCCTGCACCTGCTTGATTTCAAGTTCCAGCCGGTCGATGTCGGAGATGACCCTCCGGCAACTCTCCTCGTCGGCAGGCTTCATCCTCTTGAGTTCGCGCATCTTGCCGAAGAGAGACCGCTGCTTGGCATTCATCTCGTCGTAGAGCGGGAAGAACTTGGCAGCCTCTGCTGGTGTGAGGCAAGCCTCCACGGTGATGAATTTCTCAAGGTCGGCCTTGAATTTCTCGGGATTGAACCCGTGCCTGTCCTGCGCCACCATGGGGACGGTCATCAGGATGGCCAACAAGGCGGAAACGCTCCACCTTTTTATAATATTATTCCTCATTTCATTCATTTGATATGTAAGCATACAAGTCATAATCGTCGCACATGATATAGTCGGCCACGGCCTCGAAATCGCTGTCGTCGGCATGCGCCTTGACGGCAGAGGTCTTGACGGCGAGGCTCTTCTCTGCAGGCATGGGGGCTTCCACCTCAGCCTTGTGGATATAGGCGCCCACTCCGAAGAGTACAGCCACGATAGCAGCGGCGGCAGCGTAAGGCCTCCATCGCATGGGCGACTTTTTCTTCTCGGGCACCATCCGCACCTCGTTGGCCGGAATGCGGGCCATCACCCTTTCGGTGAGGCTTTCGAAATATCCTTCCGGCACCTTGAAGGGGTTCTCAGGTCTTGTAGTCAAGTTGTCTGTGTCCTTATTCATTTCAGTAGTTTTTCTTTATGACGAATGTTTTTCACAAAAGTTTAAAAGGAAAATGCAGTTTTTATAAATTTATTTCGACCCGATGTATAGGAACACCATTCCAATGAGTACGAGCGCGAGGTCGATGGCCTTGCTCTTGAGGTTGTGCTCGCGGAAAAAGAGGGCGCCGAACAGGAACGACACCACGACACTGCCCCTTCGCACCATGGAGACGATGGAAATCATTGCCCCTGGCAGACTGAGCGCATAGAAATAGATGAAATCGGCAGCGCTGAGGAAGATGCTGACGAAGATGATGCTCCAATGCCAGTGGAACGGCGTGGTGTGGTGCCTGTAGGGCCACCAGATGAACAAGACGGCGACCAGCATCATGCCGGATTGATAGATGTTGTACCAACTTTGCACCAGCATTCTGTCGAGTCCGACGCCACCGTCGGCCACCCCCGCCATGAGGTACTTGTCGTAGAGTCCGCTGACAGCGCCGAGGAACGCCGACAGCACGATGAAGTAAATCCACTTGTCGTGCTTGAAGTCGATGCCCTCCTTCCGTCCGCTGTGGCTGAGCATGAAGAAGGACATCACCGCGAGCGTGACACCAATCCACTGCCACACGTTGAGATGCTCGCCGAAGACGAGCATGGCACCGAAGAGCACCATGACAGGCCTCGTGGCATTGATGGGTCCTACGATGGTGAGCGGGAGATGCTTCATGCCGAAATAGCCGAACAGCCACGACGAGAGGACAATGACGCTTTTCACCACGATATAGCGATGGCTCTCCCATCCCCCCTGCGCCACGTGGAAGGGTGTGCCGTCGAGCACGCCGGTATGGGTGCTCAGCAGGATGAAAGGCAGGAAAATGAGGGAGCAAAAGAGGGTGTTGAGGAAGAGTACGGGGACGACGGCATTGCTATCGAGAGCCTCCTTTTTGAAGGAGTCGTAGCATCCGAGGAGCACCGCAGACATAAAAGCCAAAATCAGCCACATAAGTCTATTTGTCGGTTATTGTTGTTGTTTGATTGTCAAGTGAGAGGCCCTCGTAGGCGACATCGTGGAGGAAGAGGGCGTGAGCCGGCATGCTCTCGCCTGCTTGCGTTCGTTTTCGGCTTTCCACCACCGCCTGGAAATCGTCAAGCGACAATCGCCCCCGCCCGACATCGACGAGCGTCCCCACCACGGCCCTGACCATGTTGCGCAAGAAGCGGTTGGCAGTGATGACAAACCGGTAGGTGTGGTCGCCAGTTTGCTCCCATCGCGCCTCCGTCACCCGACAAATGGTGGTTTTCACGTCGGTATGGCTCTTGCAGAACGCCCCGAAGTCGTCGTAGGTGGTGAGCATGCGTCCCGCCTCGTTCATCTTTTCGAAGTCGAGTCGATAATGCAACAGGCAGGAGTATCGCCCCACGAAGGGGTCCTTGCGGGTATGGATATAATAATGATAGGTGCGCGACGTGGCACTGAAGCGGGCATGCATCGAGCCATCGACCGGCACGACGGCGATGACGGCGATGTCGCGCGGCAAGATTTTGTTGAGCCGATAGGCCACCTGCGGGGCGTCGATGGGAACTTCCACATCAAAATGTGCGACCATCTTCGAGGCATGGACGCCAGCGTCGGTACGCCCCGCCCCCACCACTTCGCAGTCGGTGCGGAGGAGGAGTGCAAGCGCCCGTTGCAGTTCTGCCTGCACGGAGTGGGCGTTGGGCTGTGCCTGCCAACCATGGTAGGCTGTGCCGTCGTATTGGAAGACAATGAAGTATCTGTTCATAAACCGGTTGCAAGTTGCCATCGTTCTCAGCGCGCAAAGGTAGTGCAAAAATATGGTTTATGCAAAAAACATCACCCGAATGTGCTCCCACTCGCAGAATATCGTCGCGTCTGATGAGAAGAAGTCACTTTCTGAAAAATGATGGTGCAAAAAAACAATACTGCAAATTTGCAATAACCTTGCCACGAAATATCCGAAAAAATGCGTAATTTTGCATGAGCAATACAACTTGGGCAACGACATCAACAAATACATATAATACCGTCACCTCATTTTTATCACCTACATAGCAAAAAACAGAAGATATGTTACATTTCAAAACAGGAATCGGCTGGAAGGCCTGTTATGACGACGAGAGGAACCTCTATACGGCAAAAACGTCGTGGAGAGGGGATTTCGACCTCTATGAGATCAATGCGGAAATCTACAACCAACTTGATGAACCTGGCGTATATGCAGATGAACTGATTCACTCCGGACGACATCTCTATCATAGTCAAGACAGTCCCATCGGACCGCCAACCGACATGGTCATTGACGAAAACTATGCCACTCTCTGTTCGTGGGCCGTCATTCAGAAAAGCGGGAATGTCATGTCCTCGGAACTGACAGACATTGCCGTCGATCTTTGGGAGAACGACGAAACACGTAAACAAAGGAAAGAACAAAGGAAGTCCGGGAAAGAA
>CAMKSZ010000001.1 GCA_946415525.1 uncultured Prevotellaceae bacterium | reverse complement strand
GCCTTTATGGAAGGAATGAAGGAAAATGGTCAGAAACTCACGTTAACGCCACCCATGAAGGTGGCACGCGGCATCGGGTAGCCGAGGTTGATTTCATAACTTTGGGCCAGGAGGTTCTCGCCTCGTACCCAGAGGTTGATGCCCGACGCCACGGCGTAGCCGACTGATGCGTTCAACAGACAGAAATTCTCTTTCTGCTCGTTGTCGCCTACGGCGGTGTAAAGTCCACCGATATATTGCAGACCTGTACTCACAGTCCATTTCGAACAGTGATAGTCGGCTCCTAAAAATCCCTTGTAGGTGGGGGCGGCTATCACGGGATGCTCCATGTGGAGCAACGAGTGGTTGGTGCTCAGTCGCCAGTGACTGTCGATACGCCATGAGGCCTCAAACTCCGCACCGTAGTTTTCTATCTCTCCCGTGTTCACATTCTTGCGGTTCACGGTCTGTATCATGTTGTCGCCTTTTATATAAAAGATGTTGACACCGTAGTTGAACGCACTTATTCTGTGGCGCCACGATATCTCGTAGTTCCATATCCGCTCAGGGGCAAGTTCTTCGTTGGAGGGTGGATAGAGGTACATCTCCCGCATGGTGGGGTTGCGGAATCCTTTACTGGCCATGGCCTTCACCTCGCCGGTCGAAAGCGGACGTACCACAACGCCTACCTGCGGCACCCATTCCGTACCCGTCACGCTGTGGTGGTCGAGACGTACGCCGGCATCGAAGGTCAACCAATGGGTGATGTCTTGACGGAAGTCCACATAGCCGGCGATTTCGTTGCGGTAGGAACGGCCGCTTTGCTTGTTCTGCGTCTCAAGTTCCTCGCCGGTTTGCTTCGAGGTGTAATAGGCTTTGCCGTAGATGTGCTGGTAGTCGATGCCGGCTGTCACGCGGTTGCCTTCAAACAACTGTGCACTCTGATACCACGAGATGCCTGTCAGAGCGTCTTTCGAACGGAAATATCGCTGCGTCGGTTGGGCGGCGTTGGCGGTGCCGTCGTCTATTTTGTGGCGTCCGAAGTTGGAATATACGCTCAGTGCTCCGCTTGTGCGGTTGTAGTGGTTTTCTATGGCGGCAGACACCACGCCGCGGGTAATCCATTGGTCGGCATCGTAGAGCGGACTCGTCACGGCACCGGGGTAACTGCTGTTGAAATGGGTGACGTCGGCGTCCAAATAGGCGTTCCAGTGGGGAGTGATGTCATAGCCGAGTTTCAGATAACCTCCATATTGCTCGAATCCCATCCGCGGACGGTGGTTGTCGGTGCGACCATATTGGGCGGCGACGGTGCTGCTCCATCTGCCGGAACGCACTTGGTTGGTGGCTTCGGCTTGGACGGTGCCGTAACTGCCTGCGCCTAAGTCGATGGTGGTCTTCACACCGTCACCGTGCATCGAGCGGGTGACAATGTTGAGCACGCCGCCCATCGCATTCGAACCGTAGAGCACCGATGCAGGACCGCGGAGCACTTCCACCCGGTCGGCCATCAGTGTCTGGTAACTGTCGGAGATGGGATGACCATAAACGCCGTTGTACTGGGGATGACCGTCAATCAAGACGAGCAACTGACCGGCACCACCTGTGATGCCACGGAGGTTGATGCCGCCGGCGGCTCCCGTGGAAACGCCATAGCCCATCATCGAACGACTGGTGACGAAGAGACCGGGCACTTGTTGCATCACAGTCGGCAACACGGAAGTTTGGTGTTGCTGGGTGAGTAGTTCACGGTCCACCACTGTCACCGTCATGGGCAGGTGGCGCACATCCACGGCATTGCGTGTGCCGGTCACCACGACTTCTTGCAACGAAAGACTGTCATCTGTTTCCTCTGCCATCGCCATGGCATGAGAGGGTGTCAATGGGAAACTCGCCATCATGGCGGCGAGCAAGGTAAATATTATTTTCATTTGTTGAAAATTGGTCTTGATGGAAAACTTCTTGGATGCATTGCTCATGGCAATTGGCATTTTCTCTGCAAAATTACAAAAAAAGACAACATCATTAAAATCTATAGGTGTTTTTCTTTCCTTTCATGCATTTCACGTCCCCTATATAACCTTCATACCCCCATCATGATATTTTTTTAAAAGTATTGGGAATAAAAACGATGGAGTGCAACAGAAAAAAGTCGTATCTTTGGCGTCGAAAACATTATTAAAATTTCAAATACAATGAGACACTATCTATTTGCTTTGCTCATGGTGCTGGCCACAGGCGTGTCGGCACAGGATTTGCCCTATAAGAATCCCAATCTGAGCGCTCGGGAGAGGGCGGTTGACCTATGTTCGAGACTGACTTTGGAAGAAAAAGCCCAACTCATGCTCGACGAGAGCCCTGCCATTCCGAGAATGGGCATCAAGAAGTTTTTCTGGTGGAGTGAGGCGCTCCACGGGGCTGCCAACATGGGGAATGTCACTGTGTTCCCCGAACCCGTCGCCATGGCTTCGTCGTTCAATCCCGATTTGCTCTACAAGGTCTTCGATGCTGCAAGCACCGAATTTCGTGCCCAATACAATCATCGTATGCTCAATGGGGGAGAGGATGAGAAATTCCACAGCCTCTCTGTCTGGACTCCCAATGTCAATATCTTCCGCGACCCAAGATGGGGAAGGGGGCAGGAGACGTATGGCGAGGATCCCTATCTTACCTCTGTCATGGGAACGCAGGTGGTGAGGGGACTGCAAGGCCCTGAGTCGTCGAAATACCGCAAACTTTGGGCGTGCGCCAAGCACTATGCCGTGCACAGCGGACCCGAATATACGCGCCATAGCGCCAACCTCACTGATGTGTCGCCTCGCGACTTCTGGGAGACTTACATGCCTGCTTTCAAGACTTTGGTAGAGGAGGCGAAGGTGAGGGAGGTGATGTGTGCCTACCAACGACTCGACGACGACCCTTGCTGTGGCAGTAGCCGATTGCTGCAGCAAATATTGCGCGACGAATGGGGATTCCAATATCTCGTGGTCAGCGACTGCGGCGCCATCAGCGATTTCTACGACAGCCACAAGAGTTCGTCGTCGCCTGTCCACGCCTCTGCCAAGGCTACCTTGGCGGGCACCGACGTGGAATGTGGCTATGGATATGCTTATAGAAGCATTCCTGAGGCTGTTCGAAAGGGACTTATCTCAGAAAAGGAGGTGGACAAACATGTGGTGCGACTGCTTGAAGGTCGTTTCGACCTCGGCGAGATGGACGACCCGGCACTGGTGGAGTGGTCGCGCATCCCTTATTCGGTAATGGATTCCAAACCTCATCGGCAAATCGCTCTCGACATGGCGCGGCAGTCTATCGTGCTCTTGCAGAACAAAGGCAATGTGCTGCCGTTGAACAAGGGGAAACAGACCATTGCTGTCATTGGACCGAATGCCGCCGACGCTCCTATGATGTGGGGCAACTACAACGGAACGCCCAACCACACCGTGACCATCCTCGACGGCATCAAGACAAAGCAAAAAAAGGTGAAGTACCTGCCGGGGTGCGACCTCACTTACAACAAGGTGATGGACTGCCTGCTCGCTTCGCAATGTGCCTTTGGGGGGAAGAAGGGCATCCGTGGCACCTTCTGGAACAACACCGAGATGACTGGAAAACCCGTTACCACACAGTACTATTCTTCTCCTGTCGCCGTGACGACGGCAGGCATGCACAATTTCGCGCCTGGTGTCAACATCGAGGATTTCTCTGCCAAGTACGAGACGGATTTCACCCCTGCTGAAACGGGTGAGTATGTCGTCAATGTCGAAGGATGCGGACATTTCGAGGTGTATGTCGATGGGGAGAGAAAGGTCAGACAACATACCTGGCGCACGACACCCACGAGGACAGTTATCCAGGGAGAGAAAGGCAAGCCTTGCCACATCGAGGTGCGCTTCGCCTATGTCAAGACATGGGGGGCGAATATGAAAATCAATGTCGCCAAGGAACTGGACATCGACTATGAGGCGATCATCCGACAATTGGAGGGCATACAGACCGTCGTTTTCGTGGGGGGCATATCTGCCGCTCTCGAAGGCGAGGAGATGCCGGTTGACATCGAGGGCTTCCGTGGCGGAGACCGTACAAATATCGAACTGCCTGCCGTGCAGCGCAAATTCCTCAAGGCTCTCAAGGAGGCTGGAAAGACGGTGGTTTTCGTCAACTGCTCGGGCTCTGCCATTGCCTTGTTGCCTGAGACGGAGACGTGCGACGCCATCGTGCAGGTGTGGTATGCTGGTCAGGAGGGTGGAACGGCAATCGCCGACGTGCTCTTCGGCGACTACAACCCTGGTGGAAAATTGCCGGTCACATTCTATAAGTCGTCGAACCAACTGCCCGACTATGAGGACTATTCCATGAAAGGGCGCACTTACCGCTATTTCTCCGACCCGCTCTTCGCCTTTGGATATGGCATGAGTTATACGTCTTTCGAAATTGGCAATGAGAGATGGGACATCGGAAAAGATGGCAACGGGGCGCTCACCGTGGATGTGAAGAACACGGGTAAAAGAGATGGCGACGAAATAGTACAACTATACATTCGCGACCTCTCCGATGCCGACGGTCCCTTGAAGTCGCTGCGGGCCTTCCAGCGTGTCAATGTCAAGGCTGGTCAGACGGCGTCTGTCTCACTCAAGTTGACGAGAAAGTCGTTTGAATTCTTCGACTCGTCCACCAACACCATGCGCGTCAAACCAGGACGTTATGAATTGCTCTATGGCAATAGTTCGCTGGACAAGGACTTGAAACGTAAAACCATCACCATAGAATAACATGAAAAAAATCGCGTATCTCGTTTTGGCATTGGTCGCTTGCCTGTCGGCAAGGGCTGAAGACGGAAAAATCGCCAACCCAATGCTATGGGCTGACTTGCCCGACCCAGACATCATTTGTGTCGATGGCTATTTCTACCTCGTTTCCACCACCATGCACCTCATGCCAGGGGCGCCCATCATGCGCTCGCGCGACTTGGCAAATTGGGAAACGGTGAGTTATGTGTACGACAAACTGACCGACTCGCCCAAATATGACTTGCGCGAGGGGACGGTCTATGGTCGTGGACAATGGGCTACTTCGCTCAAATACCATAACGGACAGTTCTATGTGCTCTTTGCTCCCAACGAACAGGGGAGCATGGGCGACACCTATATCTATACCACCAAGGACCCGACAACCTCGTGGACCTTGGTGTCGCGGTTGCCGCATTTCCATGATGCTTCTCTCTTCTTCGATGACGACGGACGGGTGTATGTCAACTATGGTACGGGTGAGATGTGCGAGTTGAAGCCTGACCTCTCGGGCATTGTCGAAGGGTCGCGTATGAAAATCTTCCAACGTGAAGAGGACGAGAAGGGACTCTTGGAGGGGTCGAGGATGGTGAAGCACAACGGTAAATATTATTTGCTGATGATTTCGCATGTCTATGCGCCGGGACGTCATCGCCGGGAGGTGTGCTACCGTGCCGACGATATTCATGGACCTTATGAGAAGAAAGTCATCCTCGAGGCTGATTTCGGAGGATTCCCCTATGTGGGGCAGGGCACGATTGTCGATTCCAAGGATGGCGACTGGTATGGCGTCATCTTCCAAGACCGTGGGGCCGTGGGACGGGTGCTGACACTGATGCCTTGTAGATGGATTGACGGCTGGCCGATGCTGGGCGACGAAGAGGGGAAAATCCCTCCATATATGCGGCGGATTGTCAGTGGGGTGCCCGACCAACCCTTGGTGGTGAGCGATGGTTTCGACCATCCGGACATGGACATCCATTGGCAGTGGAACCACAACCCGGTTGACGGGGCGTGGTCGCTGAAGGAGCGGACAGGATTCTTGAGATTGAAAACTTCGAGGGTGGTGGATAATCTCTATCTTGCGCCCAATACACTCACCCAAAGGATGGAGGGACCACAATGTACCGCTTCTGTCAAACTTGACCTTTCCCGTCTGAAAGATGGCGATTGCACCGGATTCGCTGCCTTCAACGGACATTCTGGCGTGCTCACCGTCAGCAAGGAGGGGAGAAAACTTTTCTTGTCCATGACACAACAGGTGGTTGACCTCTCGAACAGGGAAAAAGCGGTGGAGAAAGTGGAGGTGAAGGAACAGGAGCGCGTCGCCTTGCGACAGTCGCAAATATGGCTCCGAATCGATGCGGACTTCCGAAAAGGGAGCGACATGGCGACTTTCCATTACAGCCTCGACGGCAAGGAGTGGACGCAAATCGGAACTCCCTACAAGATGCAGTTCGACTATCGCCGCCTCTTCATGGGCACCAAATTCGCCCTTTTCTGCTATGCTACAAAACGCTTGGGGGGATACGTCGATTTCGACTGCTTCGAATACAAGAGATTGGATGAATGAGGATGGACGTAAAAAAACGGGTCTTGCAAGTGTGATTTGTCGATAATTTTATGTAAGTTTGCAAACGAAAAACGAAATGTTTGACAAATCTTGATAATTATGGCAAATGAGCGCAGAAAGGCCATGGCGGCCTATGTGGATGAAATCGGCGACAAGGCGTTGCTGACGGATGAGCAGGAACGGGAACTGGCGTCGCGCATACAAAAAGGCGACCAGCAGGCGGTGGGTGAATTGGTGGAGGCAAATCTCCGGTTTGTCCTCTCCTTGGCCAATTCATACAGAGGACAGGGTGTTGACTACGACGACCTTGTCAGTGAAGGCAATATCGGTCTGCTGAAGGCGGCTTCGCGCTTCAGTCCCTATCCGGGCAAGCGTTTCGTCAAGTTTGCTGCACCCATCGTGCGCGATGCCATGGAGAGGTTTGTCGAACAGCATTCCGGACTCTACAAGGTGCCGCGCAAAGAGGTGTCGGCGTCGGAGATGAGGCGCAGCCATCCTGTTTCTGTCGATGCGCCTATTCCGGCGGGCAGCAAAAACAATTTCAATTTGCTGAATCTTTTAGAGAACGTGGATGCTCCTTATGCCGACAGTGCCTTTGTCAAGGAGACGTCAGAGGAGCACTTGAAACGTGTGCTCAATATTCTCGACGAGCGTGAGCGTCAGGTGATTGCTCTTATCTTCGGCATCGGTACCGACCGCCATACCATGGCGGAGGTGGGGGATGTGATGGAACTGCGCCGTGAGAGGGTGCGCCAAATTCGCGACAAGGCTTTGCGAAAGTTGCGCAAGGTAAAACAATAAAAAGATTTGTCTTATAGGAAAATGATATCGCCCAGGCCATCGTTTGCCGATGACCTGGGCGATGCATTGGTGGGGGTGTCATTCCACGGTGCGAAGTTTCAACTGCGCTCCCTTGAGTTGACCGCTCGTGGACTTGGCGGTAAGGATGACATCGCCTGCTGTCTTGCCGGCGCGGATGATGACCAAGGCACTGCCGTTGTAGAGGCTGCGGGTCGTCACGGCGTTGAGTTCGTCCGACTGCATGTCGCCATTGCTGACTGCCACGATACGGGCGTCGCCGCTGACTTCAAACGATAGTTCGTCTTGGGCGCCATAGGCGCGACGTCCCTTGCTATCGACGGCATGCACGCGTACATGCATCAGGTCGGTGCCGTCGGCTTTCCATGTGATGGGGTCGGCTTGCAAGGAGAGTTTCTTGGCTTTGCCGGTGGTCTCCACTCGGTGGCGGGCTACCACCTTGCCACCCTTCCAGGCAACGGCCTCGGCATACCCGTCGGCGTATTCCACTTTGTCCCATCTCATCTTGTTGCGGTTCTTGGGGTCTTTCGTGTTGCTGCGTTTGCCAAGGCTCTTACCATTGACGAATAGTTCCACTTCGTCGGCATTGCTGTAGGCATAGACGGTGAGTTGGCTGCCGGGACGGCGGTTCCAATGGTCGCTGTAGCGCTCGCCGCCAAACTTGATGCCGTTCCATTCGGTGTTGTCGGCGATGTCGTCAACAATGCTCAGATGGACGATGGGTTCGTCTTCCTTGAATACGCTACGCAGGAAATGGGCCATCGGCTTGGGCTCAAGGGTGATGTCGAACACACCGTCGCTCCATCCTTTCGCTGGCCAGCCGCGAGATTCGCCCAAATAGTCAATCATGCCCCAATAGGCCAAACCTACCACCTTGTCGAGGTTCATCTCGTAGTAGTTGGGACCCATCATCGGAAGGTTGGCTTCGCTTTGGTAGAAAATCATCCAGGGGAAGCGGCGACCGTCGCCGGGGAAATACATGTAACGGTAGTTGTAGGCGGCAATGTCGGTCTCCAAGGCGAGGGGAGCGGGCAGTGAGTCGGTTTCCAAATTGCGCCCGCGGGGGTGCATCGCCACCGTCACGAGACGGGTGGTGTCATAGCGGTGGAGCAGTTCGCGCTGCAATTTGTAGGCGGTCACGCCCCAGTCGTTGTAGGGAAGGTTGGCATAGGTCTGCAATTCGTTGCCTAAACTCCAAAGAACCACGGAGGGATGGTTGCGGTCGCGTTTGATGAATTCGGGTACGTCTTGCTGCCAAAGTTCTGTCCATTCGCGACGGCCGCCGGTGAATTGGGTCAGCCATTTGTCATATAGTTCATCGACCACAAGGATGCCGTTTTCGTCGCAGAGGTTGAGGAAGTCTTCGCTATAGGGGTTGTGTGACGTGCGTACATGGTTGAATCCCCATTCCTTCAGCATTTTCAGACGCTTCTCGATGGCGCGGGGATAGGCGGCGGAACCTAATGCGCCAAGACTGTGGTGGTTGGCAATGCCTTTCAGTATCACTTTCTTGCCGTTGAGTTTGAAACCGTATTCGGGTGAGAACGAGATGGTGCGTACACCGAAACGTGTGCTGACCTCGTCGGCGGTCTGGCCGTCGGCGTTTTGCAACTGGATGGTGAGGTGGTAGAGGTAGGGGTCTTCGCAACTCCATAGGTGGGGATTGGGGAGATGGAGGTCGTCAAGGGGATATTCATAGACTTTCATCTTCCTGTTCCAAGCGATGTCGGTGGTATGGTCGGCTACTGTCTGGCCGTCGCGGTCGGTCACGATGGCGCGTACCTTCAGGTGCTCGGTTCGCAGTTGGCAGGCTATCTCGGATTGTATCGACACGGTTGCCTCGCGCTCGCTCACTTGCGGGGTGGTGATATAGAGGGGGTGGCGAGGGAGGTAGAGGCTGCGGTCGGTGACGAAAAGGGTGACGTCGCGAAACAGGCCGCCGCCGGTGTACCAACGGGAGTTGAGGGGCTCTTGGGTGTTGGCTTTCACGGCAATGACGTTCTCTTCGCCGTAGCGCAACTTGTTGCTGAGGTCGATTTCGAAACCGACATAGCCATAGTCGGTGCCGCCCACTCGTTGCCCGTTGAGATAGACGTCGCCAACATACATGATGCCTTGGAAGTCAAGGACCACGCGGCGTTGCTTCCAACTCTCGTCGGGGGTGAGGGTCTTCACATACCAGCCGATGCCCATCTCCTTGAAACCGCGGGCGCTCAAACGGCTCTTGAAGTTGCTGGCTTGGTCGCTGTTGTCGCCTTTCTCGTCGTCACCGGGGGCTACCCAGGGTTGTTCGATTTGAAAGTCATGGGGCAGGTCCACGGTGCGCCAGTCGGCGGTGAGGGTGCCGGCGTTTTGCGGGGTGGGGACTGACACAAGGTCGCCGGCATGGAACTTCCAGCCGAAATTCAGGTTGACAGTCTCTCTTGACGGGGTGCCGCCAAAAAGGTAGAGGGCCACCATAAGCGTGGCCAAAGTCGCTCTTGTTCTCATGTCTGTTGTGATATGTAGTTTATTTTCCTATCAGTGTGACGGTGGAGTTCAGACCGCTTGGCACGAGGCTCCATCCCTCGTAGGTGGTCTTCTTGTAGTTCAGGTCCACAACGTTGATTTCTTCCATGATGCGCCATTTCTCACCACGTCGGTCAAGGTCGGCGATGCGGTTGGCGGGAAGGTTGGTGACCTCGATGCGGACTTCGTTCTTTCCTTTGTGGAAACAGTTGCCCATCTCCAGCGTGAAGGGGACACTCCAAGCGCAACCTACATATTGGCCGTTGACATAGACGCGGGCGCTCTCGCGAACGTCACCGAGGTCGATGGCCCAATTGCGCTTGGCTTGCTGCTTGTCCATTTTCACGGTGGTGGTGTAAACGCCGGTGCCCATCATGATGCCGGCGGTGTCGCTGAGTTGTTCCCATGTCTGTAGGTGGTCAAGGGCAAAGGTGCGGTTCACGCGGGGGGTGTCGTCGGTGAAGGTGAGTTGCCAGGGTTGCTGACCGAGGTCGATTCGTTCGGCAATGGCTTGTCCGTGGCTGCTCATGGGGAGAGGCGTGCTGTTGGGCAATTTGCTGTCGTAGGTTTGCAGGATGCGTGACTCGCCGGAGCGGAGGTCGATGTACACTTTCTGACCATCGATTTCGGCGTGGGTGATGTTGCCGGTGAGGGGGTCGAACCAGACGGCGTCTTGCATACCGACGGCCAAGGGCATCCAGGCGGCCTTGTCTTCGCCTGTGAGGTTGGCGATGAAGTAGTGGTGGCCGGTGGCATTCGTGCGACGGATGGCGCGGAGACCATGTTTCACGCGCATGGCTTCGGGAGTGGCGGCTTTCAACATACGGGCTTCGTCAATGCCGTAGATGATGTGGGCACCTTGGGCTTGTAACTGGTCGAGGTGGGCTTTCAACTCGGCGGGCATGCGGCCACTGCCGGGGATGAGCAGTCCGTTGTAGCGGGTGCCGGCTGCTGTTTCCAACTTGCCGTTTTTATAGGTGGTGGTGAGCAGGATGCGCTCGCTGATGTAGTCGCAGTCGAAACCGAGACTGTCGATTTCAAGGATGCTGCGGATGAACTCGGGGGCTTTCTCGTCCATCTTGTGAATGTCGAAGGCCATCAGCAGACTGCCTTCGCCCTTGCCGTGGCGTTTCGCCCACATGTCGCGCAGAGGGACGAGCACCAAGAAGTCGTTGTCGGGACGGCCCATTTGCAGGAAACTCTGGCAGCGTTCGATGTATTTCATCAAGGAGGGGGCGTCGCGCCAGATGCTGTTGTTGGGACTCATGTCGATGCTGGCATAGAAGCGCCAACCGGGCCAGCGGGCTTCTTGGGGACTGTAGCAGGTGCCGTGGAAGAACATGTGGTTGACACCACAGGTGAACATCAGGTCGAGGTCGGGCTTCATCTGTGAGAGTGAGGTGCGGAAATGCTCTGTCAACCAGGTGAAGGTTTCGCTGCTCACCAAGGGCTTGCCGGTGATGTGGGCGGCGGAAGAGGCGTATTTCAACATCGATACGTCGCTGAAGTTGGGACGGGTGAAACCGGGATCCTTGCGAAGTCCGCGGATATTGAATTCGGAAAGGCCGAATCCTTCGATTTCGGGCACATCGACGGAGGCATAGACATCGATGAGACTGGCGGGGGATCCGTGGGCTTGGTTGCGGGTGAGCGAACCGTGGGAGTGGGCCCAGGCGGTCCAAAGTTGGGAGAAGTTCTCAAGCAGCATGTCACTTAGCGTCTCGCGGTAGTCGGAGAGCACGTCCTTGTCGGGGGCGTTGCCGGGCAGGTCGATGCCGAGAAGGGCGGGGAAGTGCTCTTCCAAGGCATAGCCGCGACGGGCCTTGAACTCGTCAAGAAGCGTGGGGGTCCAGTTGGCGTTGTACACCTCGTAGGAGTCGTTGAAGAAATTGTGGGGCCAGGCGACACCGCTGTTGGCAAAGGCTTGGTCGAAACGTTCGAGGTAGTGCTTCATCGCCGTCTTGTCGAAATGGTCAACCACATAGCCGGCGCCGCCAGGGGCGGCGCGCTTCACTTGCTGGCGGGTGCGACTGACGTATTGGGCGACCACGAGCCAGGTGCCGGGGAGGCGGAGCATCTCAAGTTGACCGTCGCTGGCGTGGCTGGTGAGGTCGAGGCAGCGACCTTTGTATGATTTCACGTCGATGGGATAGACCATCACATGGCCTAATTTGGCGAATGGGCGCTCTTTCTCGTTCTTGATGCTGATATCTACTTGCAATGCCTGGTCGGTGGGCTTGACGATAGTGACGGTGTCGACCACGAATAGCACTTTGCAGGCGGCTTCCTCTATAGGTACGGTGGGACCGCCGAAGGGCCATCCGGTACCGGTGTTCATGTCCACGAGGACGCCTTCCTTTTGTCCTACGCTTTCCACTTTCCGAAGCGCGGACATCCATTCGGGTGAGAGAAAGGGGATGGCGTTGGCGGCATTGCCTTGCACCCCATAGATGGGGGTGATTTCCACCGAACCGGCACCGGCTTCGGCATATTGGTGCAGGTTCCACTCGATATTCTTGTCATCGACAGCGGAACCGGGCCACCACCATCGCAGGCCGGCCTTGCACTCAGGGGTCACAGTGGGCCAGGTGGGTTGTGCGCTGGCGCTGATTGCTGCCATCGCAAAAATCATGCACAGGTGTATTTTCTTCATATCCGATTGTTTTAAGTAGTTCTCTAAGGTAAAGATGTGCATTCTCACAAGTAGAATGATCATTTCAATGGCAGTTTCCCGCCATCACGTGGCAAAGTTACTAATAAGCGAGCGGACTGCCAAATTTATTTTAGCATTTCCTTCCGTCCGCGTCTTGTTCCGTATGTCGCGTTGCCAACGCGACACAAATCCACCCCCCCAAAAAAGGAGGCGCCATATCGTGGTGCCTCCATAAATAAAAATCCTTCCTTCCATGCATCACTTAAACACCTGATAGACCACAGCCGATACCACCCAGGCGACAGCCGTGGTGTAGCAGGCGGCGAAGATGGCCCACCGCCAACTGCCCGTCTCGTTCTTGATGGCGGCAATGGTGGCGATGCAGGGGAAATAGAGCAGCACGAACAAGAGGAAACAATAGGCGGCGAGGGGTGTGATGCCTTCGGCGGCCATTTTTTCGTGAAGCACAGGATAGTGGCTGGCACTCTCGTCGCTGCTGTCGTCGGCGACTTCGTCATCGCCGGTGTAGAGCACGCCCATGGTGGAGGCGACAATCTCCTTGGCACCTACACCGGCAATCAGACCGACATCGAGTTTCCATGTGAATCCTTGAGGACGGAAAGCAGGCTCTATCGCCTTGCCGATGTGTCCGATGTAACTCTGCTCCTGTTGTTCTTGGCGCGATAATTCACTATTGTGGGGGAAATAACCCAATGCCCAAACGATGATGCTGGCCACGAGGATGATGCCGCCCATCTTCTTGAGGTATTGCTTGCCTTTCTCCCACGTATGTCGGAGCATTGCCTTGCCGGTGGGGATGCGGTAGGGGGGCAACTCCATGACGAAGGGGGTGTCTTCGCCTTTCACCACATAACGGCTGAAAATCCTGCTGATGATAATGGCGACGATGATACCAACGACATAAAGCGAGATCATCACGGCTGACTGATAGCGTTCGGCGAAGAATGCGCCGATAATCATGATGTAGATGGGTAGGCGGGCAGAACAACTGATGAAAGGCAGGATGAGCATGGTGAGAAGACGTGACTTGCGGCTCTCTATCGTGCGGGTGGCCATCACGGCGGGCACGTTGCAACCGAAACCCATGATGAGGGGGATGAACGACTTGCCATGCAGCCCCATGTTGTGCATCAACTTGTCCATGATGAAGGCGGCACGGGCCATGTAGCCGGAGTCTTCCATGAACGAGATGAAGGCATAAAGGATGAGAATCTGGGGGAGGAAGACGATCACTGCGCCAACGCCGCCGATTACGCCATCGACGAGCATGTCGCGCAGCGGACCGTCTGGCAATGTGCTGCCAATCCAATCGCCCAAACTGCTAAAGCCGGCGTCAATCCAGTCCATCGGGTATTGCCCGAGTGAAAAGGTGGTCTGGAACATCAAATAGAGCAGAAGGATGAAGATGGGGAACCCTGCCCAACGGTGGGTAATCACCTTGTCGAGGATGTGGGTGAGACGATAGACGTCTTCGTTGCTGCCTTCACGGTATTTGGCTTCTTGCAGGGCGCCATTGATGAAACCGTATTTGGCATCCATCACGGCGGTTTCGCTGTCTTCACGCGTGTCTTCCTTGATTTGGGCGGCGGCTTGGTCGCGCACCGAGAGGATGTGCTTGCCTGAAGGCAACTCGCGGACAAAGCGCTCGGCATCCTTGTCTTTTTCCAACAATTTGATGGCGAGGTAGCGGGTGGAGTAGTGCAACTTGGCCTTCTCTTCTTTCTTCAGTTCTGCCTTCACCTTCTCAATGCCGGCCTCGACATATTGGCCGTGGTTGATGTGGATGTGGCGATAGACGGTCTTGTTGGGCCGTGGACCGTGGGCGTAGTCGTCGGAGTGGTCGCCGCCGTGGTGGTTTTCGTAGTCCTTGTGCCATTCGGCTATCTCGGCTGCCACTTGCGGGTTGATATTGCCGTCTTTGTCGAGGAAGTCGTTGCCTTCGTATATGTTGATGATGATATGGAACAGCAAATCGACGCCTCGGCCGGTCTTGAACACAGTGGGAATCATGGGGACGCCAAACAACTGGCCGAGTTTCTGTTGGTCGATGCGGTCGCCGCGCCGCTCTGTCTCGTCGTACATGTTCAGCGCACACACCATGCGAAGGTTCATGTCAATGAGTTGGGTGGTCAGGTAGAGGTTGCGCTCCAGGTTGCTGGCATCGATGACGTTGATGACCACGTCTGGGGTCTTTTCCACGATTTGACGGCGGACATACAACTCCTCGGGACTGTAGGCGGAGAGGGAGTAGGTGCCGGGAAGATCGACGATGTTGAACTCATAGCCCTCAAAACTGGCATGGCCTTCCTTGGCATCGACGGTGACGCCGGAATAGTTGCCTACTCGTTCGTGGGCACCGGACGCGAAGTTGAACAAAGAGGTCTTTCCGCAGTTGGGGTTGCCCACCAAGGCGACATTGATGGTGCGGCGGCGCTTCATGGCAGCGTCGCGCAACTGACGGTCGGTGAGGGGTGTCTCGTCTTCTTCTACTATCGTGCCCTGTTGGTCGAGGGGGCGGTTGGCTCTCGATTGTTCTTGCGCCTCGGCCTCGGTGATGATTTCCACCATGTTGGCTTCGTCGTGGCGCAGCGACACCTCATAGCCCATGAGTTTGTATTTCACAGGGTCTTGAAGGGGGGCGTTGAGCAGCACTTCCACCACCGTGCCCTTGATGAAGCCCATTTCCACGATGCGCTTACGGAAACTGCCGTGGCCGAGCACTTTCACTATCACGCCTTTCTCACCTGTCTTGAGTTCAGATAATGTCATGTCATGTTGGTTTTTGCATGCAAATATATATAAAAAAGGTGGCTTCCATAACATGGACTTCCACCTTTTTTAATATAAATACCTTGAAATGGGGATGGGGAACCACCGTTTCGCCGATTCCTACCTATTGAGCGTCGTCGGTTTTTTCCTCGTTAGGCTCAATTGTTGTCGTGGTTTCTTTCACCTCTTCCTCCTCGACGTTGAAATAGGCTTCCAACTCTGCCGTAGCGCTATGGTCGGTGTTGGCCAAGTCCTTGATGATGTGACCATGTTCCATCAGCGTGATGCGGCTGCTGATGTCGATGGTGTGGGCAAGGTTGTGGCTACTGATGATGATGGAGGCGCCGGTGGCCTTGCTGTATTCCGTCAGCGTATGCTTCAAAATGTTTTGGCTCGATGGGTCGAGGAAGTTGAAAGGCTCGTCGAGAATCACTAAGTCGGGGTGCTTGATGAGTGCCGAGATGATGCCTACCTTGTGCTTGTTGCCGGCACTGAGGTCGCGGATGAGTTTTTTCTGTCCCATGATCTCGCCTGCCATCAAGCGCTCGTAGGTCGTCAACCGATTGTCGATTTCTGCTTCGCTGATGCCGCTCACCTTGCCGATGAAATGGAAGTATTCCTCCGGGGTGAGGAAGTCGATGAGGAATCCCTCGTCGATATAGGCACCAATGCGGGGCTTCCAGTCTTCGCTGGTCGATGGGTCGATGGTCTCATTGTCGCCAAAGTCGTATTCCACATGCCCGTTGTCGGCTTTCAGCAGGTCGAGCATCAAGCGGAACAATGTGGTCTTGCCGGCACCGTTGTTGCCTACCAGACCTATTAATTCACCAGTTCCTATCTCGTAGGAGGAGATATCGACGGCGACTTTCTCGCCGAATGTTTTGAGCAGGTTGCTGATTTTTATCATCTTTTGTGACGGATTTGGGTGAGTGACTTATACGATGCCGCGACCGTGGCAGTTCTTGAATTTCTTGCCGCTACCACAAGGGCAGGGGTCGTTGCGACCGGGCAACTTGTCCTTACGGATGGGCTGCGGGCGCTGGGAGGCAGTGGCACGGGTGTCGTGGCTGGCGGCGGCCTTTTGGCCTTGGTCCACCATCTCGTCGCCCTTGCTCTCCTGGAAGCGCTGGCTATGCTGCTCGGGGGCGGCCTCGGTCAGTTGCTGACGGGGCTGTGTGGCAGGACGTTGTTGGGCTTGCTGTTGCTGCTGGGGCGGCTGTTCTGGCTGATAGAGTTGACCGCGTGAGAGAATCTCGGTCATGCGGTTGTTCATCTCGTCAATCATCGTGTCGAAGAGTTTGGCACTCTCTATCTTGAAAATCACGAGGGGATCCTTTTGCTCGTATGAAGCACTGTTTTGCACGCTGTGCTTCAGTTCGTCAAGCAGACGGAGGTTCTCTTTCCAGCAGTCGTCGATGATGTGGAGCATCACCACTTTCTCAAATTGCTTCACCACCGACTTGCACTCGGTGTCGTAGGCTTCCTTCAGGTCGCAGGGAATGTTCATGAAACCGCGACCGTCGGTCATCGGCACGTTGACGCGTTGGTAAATTTGACCTTGCTGCTCATACACATTCTTGATGACACTCCATGTCACTTCTTGCAATTTGTCCATGCGGCTCTTGAAGGCGTCCATCACGGCGGTGTAGGCTTTTTCGTCGAGTGCCTCGCGCTTTGTCGTCATCAACTCTTCTTCGGTAAATGGACATTCGATGAAGAAGGTCTTGATAAACATCTCCTCGCAGCCTTTGTAGTCGCCGGAGGTGTTGTTGATGATACTTACCACGCGGTCCCAGAACACATTGGCGATGTCCATGCCGATGCGCTCGCCCATGAGGGCATGGCGGCGCTTCTCGTAAATCACCTTGCGCTGCTGGTTCATCACGTCGTCGTATTCCAACAGACGCTTACGGATGCCGAAGTGGTTCTCTTCCACTTTCTTCTGCGCACGTTCGATGCTGTTGTTGATCATCTTGTGCTCGATACGCTCGCCGTCCTGGAAACCAAACTTGTCCATGACCTTGGCAATACGCTCGGAGGCGAACAGACGCATCAATTTGTCTTCGAGCGACACATAGAAGACGGAACTGCCCGGGTCGCCTTGACGACCGGCACGACCACGCAACTGACGGTCCACACGGCGGCTCTCATGGCGCTCGGTGCCGATGATGGCGAGACCGCCAGCGGCTTTCACCTCTGGGGTCAGTTTGATGTCGGTACCACGACCGGCCATGTTGGTGGCGATGGTCACGGCGCCAAGCAACTTCTTTTCTTTCGTGCCGTCGGCGTTGACTACTTCTCCGAGGGTGCTGCGACCGGCTTGTGCCACGATGTCGGCCTCGCGCTGGTGCAACTTGGCGTTGAGCACGTTGTGGGGGATGTTGCGCATCTTCAACATGCGAGAGAGCAATTCGGAAATATCCACAGACGTGGTACCCACAAGGGTGGGACGGCCTGATTCTCGCATGGCGACAATCTCGTCGATGACGGCACGGTATTTCTCACGTTGGGTCTTGTAAACGCGGTCGTTCATGTCGTTGCGGGCCACTGGCTTGTTGGTCGGGATTTCCACCACGTCAAGTTTGTAGATGTCCCAAAACTCACCGGCTTCCGTGATGGCGGTACCCGTCATGCCGGACAACTTGTGGTACATGCGGAAGTAGTTCTGCAGTGTGATGGTGGCGTAGGTCTGCGTGGCGGCTTCCACCTTCACGTGTTCCTTGGCTTCCACAGCCTGGTGCAGTCCGTCGCTCCAGCGGCGGCCTTCCATGATACGGCCGGTCTGCTCGTCCACAATCTTCACTTCACCGTCCATCACCACGTATTCCTCGTCTTTATTAAACATGGTGTAGGCCTTCAGCAACTGCTGCAAGGTGTGCACACGCTCGCTTTGGGTAGCGTAGTGGGCCATGTATTCGTCCTTTAGGCGAAGGCGCTCTTCCTTACTCAGGTCCTTGCGGTTCTCAAGTTCCGACATTTGGCCGGTGATATCGGGCAGCACAAAGAGGTCTTTGTCGTCCACCTTTTTGGCGAGCCATTCCACACCCTTGTCGGTAAGGTCCACAGAGTTGATTTTCTCATCGACGACGAAGTAGAGGGGTTCCACTGCCTCGGGCATGCGCTTGTTGTTGTTCTGCATGTATTCTTCCTCGGTGGCGAGCATGCCTGCTTTGATGCCTTCCTCGGAGAGGTATTTGATGAGGGCTTTGTTCTTCGGAAGGGCCTTGTGAGAGCGGAAGAGGCTCAGAAAGCCTTCTGCCACCATCTTGGCGTCGCCCGTCTCTTGACCTTTGGTGATCTTCTGTCGGGCGTCGGCCAACAAGTCGCCGGCCAAGCGACGCTGGACGTTGACGATGGACTCCACCAATGGTTGGTATTCCTCAAACATCTGGTCGTCGCCACGCTCCACCGGACCGGAAATGATCAGAGGCGTACGGGCGTCGTCGATGAGCACGGAGTCCACCTCATCGACAATGGCGTAGTTGTGGGCACGCTGCACCAGGTCGGCGGGAGAGATGGCCATGTTGTCGCGTAGGTAGTCGAAGCCAAACTCGTTGTTCGTACCGAAGGTGATGTCGGCTTGGTAGGCCTTGCGGCGTTCGGGCGAGTTGGGGCGGTGCTTGTCGATGCAATCGACAGAGAGGCCGTTGAACTCGTAGAGCGGTCCCATCCACTCGGAGTCACGCTTGGCAAGGTAATCGTTCACCGTCACCACATGCACGCCGTTGCCAGTCAGGGCGTTGAGGAATACGGGAAGGGTGGCAACAAGGGTCTTGCCTTCACCAGTGGCCATCTCGGCAATCTTGCCTTGGTGGAGCACGGCGCCGCCGAATAACTGAACATCATAGTGAATCATGTCCCACACCATGTCGTTGCCACCGGCCATCCAGTGGTTGTGGTAGATGGCTTTGTCGCCGTCAATTTCCACAAAGTCGCGGGTGGCGGCCAACTCACGGTCGAAGTCGTTGGCGGTCACCACCACCGTCTCGTTCTCGGCGAAACGGCGGGCGGTGTCCTTCACTATGCTGAAAGCCACGGGAAGCACCTCGTCGAGGGCTTTCTCGTAGATTTCCAATATCTCTTTCTCTATCTTGTCAATTTGGTCGAAAATCGCCTTGCGCTCGTCGATGGGGGTGTCCTCAATCTTTGATTTCAACTCTTCCACCTTTGCCTTCTCTTCCTTGGCTGAATCCTGCACGTAGCGCTTGATCTCTGCTGTGCGGGCGCGGAGGGCATCGTTGTCGAGGGCCTTGATTTCTGGATAAGCGGCTTTCACCTTCTCCACAATCGGTTGAATCAACTTCATGTCACGAGTCGATTTGTTGCCGAACAATGACTGTAGTAAATTTAAAAATCCCATTAATATTTGATGTTTTGTTTCCTTTTTCGTCTATTAAAGTGCAAAAGTAAGCATTTTTCCCGACATGTGCAATTTTACTCACTTCATTTTCCTCTTTTGGGAGTTTTTTTGCAGACGCCAGATGCACAGGCACAGCAAAGATAGTGCCAAAATGAACATTCCTTCGGCATATTTTTGGATGAAAGAGCCTACAAAAAACAATATGATGAGTACTGTCCATGCCTTCCACCACCAATGTTGTAGGTGGCGGCGGGTTTTTCTTACAACGGGGATGACAAGCAACAGGGGAAGGGGGTTGAGCAGCAGCAACTGGAGGTTGAGGCTCACAGAGGGGTGGTGGGAGAATATCATCAGCGTCAGCACGATGCCTGCCAAGCCTGAGAGGGTCAGCACGATGGCATCGTAGCCCCAAAGTGTGCTTCCGGTCTTCCATTCGATGGCAATCACCAAAAGGGTGACGATCAAAAGAAGAAGGAAACAACTGAGGGGGCGAAGGGGAAACTCGCTTTCCACCACTTGTACGCCACCTGGCACCACTTCTCTCGTCTCCTTCACCAAGGGGCGTGAGCCGCCTTCGCCCTCGATGGTGGCGGTGGCGAAGTCGTCCATCAGGTTGGTGGGCAGAAACTGTGTTTCACTGCGGGTGGTGCGGCGGTCGGCACCAAAACCGAGCAGCATGTCGTTGCCGAATCGAGCCCAGGGGTGTTGTTCGTTGAAGTCGTGGATCATGCTGCGGAAGGTGGCAGAACTGTCGGCTGCACCTTGATAGTGCACTTCGCCGTCAAGATGCTGCGTGAGCATGTCACGAGCGCGCGTCGTGCAGTTGTCGTGAAAATAGTTGTAACGGTAGGTGGGCGACTGGGCGTTGTCGGCCAAGGCTTTGAGGATATTTTGCTTCTCGGCACGTGTCAGGTTGAGGGTCTGTTGCGTGACACTGCTGTTGTAATAGCGATATTCTTGGTAGAACAGAGAGAAGGGCATGATGCCCATGCTGTAGTCGGTCAACCCAAACACGAAACGGGTGACGAAATGGGGCTGGGCGAAGTCGAACACACCATAGTTCACCACCAAGTCTTCGCCTGTGACGGCGTTGCGCACTCTGATGGCGGTGTGCCCATAAAGGCTATACACTTCCTGGTGGGGCGAACAGGTCAGCAGACTGATCTCGGTGGAGTCGAGCCGACTGTCGGCATCGGATTGAGCGTGGCAGGACAGGGCTGCGATACTGAAAACAAGCAACAAAAGGGGCTTGATGTGGCGGCATAATGCAATCATGCCGCGAAATTAGTGCAAACTGAGCGAAATACAAAACGAAACGCAAAGTTTTTTCGACTTGACGCCGTCTAACATATCAAGAAATGAAAAATGGCAAAAATATAAAACTTTCTTGCAAAAATACTTGCTATGTCGGATAGATTTGTTATATTTGCACAAACTTTGCAAAAACACTATCCTTTAACAACAATTATAATACATGAAAATCGGTTTATTTATTCCCTGTTATGTCGATGCGGTCTATCCCCAAGTGGGGGTCGCCACATATAAGTTGCTCAAGCATTTGGGACTGGATGTGGAATATCCGCTCAATCAGACTTGCTGTGGGCAGCCGATGGCAAACGCTGGCTTCGAAAAGATGGCAGTGCCCCTCGCCGAAAAATTCGAGGACTTGTTCGACAAATTCGACTATGTCGTAGCGCCATCGGTCAGTTGTACGGCTTTCGTCAAAATCAACTATCCACGGCTTCTTGAGGGAAAACACACCTGCAAGACGGCCGACAAGGCCATGGATGTGGTGGAATTCCTCCACGATGTGGTGAAGGTGAAAAGCCTGCCGGGCGAATTTCCGCACAAGGTGAGCCTCCACAACTCCTGTCACGGTGTGCGTGAACTCGGACTGAGTTCCCCGAGTGAGATGAACGTCGGCAAGTTCAATAAAATCAAGGACTTGCTCGAACTGAAAAAGGGCATCACTGTTTTGGAACCCGAGCGAAAGGACGAGTGCTGCGGATTCGGTGGCATGTTCGCCGTCGAAGAAACGGCAGTGTCGGCTCAAATGGGCTACGACAAGGTGAAAAGACATATCGAGACTGGTGCAGAGTATGTCACCGGGCCCGACTGCTCGTGCCTTATGCACATGGCTGGTGTCGCTAAGAAACGCGACATGGCGATACAGTTTATTCACGCAGTAGAAATTTTAGCAGCAGGACTATGAGCACACCGCATTCAAAAGCAGCCAAAGAGTTTCTGAAAAATCAGAAATACTCGCAGTGGCATGACGCCACTTTCTGGTCCGTCAGGTCAAAACGAGACAATATGGCCATGGGGCTCGACGAGTGGGAACAACTCCGCGAGAAGGCTTCGGCCATCAAGAAGCACACCATTTCGCACCTCGATGAGTATCTCGACAAATTTGCCACCAATGCAGAGAAAAACGGATGCATCGTGCACTGGGCAAAGGATGCCGACGAGTTCAATGAAATCGTATTGCAAATCTTCCGTGAGCATAACGTCAAGAAAATCGTCAAGAGCAAGAGTATGCTTACCGAGGAGTGTGGCATGAACCCGTTCCTCGAGCGCAACGGCATCGAGGTGGTGGAGACCGACCTCGGAGAGCGCATCATACAACTCAAGGGACAGGCGCCGAGTCACATTGTCATGCCGGCCATCCACCTCAACCACGACGACGTGGGTGAACTCTTCGAGGAGAAACTTGGCACGGAAAAGGGCAACCACGACCCAACATATCTTACTTATATGGCGCGTTTGAGTTTGCGCAATGAGTTCCTTACGGCGGATGCAGGTATGACGGGGGCCAATTTCGGCATCGCAGAGACAGGCGACATCGTCGTGTGCACCAACGAGGGAAATGCTGACATGAGTACGTCGTGCCCCAAACTGCACATCGCGGCTATTGGACTCGAAAAGGTGATTCCCGACTATGATTGCCTGGCCGTCTTCCAAAGAATGCTTTGCCGTGCAGGTACCGGACAGCCGACGACCACCTACACCAGTCATTTCCGAAAGGCAAGGCCTACGGCACAGAAGATGCACATCATCCTCGTCGATAACGGGAGAAGCGACTGGGTGGCCAACCCTGAGCATTGGGAGACTCTCAAGTGCATCAGGTGCGGCTCTTGCATGAACACTTGCCCCGTCTATCGCCGAAGTGGTGGATATTCCTATTCCTATTTTATACCAGGACCAGTGGGCATCAACCTCGGTATGTTGCGTGACAAGCAGAAGCATAGTGGCAACGTGTCGGCTTGCACCCTTTGCCTCAGTTGCCAGACAGTTTGCCCCGTCAAGATTGACTTGGGTGACCAGGTGTATAAATGGAGACAGCAACTCGATGACTTTGGCACTGCAAATCCTGACAAGAAGCGCATGTGCAAGGGCATGAAGATGCTCTTTGGGAGCAGTGCATTATACAATACGGCCATGAAGTTTGCCCCGATGGCCAACTGGGTGCCGGGATTCCTCATCGAGAGCGGACTTAATCCATGGGCAGAAGGGCACAAAATGATGCGCTTCCCGAGATATTCCTTCCAGGAATTGTGGAAAAAAGGTAAGGTCAAGTAATTAAATGTGAAAACCATGAGCAAAAAAGAAGATATTCTGACTAAGTTCAGAAAAAATGTCAAGGTGAAGTTCGACATGCCGAGATTGGATGACATCAAGGGCATCACCTATCCCGATCCGCTCAAACAATTTGTGACCATGACACAAAATGTAGGAGGAAAGGTAGTGGAACTGAAGCCCGGACAGGACATCAACCAACTCGTCCGTGAACTATATCCCGATGCAAAGGAAATCGCAAGCAATCTGCCCGAAATCACCATCGCTACCAGAAACCCCGACACGATAGGTTCGCCTCAGGCTCTCAACGGAACCGATGTCGGCATCATCAAGGGGGTGTTCGGCGTAGCAGAGAATGCATGTGTGTGGATTCCGCAGACTATGGTGGAGAAGGCGGTGTGCTTCATCTCCGAAAACTTGGTAATCCTGCTCAAGAAGTCGGAAATCGTCAACAACATGCACGAGGCTTACCGCCGCATCGAGTTCAACGACTACGGATACGGTACCTTCATCAGCGGACCGTCGAAAACTGCCGATATCGCACAGGTGCTCGTCATGGGTGCACAGGCTGCACGAAGCGCCACCGTGGTGTTGGTATGATATGAGAATACAAGAGGAGGAAAGGCAGCCGGTGGCTGCCTTTCTGCTACTATCGGATAAGTAAAACCTTCAACAAAAACCAACGATTATGAATGTGAAAGTAAACGGAAAGGCATTGATTATTTTCCGGGGAGCGACAGTGCGCGACGCCGTACTGAGGCATTTCGCCAAATGCGACATCGACAAGGAACTCATCGGACAGGCGGTCGTTTGCGATAAGTGGGGGCATGTCATCGGCAAAGAGGCAACTCTTTCGGAAGGACAGGAGATATCCTACAAAATCGAATGACCACAGCATGACCTACAACCCTCTCATTTTCAAACGTCAATCAATCAACATGAAAAAATTTTGCATCCTTTGGCTGCTGGCAGCGCTGACAGCCATGAACATGGCGGCACAGACCCGCGAATTGCACATCGTTTCGGCCAACGACATGCATGCCTCACTCGACAATATGCCTATTTTGGCGGCCATCGTCGATAGTCTTAGGGAGGTCGATAAAAACCTCTTGGTCTTTTCTGCCGGAGACAACCGCACCGGCAATCCCGTCAACGACCTCTATCCCACACCGTCCTATCCCATGACTTCGCTCATGAACCTCATAGGATTCGATGCATCGGCCATCGGCAACCATGAGTTCGACAGCCGGCAGGAGGGACTGGCTAAGGTCATATCCACTTCCAACTTCCCGTATCTTTGCGCCAACATGAAGGCCGATCCGGCGGTGGGCATCCACACGGAACCTTACCATATCTATTTCGTCGATGGCATCAAAATTGGCGTGCTCGGTGTGGTGGAACTGGGCGTTAGGGGCATACCAAGTGCGCACCCCGACTTTTTGAAAGGGTTGTCGTTCATCTCTCCTGAGGAGGCCATCCGACAGTATGAATGGTTGAGAAAAGAAGTGGACGTTTACATCCTGCTATCGCATATCGGATACGAGGAGGACGTGGAAATGGCCAAGAAATTCCCGTATTTCGACCTCATCATCGGCGGGCATACCCACACGCAACTCGACGGTGGGGAAATGCACAATGGCGTGCTTGTCACACAAAACGAGAACAAGATCAAAAGGGTCACCTACATCACTCTGACGTTGGAGGGCAAAAAAGTGGTCGGCAAGACGGCGAAAAATATTGAAGTGAAGGGATATGGCTCCAAAAATGAACTGGCTGCGGCCATGGTCGATTTCTTTGCCTCCAACCCGGAGTTCCGGCGAGAACTGACAACGGCAACGAGGGACTTCCCTAACAGCGAGTCGTTAGGGGTGATGATGTGCGACGCTCTCATACAAGTGACAGGGGCCGACCTGGCCTTGGAAAACGGGGGTGGCGTGCGTCTGGAGGAAAAAAAGGCGGGATCGTTCACCGTTGGCGACGTGCTGCGGCTCGACCCCTTCGACAACCAATGCGTCGAGATGTCCATCACTGGCGACGAGTTCTGCCAAATGATTGTCTCTTGCTACGAAAACGACGACCAACAGTTGCCTCTCATCGGTGGTGCCAAATACGAACTGACGCTCGACCCCAAAGACTTCAAGAAGGTAAAGGGCATCAAGGTGTTCATGCCCGACGGAAAGCGAATCAAGGCGAAGAAAAAATACAAGATGGCGTGCAACAGTTTCGTCGCAGCCATCTGCGATGCGCCACGAGGTGACCAGGGGGAGGCCAATGGATTGAGATGCTCCGACATACTCATCAAGTTCCTCGACGGGCATGCGCCCATCGACTATCATGACACGCGATGCGCCACTGTCATCAACCCGCCCAAAACCGAATGACGGTCAAAAGGTGGGGCGGCAGGACGCAGTGACGTAATCCTTTACGCAAAACATTCGCAAAAATTGAAAAAATTATTTCGGCATTCACAAAAAAAGAAGTATTTTTGTACGTCGAAACTGACAAACAGGCAATAAGGCCAGCAAAAAACGACAAACAAAAACAATTAATCTATAAACATCAAATTTATTAAGAAATGGCAAAAGTTATAACCTTAGGAGAAATCATGCTCCGCCTGTCGTCACCCGGACAGAAGAGATTCATTCAGAGCGACTATTTTGACGTAGTCTATGGTGGAGGTGAGGCAAATGTCGCAGTGAGTTGCGCCAACTACGGACACGATGCATATTTTGTGACCAAACTTCCAAAGCACGAAATCGGACAGTGCGCTGTCAACGCACTCCGCCGCTATGGTGTCAAGACCGACTATATCGCTCGTGGAGGCGACCGCGTGGGCATCTATTTCCTGGAGACTGGCGCTTCCATGCGTCCTTCCAAAGTCATCTACGACCGCGCTGCAAGTGCCATCGCTGAGGCTAATCCCGAGGACTTCGACTTCGACCAAATCATGGAGGGGGCACAGTGGTTCCACTGGAGTGGCATCACACCTGCCATTAGCGACAAGGCTGCCGAACTCACTCGCCTTGCTTGTGAGGCTGCCAAGAGACATGGCGTCACTGTCAGCGTTGACCTCAATTTCCGCAAGAAACTGTGGACTTCGGAGAAGGCTCAGAGCATCATGAAGCCTCTTATGAAATATGTGGATGTGTGCATCGGCAATGAGGAGGACGCTCAACTTTGCCTCGGATTCAAGCCGGAGGCTGATGTCGAGGGCGGAAAAACCGACGCCGAGGGCTACTATGGCATCTTCAAGGGCATGATGGAGACCTTCGGGTTCAAGTATGTCGTGAGCACACTCCGCGAGTCGTTCTCTGCTTCTCACAACGGATGGAAGGCGCTCATCTACAATGGAAAGGACTTCTACCAGAGCAAGAGATACGATATCCAGCCCATCATCGACCGCGTAGGTGGCGGCGATTCCTTCTCGGGCGGTCTTATCCATGGCTTGCTTACTTATCCCGACGACCAAGGCAAGGCATTGGAGTTTGCTGTCGCTGCATCGGCTCTCAAACATACCATCCCTGGCGACTTCAACCTCGTCTCGAAAGAGGAAGTGGAGAACTTGGCAGGAGGCGACGCTTCCGGTCGTGTGCAGAGATAATTTTCAAACAATAATCTAAGAATAGCAACAAAAAATGGCAAGATTCAATAAAGTTCAGGTGATTACAGCCATGCGCGCTACTGGCATGGTGCCCGTATTCTACAATAGCGACCCCGAGGTGGTGAAGAATGTCGTCAAGGCATGCTACGACGGTGGCGTAAGGGTGTTCGAGTTCACCAATAGAGGCGACTTCGCACACGAGGTGTTCGCAGAGGTGAACAAATGGGTGGCTGCCAACTGCCCCGAGATGATCATGGGCGTGGGCACCGTGGTAGATCCCGCTACTGCCGCTCTCTATTTGCAGTTGGGTGCCAACTTCATCGTAGGTCCCAATTTCAACCCCGCCATCTGCGAGGTGTGCAACAGGCGCTTGGTTCCCTACAGCCCTGGCTGCGGCTCGGTAAGCGAAATCAACAACGCACAAGCCCTCGGGTGTGATGTCACCAAGGTGTTCCCCGCAGGAAACGTCGGCGGACCGTCCTTCGTCAAGAACGTGATGGCTCCCTTGCGCTGGTCCAACATCATGGTCACTGGCGGTGTCTCTCCCGATGAGGAGAACCTCACCAACTGGATCAAGGCTGGTGTGCTCTGCGTGGGCATGGGCTCCAAACTCTTCCCCAAAGAGGTGGTGGCTGCCAAAAATTGGAAGGCCATCTCCGACAAGTGCGTGGAGGCTCTTGGCTATATCGCAAAGGCAAGGGGATAATACCCCATACGCAATATACATGTGGTACCGTCGGATTTCCGTGTCCGACGGTACTCATGATAAATAGGTGTTCCAGGTATCGAGCCTTTCTGGATGCCTAATCTTTAAGCAAAAGAACGTCTTTTCCTTCTCCGATACCATGACGACGAAAAATAATTCCTTCCTCTGCTTCTTATTCTTCGGCATCTTGGGCTTGGTGTCGGCTTGTGGCTCGTCGGAGAGTGAAAAGGCTGACAAACTCAACAGTTTGTCTTATGATTTCCATTACCGTGACCTTGATTCCACATCTTTTTTTGCCGACGAGGCCATCAAGGCTTCTGAACACTATGGGGGAGGAAAGGCCGAGGCTTACAACAACAAGGCTTTTGTCAGCATCGCGAGGATGGACTACGAAAGGGCAAAACGCCAACTCGATAGCGTCATGGCTCTCACCGACAATCAGGTGGAACTCCTCATTGCCGACATCCAAAACATGCGACTCTGCCAACGACAGTCGCACAACAAGGACTTCTATACTTTTAGGGAAAGCGCACTCAACAGGAAAAAACGCATAGAGGAGGAACCGGGGGCGATGAATGAGCACCAGTGGGAAAGAATGGTCTATGCGCAATCCGAACTGGCTATCGTCACTTCCACCTATTATTATTATGTTGGCCTCGACGAACAGTCGGCGGAGGCGCTCGAAAGTATCGACCCCAATGGCGACATCCTCAATGACAATGCGCAGTTGCTCAACTACCTTTATAATATAGGTGCTGGCGGAATCATCAGTTACGGGACACAAGAGGAAATCAACCAGGTGGAGATGGACTATCTCTTTAGATGCTACAACATCGCCGTGCAATACAATTACCCGTTCTGGGTGGCTAACTCGCTGCAGGCCATGAGCGAACATCTACAGGTGCCAGTGATGAGGCAGAAACTCATTTTCGACAATTATTCCACCATTCGCAACCTCAATATCGACAACATGCCCGATAGTTTGCTGGCGGGCAACTTGGCGCAGCGTTCGCTCGACATCTTCTCCATTTATGGAGATGTCTATCAGACTGCGGGATCTTACAGGACATTGGCGAAATGCTATTGGTACATCGGCGACTATCAGGCTTCGCTCGATTGTCTTAATGCGGCGCTATACACTGATAGTGCCATCTTCAAGGCGCCTGACCTCGTCGCGTCAATACGCGAACAACTTAGTGTCTCCTATGCGGCACTCAACAACAAGGAAGAAACTTATCGCAATAGAAACTACTATATCGACACCCAAGACAAGACCCGACAGGACTTGTATCTTGAGTCGAGGGCTGAACAACTCGACAAGTCGGTGAGCCAACTCAATGCCATGATTGTCGCCATCGTCGTCGTCATGGTGCTGGGTGTGGCGCTGTTGTTCCTCTTCTACTACCTCAGAAGAAGGGAGGACCGACGCGACCCGCTGCAATCCCTGATGCAGCCTTTGGAGGAATGGAAAAAGGATAACTTGGCCTACCAAAGCATGCTTGATGACAGGTATGAGGAGACCATGGAGAAAATGGCTGTCTGTTCACTTCATGTGGACAACAACAAGCGTCTCAACTTGGAGCAGCGGGCGAAAGTGTCGCTCGTCAATATGGTGACGCCTTACATCGACCGCATCTTGCTGGAAATCAAGAAACTCAATACGCCGGGTGAGGAGAAGGAGCGACGCGAGGAGAGGTTTGCCTATGTGGCGGAATTGGCCGATAGAATCATCTATTACAACGACATCCTCACGCAATGGATTCAGTTGCGTAAGGGGGAATTGAGCCTCCATATCGAGAGTTTCCCCATACAGGCGCTCTTCGATATCGTGGCGCATGGCAAGAGGGGGTTCCAGATGAAGGATATCCAACTCAATGTCGTCCCGTCGGCGGCTTGGGTGAAGGCTGACCGCACCCTTACACTTTTCATGATCAACACCATTGCTGACAACGCTCGGAAATTCACACCTTCGGGCGGCTCTGTCACCATCGATGCTACCGAAACAGAAAAATATGTGGAGGTGAGCGTAGCAGATACGGGTATCGGAATGACCGAACAACAGGTGCAGGAGGCTTTCAGTGTGGAGAAAAAGGCTTTTCACGACGACGAAGTACACCGCGAACCGGTACAGAAGAATTGGATGGGTGGACAAGAGCAGGGACATGGATTTGGACTTGTCAACTGCAAGGGCATAATTGAGAAATACAAGAAAATTAGTTCTCTTTTCAACGTCTGTGAACTTGGGGTGGAGAGCGAAGTGGGCAAGGGGAGCAAGTTCTTCTTCCGCTTGCCTAAAGGGGTGGCGCGCACTCTCCTTGCCTTGGTGATGCTTTTCTCTCATTTGGGGCTGGCAGCCGAACCCGTGGACAGCATCTTGGATAGGGCAGGGGATTTTGCCGGTAGAGTGGCGCAGTGCAACGCTGCCGACCAATACGGCGATGCTCTCAACTATGCCGACTCGGCTATCGCATGCTTCAACCGTGCTTATCGACTGTGCAGGCCCAGTGGCACCGATACGCTGATGTTGCAGAGCAGCAAGTCGGTGATGCAGTCGGAAATATATTGGTTTCATGATGGCTTGCCTGTCGATTTCAATGTCATCAGGACGCTCCGCAACGACATTGCCGTGGCTGCGCTCGCGCTCCACCAATGGGGCATCTATATTTATAATAACAAGGTGTACACGCAACTCTACAAGGAAATGTCGGCTGACCGCACGTTGGGCGACTATTGCAGGATGATGCAGAAGTCGCAGACCAACAAGTACATGGCCATTGTCATCCTCGTCATTCTCTCGCTGCTTATCTTGTTGGCCTATTTCCTCATGTTCTATCGGCATCAGGTGTTCTACAGATTTAGCCTTGAACGTGTAAAGGCCATGAACGATGTGCTTCGGTCGGAAAGGGACGATGTGGAGAAACTCGCGGAAATCGAGAGGCTCGCGGGGAAAACGACGGGTAACCTGGGGGCTGGGATGAAATCAGGAAGAAAGTCATACAACAACGAACAATTACCGTTGATGCTGCAGCAGGTGGCTGATGAATTGATTGAGGCTCTCAAGGAGAGCATCGCTGCCGCCAATAGCAGAAAGGCGGATATCAATATCGCTGAGGATGAGGTGAGGAAATGTGAGTTCGAGGATGCCAAATTGCATGTCTGCAATAGTGTGCTCGACAACTGTCTCAGTACGCTCAAGCACGAGACGATGTATTATCCTTCAAGAATTAGGACGCTCGTGGACAGGAGGGACGAACAACTGCAGAGCGTGTCGGAACTGGCAGACTATTACAAGGAATTGTACTCCATCCTCAGTATGCAGGCCATGCATCAGGTGGAGAGCGTGAAAATGGAATGTGTGCCGGTGCCAGTGAAGGAACTGCTACCCAAGGTTGCCGACGCTTCTACGATGGCCATCTATGGCGACAGGCAATTGTTAGGCTACCTATTCGACTTGCTTCGAAAACAGGGCGGAGGGCAGAAAGCCATCACCATTGACGACAGGGCGGACAGATATGTCGATTTCCATGTCTCCTATCCCAACTTGCACCTCTCCGACGAGGAATGTCACGAACTTTTCAATCCCGCTCCCGGCAACATGCAATTCTTGTTGTGCAGGCAAATTGTTAGGGACGTGGGGGAGGCTACCAATGCCCGTGCCTGTGGCATCAGGGCAATCAACAGACACGAAGAGGGGGTGGTGGTCGTCGTCACTTTGGTCAAGGCGCGAAATGCAATAAGCACTACTACTGCTATCGAATAATAAAAACAGTCAATCCCAATATGAATATGGAACAGTTTAAAATCATTATTGTCGAGGATGTTGCTCTCGAATTGAAGGGCACCGAAGGAATCATTCGCAACGACATCCCTGAGGCACAAATAATTGGAACAGCCAACAACGAGTTCTCTTACTGGAAACTAATCAAGCAGCAATTGCCCGACTTGGTGCTTCTTGACCTGGGGCTGGGGGGCTCTACCACCGTGGGGGTGGAAATCTGTAGGCAAACCAAGGAGATGTACCCCAAAGTGAAGGTGCTCATCTTCACCGGTGAGATTCTCAATGAGAAACTCTGGGTGGACGTGCTGGATGCCGGGGCCGACGGCATCATCCTCAAAAGTGGCGAACTGCTCACGCGGGGGGATGTATTCAGCGTGATGAGCGGCAAACAATTGGTGTTCAACCAACCCATCCTCGAGAAAATCGTGGAGCGGTTCAAATACAGCGTGGGAAGCCAACTCATTCGGCAGGAGGCGTTGGTCAATTACGAAATCGACGAATACGACGAGCGTTTCTTGCGGCACCTCGCACTGGGCTACACCAAAGAGCAAATCACCAATTTGAGGGGGATGCCTTTCGGAGTGAAAAGTTTGGAGAAAAGGCAAAACGAACTGGTGCAGAAACTCTTTCCCAATGGCAATGGTGGATACGGCGTCAATGCCACACGACTGGTGGTAAGGGCGCTTGAACTAAGGATTCTCGATATCGACAACCTGGTGCCGGATGAGAACTGAGAGACGTGCCCATTGGCTCGCTGTGGCTGTGTTGGCCATACCGGCATTGCAGGTGCTGCTCTTCCTGGTGTCGTGGCTAATCAATGCTGCTTCGCCGGAGTCGGTCGTCAGGTCGCTACTCGGCAGCGAGGGCATCAGGTGGTTCTTCGGCTCCTTTGTCGACAATGTGGCATCGCCACCATTAGTGTGGATTTTGGTCGGTGCCGTCGCCTATGGGGCGGTTAGGGAGTCGGGGGTCATAGAGGCCATCCGGAGAAGTCCCGCACAGCGAACTTATCGGCAAACGTTCGCCCTGCGCATGGTTCTTGTGCAGATGATTGTCTTCTTGGCGGTCTGGGCGGCTATGGCGTTCCTTCCTCATGCTCCGCTGCTCAGTGCCACGGGAAGTCTCTTCCCAAGCAGTTTCAGCAGGAGCCTCATACCGTCGCTGGCTTTCTGTGTCGGCGTGGGAGCGGTCGTCTATGCCGTCCTCGCAGGGGGAAAGCAGGCTCCTGCCGACATCCTGGCGGTGCTCACAAGCGGCATACGAAAGGCTGCACCCCTCATCCTAATCTATGTCATGCTCTCTGAACTGGTTTGTTCCGTCGCCTACGTCTTCCGCCTCTCCTTGCCCTGAAGGTCTGCGCTTCCCCCATTCGATGTCTCGTCTTGTCGATGTCTCGCTTTGTCGATGTCTCGCTTTGTCGATGTCTCGTTATATCGATATATCGACATATCGTCATCTCGTCATCTCGCCATCTCTCCCCATTCTTTACGCCAAATTGGGGATGACGAAGCAAAAAACACACATTTGAGTCGTGTATAACTACCATGTTTTCAAAAAAAATATTAATTCGCAAGATTATTCAAGGAAAAGTTTTGGGTTAAGCAAAAATATTAGTAACTTTGCACCCTGTTTGGAATAGGTATCAAAAAACGAAAACAAAAATTTAGATAGCAATGTCGAAGATTTGTCAGATTACGGGAAAAAAGGCCCAGGTGGGTAATAACGTTTCCCACTCGAAGCATCGCACTAAGCGCACTTTCGATGTGAATTTGTTCACAAAGAAATTCTACTATGTGGAGGAAGACTGCTGGATCAGTCTCAAAATCAGCGCTGCTGGCCTCCGTACCATCAATAAACTCGGTCTCGACGCCGCTTTGAAGCAGGCTGTTGCTAAAGGCTACGTGGACTGGAAGGACATTAAAATTATAGGAGAGTAGTCATCATGGCATCAAAGAAAGCGAAAGGCAATAGGGTGCAGGTGGTTCTCGAGTGCACTGAGATGAAAAATAGCGGACTGCCTGGCACAAGCCGCTACATCACCACTAAGAACCGTAAGAACACACCCGAGCGCATGGAGTTGAAGAAATACAACCCCATCCTCAAGAAAATGACCGTTCACAAGGAAATCAAATAATAGAGTTTAGAATATGGCAAAGAAAACCGTGGCGTCCCTCCATGAAGGCTCAAAGGATGGTCGCGCTTACACAAAGGTAATCAAGATGGTGAAAAGCCCCAAAACTGGTGCTTACATCTTTGATGAGCAAATGGTTCCCAACGAGGAAGTTCAGGATTTCTTTAAGAACTAATTTCCACCGACACCAATATTTTAGAGAGTGTTCCACTAAAGGAACACTCTTTTTGGCATGGTGCATTTCGATACTCGTCACACCCTTTTTCGCTTTTTTCTTATATCAATGGGTGATTGTTGGCGATTTCTAAAAAAAAACTATTAACTTTGTCGAAAATTTGTATTATGGGTTTTTTCGGTCTGTTTAACAAAAAAAAGAAAGAAACGCTCGACAAAGGGTTGGAGCGTACATCGCAAAGTTTCTTCTCCAAGATTGCAAAGGCGATAACTGGTAAGTCGAAAGTCGACGACGAAGTGCTCGACCAACTCGAAGAGGTGCTCATCACCTCCGATGTCGGGGTGGGCACCACTATCAAGATTATAGAGAGAATAGAGGCAAGGGTGGCTCGCGACAAATATGTCTCTACATCTGAACTGAACAACATCCTGAGGGAAGAAATTGCTGCCCTGCTTGCCGAAAACAACACGGGTGACCTCGATGACTGGGATTTGCCGGCCGACCACAAACCCTACGTCATTCTCGTCGTAGGCGTTAATGGGGTGGGCAAGACCACTACTATCGGCAAACTGGCCTATCAATTCAAGGAGGCTGGAAAGAAGGTTTACCTCGGTGCGGCTGATACCTTCAGGGCTGCGGCCGTGGAGCAACTTTGCATCTGGGGCGAGCGTGTGGGTGTGCCGGTTATCAAACAGAAGATGGGTTCCGACCCTGCTTCAGTGGCTTTCGACACCCTCAATTCGGCAAAGGCCAACGGCGCTGATGTCGTCATCATCGACACGGCGGGAAGGTTGCACAACAAAGTGGGCCTTATGAACGAGTTGAAGAAAATCAAGGATGTCATGAAAAAAGTGCTGCCGGAGGCTCCCGATGAGGTGCTCCTCGTGCTCGATGGTAGTACAGGACAGAATGCGTTCGAGCAGGCCAAGCAGTTCTCTGCTGTCACCAATATCACAAGTATGGCTGTCACCAAACTGGATGGTACTGCCAAGGGTGGCGTGGTCATCGGCATCAGCGACCAACTGAAAGTGCCTGTCAAGTATATCGGATTGGGTGAAGGCATGGAGGATCTGCAACTGTTCAACAAGCGGCAGTTTGTCGATTCTCTGTTTGGAGAAAGGATGTAGGTCTGCGGCGATGAGGAGAAATCATGTCGATATCATCACGATGGGCTGTTCGAAAAACCTCGTTGATAGCGAGCGTTTGATAAAGCAGTTTCAAGCGTTGGGATACTCCTGCACACACGACGCTGACTTGCCACGTGGCGAAATAGTGGTGGTCAACACCTGTGGGTTTATTGGCGATGCCAAGCAGGAGAGTATCAACATGATTCTCCAATTGGCGCAAGCCAAGGAGGAGGGGCGCATCGGGCACTTGTTTGTCATGGGGTGCCTCTCGCAGCGTTATCGCAAGGAATTGGAGAAGGAAATTCCGCAAGTTGACCGCTACTACGGCAAGTTCGATTATATGAATGTTCTCCACGACCTGGGATTGGCAGAAGTGGAGGATTGCAGGGGCAAGCGCTCTATTACAACGCCCAAACATTATGCCTATCTGAAAATCAGCGAGGGCTGCAACCGTCGGTGTGCCTATTGCGCCATTCCCATCTGCACGGGAAAGCACGTCAGCAGGCCTGTTGACGAGGTGCTCGACGAAGTGCGCGACTTGGTGGCGCAGGGCGTGAAGGAGTTTCAGGTCATCGCACAGGAACTCACGTTCTATGGAATGGATATCGACGGAAAGAGGCATATTGCCGAATTGGTCGATAAGATGGCTGCCATCAAGGGGGTTCGCTGGATAAGGCTTCATTATGCCTATCCACACCAATTCCCATATGAATTGCTGGAGGTCGTCAATCGTCACGACAACGTGTGCAAGTATCTCGATGTGGCATTGCAGCATGTGTCCGACCACATGCTGGCGCGTATGAGGCGTGAGATGACTTGTCAACAGACTTATGATTTTGTTAGGCGACTGAGAGAGACTGTGCCGGGAATCGCTCTGCGCACAACGATGATGGTGGGCTTCCCTGGCGAGACCGAGGATGATTTCAACCAAATGATGGATTTTGTCCGTTGGGCGCGCTTCGAGCGCTTGGGGGCGTTTGCTTATTCCGAGGAAGAGGGTACATATAGCGCCCGACACTATGTCGATGATGTGCCCGATGAAGTGAAACAGGACAGATTGGGACGACTGATGGCTTTGCAACAGCAAATCAGTGCCGAGATAGAGGCGCAGGCGGTGGGCAAGACCATGAAAGTCGTCATCGACAGGCGTGAAGGTGATTATTATATTGGCCGCACGCAATATTCTTCTCCAGAGGTTGACCCAGAAGTGCTGATTGAGGTGGGGAAAAGACAACTGAGAAGGGGTGTTTTTTATGATGTCCGTATCACCGACGCCGAGGAATTCGACCTCTATGGCGAGGTGGTAGGTTAGATAGGTAACTATGAACAAGGAACAATTGATCCAGGCGATGTCTCACACCATCGGTGCGGATGCGGGTGCTTTCGTCGAGGCGATGGTGAAGTGGGTGACTGAACAGGTCATCGAACAGGGAAACTTGCATATTCCGGAGTTGGGCATGTTGGAGGTGCAGAAGACGATGGAATATGTTTGGGTGGATAGCGCCGCACGGAAGAGATTTCTCGTTCCTCCTCGCTTGTATGTACGCTTCATTCCCGACCCGTTGGTCGATAAGGAGTCCGCTGAGAATGCCGGTGGGGTCTTCGTACAGATGGCTGACTTGTTGGTCAGACAGAATAAGGCTGAGCGTCATGTTGCCGAACGGTTGCCCGTGGCTTTCTTCAAATTGATTTTGGAGGGCATGGAGTCGGGGGAACCGGTAGAGGTGCCTGGATTGGGTGCTTTCCTCTTGACCAAAGTGAAAGTTGATAATTGCACCTACGGTCGTGTGTCGTTCACACCCGATGAGGCTTTCGCTGCTGCGGTCAACCGTCCTTTCTCTTACTTCAGTCAGGTGGAACTTAACGAGGGCGTTGACTTCGACGATGTAAAGACCTTCAATTCTTATGGGGGGGCCTCCGATAAAGACGAAGACCTTTCTTTCTTGATAGCAAGGGAGGAACCTGTGGCCGCTCCCGTTCAAGAGGTGCCTTTAATTGAAGAAGACAAGACGAACGAAGTGGAACTACCGGATGGTCAGGAGGGGGACGTGATGCCAGAACAAGTTGAAGAACAGGACGATTTGACTGAAACGGTGGAAGAGGAACGTCTTTCATCTTCGCAAAATGATGCACAACTTTCACATGATATGTCTCGCCAAACGGAACAGGATGATTCGGAAGATGACGATGATTCCTCGCAGCCTCGGCATTGGGGGCGATGGGCACTTGGCGCCGTTGCTGCGTTGTTGTGCGTAGGCGGAATCGTAAAACTCGCTGGAGGATCGGGTGAAAGTGAAATCGTCACCCCTGCAGAGGAGGTGCCTGCTGTTGCCAAAGTGGAAAAGCCCGACTCTGTGATGTCGGCTCCCCCAACGGTGAAGGACACCATTGATTATGCTGCGTTGAATGCTCAGATACCCTATGGTGCCTACGACATTGTCGGTGTCGATACCGTCATCACTGTGATGAAGGGGCAGGATCTACCTACAATTTCCCGCATTTTCTTAGGCACCGACATTCAAATCTACCTTATCGTTCTCAATGAAGGCAACAACGACCCGCAAGAGGGAGAACGATACAAGATTCCAAAACTTAAATTAAGAAAAAGGTAATTCTTCTTCCATCCCTCCATGTCTTCCCCCATTCAACAAAATAGAGACGTCCCTTTGGGGCGTCTCCTTATTATTTATAATGGAAAAGCCAATATAAAAGTGTCATCCCTCATCTTCTTCCGCGCTTCTGAGGATGATGCTGGTGGCGCCGATGGTGAAAAGTGTGCCGTCCTCAATGACTCGACGCTCATTGTCGCCCAGAATCTCATTATCGACAAAGGTGCCAGTGAAACTGGGACCGTCGCGGAGGACATACTTCAACCGGCCTTTTTTAGTGCGTGAGACATTGATGACGCAGTGCAGCATATCGACACTGGGGTCGTTGGTCTCTATCGGCGTATTGGTCTTCGTACTTCCTTTCATGTATCGCCCGATGGTGTTGTCGCCCATCCGAAGGGGGATGACTTGCTTGTAGTGGAAGACGTTCTCTATGACGACTATCGAACCGCAACCTTCCTCGTTGGCATGCTCGTCGAGTTGTTCTTCTTTTTGGGTATCGCGAAGGCGCGACACCCCCATACGAATGCCGAACTGCTTATTGCAGTTCGGACATACGAATACCAGCGACTGGCCGGCTTGATATTTTGTCTCGTCGAATGTGATGAAATTGTCACATTTCGGGCAACGTACTCTCTTCATCCTATTTCACCTGCATAATCCATGCGCTGGCCACACTGCCGTTGTCTATCAACTCTTGCATTTGGCTGTAGGCTTCCTCGGTGTTGGCGTAACTGCCATAAGAAACCACATTCTGGCCTTGGTAGTCGTAAAGAACGGCTTTCTTGGCGCCCTTTGCCCTTACGCCGGCGAGGAACAACTTGGCATTCTCAGTGGGGATGCTGTAGGCAAGAACAATGGTGTATTTGCCCACTTCGGGCACAATGGCTTCTTCGTTGGCTTGGATTTGCTCGATTTTGTGTGACAAACTCTCTAAACTGCCAATAATGGAGGCATTGGCTGTGGTGGCTGCTTCCATAGTGGTGGCGGGCTGTTCCGTCACGGTCACCATGCTGGCTTCCTCTCGTGCCGATTCCATGGCACCGCTGTCGCTGGCGGGGACAGGACGGGCAAACAAAATCAGTGCGACTGCGGCGACGGCTGTCACCGCAAGATTGCGAAGCAGGCTCACTTTGATGCTGATGGTTTTCTCTTCTTCTTGGTAGTCTCTTTCGTCTATGTGTGACATGATGGTGGCGAGTTTGGAAGTGCGTGGGGTGGATGCTGGGTGAATGATGCCCATCGGGGCGGTTGGCAAAACGATCGAGGGAGTGCCTTGGCGGGCGATAACACTCAACGGAGGAAGTTCGATGGCTCCAAGTCCGTAGAGTGATGGGGTGGGGAGGCCAGAGGGGCTCGGCTCGAACTCATAACGACCGTCTTTGTTGATGGTGATGGTGCCAAGGTCGGTAAACTCGTATCTGCCGTCGGCTTCGATGCGTTGTTTCAGCAACCGCACGTCGTGCTCGATGCGTGACATGGCTTCGGGGAAACTGATGTCGTAGGCATCGGCATACGACTGTGCAAGCAGGGAGTCGCTCATCGTCAACTGTGGGTTGAAGCCTAACGTTCGCAGGGGAGGGAGGAACATCCCTTCTTCCTTGTCATAACGGGCCTCGACGTGATGGGCCATGAAACCGCCTAAGTGGGGCACTATCACGCAGTCGTTGGACAATAGTAGTATTTCAATGTGTCTTCTTAATTCCATCATGCTGCAAAATTAGTCTTTTTTTTGGATAGAAGCAAGATTTTCCGCACGAAATAATGGGAAGGTATCTTTTTTTGTCGCTTTACTTGATTTTCACCTTGATGGACTTTAGGGCGGATGCGGCACTGGAGTTGCCTACCATCACTTCATATTGGCCTGGCTGTACGCGCATCGTATTGCTGCTGGCATCCCAGGTTTCAAAGCGGTCGCGGGGGAGGTCGATTTCCACGATGGCACTCTCCTTGGGGGAGAGGGTGGTGCGCTTGAAACCGCGAAGGGTCTTGAGGGGACCGTCACTATCGGACAGGTTTCTGATATACACTTGTACGGTCTCTGTGCCTTTCACTTTGCCGGTGTTGGTCACCCGTACGCTTACCTTGCCGTTCTTGTAACTGGGTTTCGAGAGGGTGAAGGTGGTGTAACTGAGGCCATGCCCGAAGGGGAAGAGGGCGTCGCCCTTGAAATAGCGGTAGGTGCGTCCGGTCATGCGGTAGTCGAGGAAGTCTGGCAACTGGTCCACCGAGCGGTAGAACGTGATGGGAAGTTTGCCGCCAGGGTTGTAGTCGCCGAAAAGTACGTCGGCGACGGCATGCCCACCTTCTTCGCCGGGATACCAGGCTTGGAGGATGGCGTCGGCATTCTGGGTCTCGGGCACAAGGGCGATGGCGGAACCGGAACAGTTGATGAACACCACTTTCTTGCCTGCGTCGTGGAGGGTCTTGATGACCTTACGCTGGGCGTCGGGAAGTTGGATGTCGGTGCGGTCGCCGCCTTTGAAACCGGGGGCGTCCACTTTCATCTCTTCGCCTTCAAGACGGGGGGAGATGCCGCCAACGAAGATGACGGTCTCGCAGCCTGCTGCCTGGGCGAGGATTTCTGAGGTAGTGGGGGTATGCTTCCTGACAATGTCGAAAAATAGGGCGGCCATGTCGGTGTCTTGCTGGTAGTCAACCTGGAGCCGATAGGGCTGTCCGGCTTTCACCTTCATCTGCTTTTCGGCTACTTGAATCCTGTCGCGCCCTTTCCATACGTTGACGAGTGTGTCGCCATTGACGATGAGACGGGCGCAGTCGTCGAATTTCAGGATAAACGTAGCATCGACGTCGCTCTTGGGGATGAATGTACCTTCGTAGCGGGCGGAGAACCGATGGAGTTGCACGCCGGGGGCGAATACGGTGTTGCCGCCATTGCTAAGGTTGATAGGCTCGGAATGGGTGACGGTGGCGGCGGGTTGGCCTTCCATTTGCTTATTATTATAATAGGTGGCTACCATGCCGTGACGGCCGTCGGCACCTACTATGTCGCCAAAAAGGCTTTCGTCCACCTCGTTTTTCGTCAATCCACAGGCGGGATAGTATTTCACTGCACCTACCTTCTCCCTGATGCCTTCGAGAATGGTGGTGGTGCCGGTGGGATAACCGGAATAGTTGGCCCATTGCATCACGGAGTCGTTGGCATTCGGTCCCATCACGATGATTTTTCCTGCGTCTTTGGCAAGCGGGAGCAGACCGTTGCGGTTTTGCAACAATGTCATCGTCTCACGGGCCATGTCGAGGGCAAGTTGCTTGTGGGCGGCACTGGCCACTACATCCTCGCTCATTTGTTGCCAGTCAACCAAGGTTTCGGGGTCGAAGTCGCCCAACTCGAAACGGGCTTTCAACAGGCGTTTCAGACTAATGTCTATCTCGGCTTCGGTGATTTCACCCTTGGCGACGGCTTCGGGTAACTTGAGGTAGTTGCTGCCGCACTCCACATCGGTGCCGGCTCGCACGGCCTTGGCTGAGGCTTCGTGGGCGTTGGCGGACACTCCGTGATAGCCTGGGCGCCAGAAGTCGTCGATGGCGCCGCAGTCGCTGGTCACGATGCCCTTGAAGCCCCAGTCATTGCGAAGGATTTGCTGCAAATAGCGGGTGTTGCCGCAACAGGGGTCGCCGTCGATGCGCTGATAGGCGCACATCACTTCGGCAACATTGCCTTCTTGGACAAGCGACTTGAAGGCGGGTAGGTAGGTCTCCCAAAGGTCGCGCTCTGGAAGCGACTCGATGTTGAACACATGGCGGTTCCATTCTGGACCGCTATGCACGGCGAAATGCTTGGCGCAGGCAAGCAACTTGGAGTAGCGGTGACTGCCGTCGCCTTGGAGGCCACGCACTACGGCAAGGCCCATTCTTGCGGTCAAATAGGGGTCTTCGCCGTAGGTTTCTTGACCACGTCCCCAGCGGGGGTCGCGGAAAATGTTGATATTGGGGGTCCAAAACGATAGACTCTGATAGCGTTTCACCGTACCGCTTCGGCGGGCGGTGTTGGCCTTGGCACGGGCTTCGTCGCTGGCGGCATCGAACACTCGGAAGAGTAGGTCGTCGTCAAAGGAGGCGGCCATGCCGATGGTGGAGGGGAAGACGGTGGCGAAGCCGTTGCGGGCGACACCGTGAAGCACTTCGTTCCACCAGTCAAATTGCGGAATGCCCAAACGGGGAATGGCGGGTGACGAACTTTTCATCAGACTGGCCTTTTCCTCAAGCGTGAGGCGCGAACAGAGGTCGGCGGCCCTGACTTCCGAACTGAGTTCGGGGTTTTGATAGGGATAGGGCTGTGCTGTGACACTGATGGCCGTGACGGACAACAGAACGATTAATAGTTGTTTTTTCATGTAGTTTGCGGCTTATTTGTGTAGAATGTAATTGACTATCCACATTGCGTCGGTGACATCTACGACGTTGTTCTCGTCGGTGTCGGCGTTGGCGAAGATGAATACCCGCAAGGGGCGATTGAGGATGTAGTCCACTATCAGCATCACGTCCACCACATCTACAACCTTATTGCCATCGACATCGCCTTTCAGACGTTCGAATTCTCCGGGGTCGTTCTCGGTGGTAAACTCAATCTCGTCGGCTGCCGATTCCATGCCACTGACGTCGAGATAACAGGTGTTGTTGGCGATATAGGCCAAAGGTTGCTTGCTCTCATCTGTGTCGAGGGTGTAGTCGGTGTAGTTGGTCTTGCCGAATACGGCCTTGTCGGTGCTCAGCACACGCATGGTGTTGCTGTCGAACAAAGTGCGGTAGTTGGCTTCGTCACCACTTTCGTCCATGAGCCAGATATCACCCTTGAGCAGATTGGTCTCTATGCTGTCGGGCTCGCTGGTGAGAGGCATGAGGCGGTTCTCTTTGGGGGTGGTGCCGTTGCACTCCAATATTACGGCAGTGTTCGACGGCACTTGGTTGTTGGGCACTAACTTCAGGTGGGCACGGCCGTCCTTCAGCATCTTGTCCACAGTGTAGGCTTTCACACCGTCACGGCATTCGTAGGGGAAGCCTGTGTACATCGTCGTGTAGTATTTGCCGTCTTTTGTGGTGCCGGCGTAGGGACGGGCGCCGAAGTAGTTCTCGTCGAAGTGGTCTTCGTCTATCAAGCGGAATTGCCAGGCATAGTTGGTGTTGTAGTTCCAGCGGTTCCAAATGCCGGGGTGATGGTAGTCGCCTATAAGTTCCATGTGGCTCATGCCTGTTTCCTCAGACCCGTTGTCCTTGAGATAGCCTGTGAATCCTTGATGGCTGGCGAAGATGAAGTATTGGTCGTCGAGGAAGTTCTCGATGGAAAATTTCTGTTTGCTAATCATATAGGTGCTGATGCCTTGGCTGGAGATGACCACGTTGTCGAGGCCGCCAGTTCCGTTGGGGGTGCCGGTGACTTTCAAGACAAAGGCAGGAGAGGAATGGGCATGCTCATTGGTGGAGGGAATCAGCATCATCGAATTCTTGAAGTAACGCTGGTCTGTGTCGAAAGTCTGCTCGGATAATCCCGTCACGCCAAAAAATTGTTGCGAACCTACATTTTCCATCAAAATATAGATGCCTTTGTCTTCGACACCCTTAGGCTCGAATACGGCGGTGTAAACACCACGAGTGGAATTCGACACATCAATGGTGAGGGGGTTGGTCTTGGTAAGGGTCGTCTGACTGTTCCTACGCCAGCCTATAAACTTGCCACAAAGGGGGTCGGGGATGGCGGTCATCGTCACGTGGTCGCCATTGGTGTTGGTGGGGATGTCAATGGTTACCGTGCCCAATGTCTCGTCGGAGGAGACGGGATAGACTTGGCCTGCCTTGGCAAAGTGGGCGATGAAGACGGCATCCTTTGGGTTTTGGATGTCGGTGTTGGTGATGGTCACAAGGTCGGTGGTGTAGCGGGCATAACTGAATGGCACCTCTTTGTCGCCGTCCAAGCGCGACCAGTGGGAGAAGAAATAACCTTCCTCTGGCTTGGCGAAAAGATAAGCGGTGGCAGTGACTGTCTTTACTGTGGCAAGGGAACCTTGGGAATAGACAACAGTGCCGTAGTAATTCATAAACTTGCTGTCGTCGGGTATCTCTTTCTTGTCGGAGGCGTACACTTTGCCTTCGCCTGTAGTCGATGGCTTGGCCGTAAACCTATAATAAAATGTGGGGCCGCCAACAGAAGCATTGCTGGCGATGGCAGTCATTAAAACAACCAATAAACAGATGATTTTCCTCATATAAGATAATGGTGATACTATTAGTTTGCAAATTTACGATTTTTCCCCAACTTGACCTACAATTTAGAATCAATTAACACTCGTAATCTCTTTCTGGCTGTATCCTTTTCTCGATGTGTCGTTATGTCGTTCTCTCGATGTTTCGTTATGTCGTTCCCTCGATGTGTCGTTATGTCGTTATGTCGATATATCGATATTCCGAAATCTCAAAATCTCACCCCCCGACCCCCGAAACATCATTTATTAATAAATGTTAATCCTGCAAGATTGTCTGTGGAAAATTTGCATAATAAGAGTATTTAAATTATTTTTGCATTCCAAATGTATATTAACAGAAACTCAAATAACTCAACAAGAGAGAATTTTAAGGTTTAGTGAATTTTATATCTATGTCATCATGTCTATGGAGAATTACCATATAATTCCTTTTGATGCGAGATGGACAAATCTCAATCCCAAAAAGACCGCTTTATTGCTGAATGGCAATTTGGCGGAAGGGGATATCTACGCCTTGAAAATTAACTCAACTAACAAAATCTCAATTGGAACCAACACAAATTGGGTCACTTTCAACAACATTATTCTATTCACCAAAAACATCGACAAAGCAGAAAAAGTATCAATTTTAGCAAAAACTAACAATGGAGTAGCATCAAATTGCTGCACGGAACGCTACAAAGGCGACGCACTACATTTTAGAGAAAACTCTTAGAGTAGGCGACTCACAACTTACTGTAGGTTCCGGACTTTTCACAAAAATGTGGAGTTCGGATTTTTTTCGCTCTTTTATTATTTTAAATTTTACCGCCTTATGACAAAACCTGTAAACGCCCCTAAATTTAATTCCCCAGCCGAGGAGGGGAAGTATGTGATTGAAAATGTAAAGAATAATCCTAAATTTCGTAACAACTTCTTCTATGGAACAGGATATTACTCTATGGAGGCAATCCGCAACTACATTGCCAAATGTGTCAGGAAAAGTTACGGCTACTGCTTCGACGATGTGGAGTTCGGAAGCGTCTTGTACGAACATTGCTGGGCTGAAGGAACATGGCACCCCTTCGACACTTACGGAGGTGTTTGCCCTTTCTTCGCCTGGTTCTCCAAAGTGGCATTCCACACCGTCACTGCCTATCTTGATGAATTGGGCTACATCAAGGTGAAGCGTGCGCGCACACCCAAAAACACCAAGGTCATGTTGAGTAAGCATTCCCCTGCGGGATGCCAACTCATCATCGACGAGGTGATGATGCCGCAGGATGAGTCACGCCAACTCTTGCTTGACATCTATGTCGAGCAGAAGCCGGCTACCGAGATCATGGAAGCCCGCCACATCGACGCCAAGCAGTATGAGAAGATGCTCAACGATGCCGAGGATCTCTTCAAGTTCCGCGTCATCAATTCTGCCTACAACTTCGATGACTATGTCATCGCTGACAATACTCCGGGCGACTTCACAGTCTGCATCGACAATGTCTATGGGGCTGACATCTCCTTCAACTCTACCTCCACCAACCCGGTCACCGAGGTTTTCAATCCCTTTGGCACCTCGCCAGATGTGGCAACCAGTATCAATGCTTTTCTCGTGGATGTCATCCGCATGCTCAAATGGTCGGAGACCGACACATTTGTCTTCTTGCAGAGGTGGGAAGGCGTGCCTGCGGCAGTCGTGGCCGAAGCGGTTGGTCGCTCCCGCGACTGGGTCAACACGCGCTTCTCGCGCCTCAGGGCGGTGTTGTTCCTCTTCCTCAAGCATTGGTGGTGGACTCACTGCTAATTCCTTCTCTTTCCAAGCGGCGTGCTTGCTGATTCCCTCCCTATAGG